>NZ_JAOBSQ010000056.1:0-66023 GCF_025246485.1 Acidovorax sp. K2F
CTAGACCTCGCGCAAGGCATTTTCAGAACAGAGTCGGGCCAAAGTTATCACCTGTCAGCGCCACCGGAAGAGGATCCAGGTTTGCGCGCGGTGATGACTGCCAATGCATCGCGCGAAATCGTCCCCATCGCTGGCGACATAAGTGATGCGATCTGGGCACTAGTCACCACAGGCGTATGGCCAAGAGGAATGGAAAACCTCTTGCCCCCTTCTCAATAGGCCTGCGCCCGCCTTGCAGACAAAGCCAGGCCCATGCTCTGTAACCCCACTCAGATTCCCGTGCATTGAGGAGCTGAAGAAGCCTGATTCACTTGACCCCTCTGTCCGCTCGAAACCTAACCACTCAAGCTAGGTTTCACCCGAAACTTCTACCCGGCTGATCTGCACAGAAGGCGAGACCAACAAAATGTCTGGGATTTCATAGCCAGGGTTAACCCTCAAGAAAGCCCGTGGCTGCGCGGGCTGAACTTGCATGATGAAAGAGGGGTGGTGTCGAGGGGCTATCAACAAGCTACACAAGCGAACAGCATTGAGCCCTTAGTGACCTTGGTGGAACGCCGGCCATAGGAGACCGAGCACGTCGCGGCGCCGACCAAACCGCGATGCACATCTCCAACCGTCTATCTTCCAGTGAAGTTGAAAGCGACAAGGGTGCGCTGCAACGTAATGAAAATGCACGGGGTATTTTGGTCTAGGCGCGACATCATCAGACTCTTTCAATCTGGATCTACTTGATTCATGCCCAATACCCTTCCAACTGACATCTTAAATGGAAACGGCAGTTTGCGACTGCGATATCGACGAAGGTCACATAGACACAAGTTGAAGAGTTGATTCGCAATTTTGAGACACCACTGCCGCAAACAATGACAGAAACAATCATCTGCGAAGTAACGCTATGTAACATGCAGATATAGACGATAGCTGAGAGGAATAGCGATATTTATGTGGCCTCCGCATATAAATTCTCGACGCCTACTGGAAATGCAATCAAGATACTTTTATGGAGACTAGCTGAATAGCAGCAGCGACTCTTTTGGACTGAAGTGGACACATCACGGGCAGCCACCTAACATCGACTATCGACCTCCATTTTGCACGTCGTCTAATGCCAGAACCCTCGAATAAAGTCTATTTAGCGTCACAGGATCAAGACGTCCCTCTGTCCTGGGATGTCTTTAGGCAACGCGGGATCACTGTGTCCGAATGGGCTAGGGAACGCGGCTTCAGTACAGACCTTGTATATGCCATCTTGCGCGGCAAGCGGAAATGTGTGCGCGGCGCCAGCTATCAGATCGCAAAGGAGCTCGGCTTGAAGTAAGACCCAATTGCTATCGGCTACGTGCCACGCGCTGCGATTTATCGCAGAAAAGACAAAGCCTCAGGCGGCAACCCGAGGCCTCGTCCCCCGAGAAGCTTGTCCCAGGATCGCTAACAGATCCCAATTTATCTGCACCTTAGCAGAGGGTCAAGCTTTCTCTTGTTCATTCTTGTTCAGAACAGACAGGAAAAGCACATCATGTGGACCGCAACAGATTTCGCGGAGGGAGAGTTCGCTCGCGGGCGTCGTCCTCCACCGCCTCAAACCGGCAAGATGTCACACCGGAAGCTCTCTGCGCTGATAAGGGGAGGCTACGGGCAAGGCCATTTCCAGCGCTACAAGCCTTGGCTTCGCGTCACGAAGCGGGACTACTCACCGTTCAGCATCATCGGCCACCTTCCGGCGCCAGAACTAGGACGCCTACATCACTTCCGCGCCATCGCGGAAGCCAGAACGATTCAGTTAGCCAAGTGGTTAGGGGCGTCGGACGTCCGAGAACAGTATCCAATGTGGCCTTGGGAGCACGCTCATCCCGGCGAAGGCCTCCCAGGTTTCGATAAAGGGGTCCGAGTCAGAGGGCTAGTGGACATCGCTAGAGAAGCTGGCATCTCGCACGGCTTGTACGTTGGAACCAATATTCCCTATGTCGGCACCTTAGATATTTTGACATCGTGGAAGAAAGAAAATGGCGAATTCTTCCTTCTCGCGATTGACAACAAACCCGAAGAGATCGCTACCGCTCCGATTCTTGGATCACGGGCAAAAGACCGTCTTGAGCTAGCTCGCCGATACGTCGTTGAGTGCCGGGTTCGCCATCTGCTAATTCACGCAGAAAAATTCCCACCTGAGCTCACATACAACCTCGATGCATTGGAGCCGCGCATGAATGCGGCCGCGCGAAAAATCGCGATCGTGACATCTCTTTATAAAGAGATCGTGCAGGACCTCGGAGAGCACGCGCACGTTACCCCACCCCTTCCACTTCTTCGCCGCATTGCCTCGCGCAGATCAACCGACCTCTCAAGAGTGCAAGAGCTCTATCGGCTCGCACTTTGGCGTCTCGATATCGATCATGACCTAACACTTGTGCTCGACAATTCAGAACCACTGCAAAAAGGAGGCGTCGTAGTCTGGAGGGAGCTGAGAAAAGCATGGCTGAAGGAGAACGCGTGAGCCCCCTTCCCCCTCTTAATCTCGGTGACATCCTCGACAACGGTCCCGGGTCCTCGGAGCTCAGCGGCCCCGTTCGGATTTTGGATATTCAATACAATGGCAGCGACTCATTGATTTGGCTAATTGATCGCGAACGACCTTGCAAAGATAACTCGAACCAGAGGAAATCTTATGTACGCCAACCATACGCCCGGCGTTTGTCCGAAATCGAGGAGCTATTGCGTGCATCAAAATGCGTTGTGGTTAACATTCAGTCAAAGACAGTCCAATATACGGATCAGGACCGTCTCAATGCATGTGCATCAGAAAAAGCGCGTGCAAAACTCCGAAAACAATTCAAAGAGCGCGACGAAAGATTCGCGGCGATCAGGCCTATCGTTTGCAAACCCGATGGGCACCAAGCTCGCCCGGTTTCGGAGGTTGTGTCAGACCCGACATTCGCGCGTCAGATCGACGAGAGGGCACGGGAACTTCAAAGGACGCCGCTCACTTTACGCAGGTGGATCAATCGCTATTGGACGAGCGGAAGTGTAAGAAGCGCACTCTTCGCTGGCTATCTAGGCCGCTGCGGCAACCCTGGAGTTGAGAAAAAGCAAGAATCGAAACTGGGTCGAAGTCCACGCCTTTTCAAAACACAGCATTGGAAGTCTCGAGGCTATCCTCTTTCTCAATTAGACAAGCAACGGCTGGGCTACGGCTTCGCGCTTATTTCAAGGGAAACACCTGCGCGGGACGCCTATCTTTTGACCTGCTCTGCTTACTGGGCAGTGCATGAAGAGTCCCCAACAGGAGAGGTCAAAGCTGTTTTATTCCCTAGGGAACTGCGCCCTAGTTTTGATCAGTTCATGCGCTGGGGCGAAAAAAAACACGGCAAATCAGTCCGAGAGATTCTTCTTGGCCCGACCAAATCAGCACAGATAAAGAAAACATCGGGTAAATCGGAGCAAGACAGTCTAGTCGCGGTGGGCCAACAATCAATGTTTGATGGTACGTCCAACGATGTATATCTGGTGTCATTTCGAAGCAGGCTCAAAAAGTTGCCCCCAATGACTCGTCTGATACTCAAAGAGTCGCGTTCCGGGATAATTTTCGGAGTTTATTGCGGATGGGAGCCGGCCTCTCCGAGGACAGCACTCCTAACGATACTTCACGGCGCCCTACGAGATAAACGCTCCTGGGCAAGCAGGTTTGGAGTGGACATTGACGAGGGAGCGATTCCAGGCCTTCTGACAAGATCCGTCCTAGCCGACAATGGGGAACTAAAAGGACAAGAATCGACGGAATTTGAGCAACAGTTTGGCATCGGCTTCCATTTCACCCCAGCCATGCGCGGCGATGCCAAGGGCGGGGTAGAGACCGAGCATGATCGGATGCACAGCCATCTCGATCACAAAATTCCCGGCTCGACACATGGAAAACCGAGAAAGCGGGGGGAGGTCAATCCTGCCTCAGAGGCCCTGTGGAACTACGCCGAATACATGTCTGAGTTGATTAAGCACATCATCTGGCATAACTGCGAGGAGGAAGTTCCAAATTTAGCACCAGACGGAATGCTGTTAGCTGAGCCGTCTGTCAAGCCCACACGAATCAATATATACAACTGGTTCACTCGCCAAGGTCTGAATGTCGGACTCAATTTCGATTACAACGACCTGCGCGCATACAACCTACCTGATGTACAGGCCGTGATTTGCAAGAACGGAATTCGCCTCATAGGGAAAGTTCACGGTCGAAAAATGCGACTGCTACGACTTCGCTACACAAGCGACGCGCTGGCCAAGACTGGGCTAATGGAACAGGTGAAGCTTACCGGCAAAGATATTCCGACTATGCTAAAGATGGACACCACCGACCTTTCACAAGCATGGCTGCCGACGCGCAACGGTCTCATTAGAGTAGTTCATTCTCCACGGGACAAAATCATAAACAAAAACCTTGTGTTGGATGAATGGATTACCTATTGCGAGGATCAAGCCATTCGGGGTGACCTTTTAAACAATGAGAGGGACCAACAAGGTGCAGACAAGGTGCAACGGTTCGCCGCAGTGACAGAATCAGCCAGAGCGGAGGTAAAGACGGAAATCTCCATGCTGAACAAGAAACCATCACTGGTCTCAATTGTTTCGCATCTCGAGCAAAACAGGCGTGAAGAGCTTGCTCTGCTGCGAGAACAAGATCAACAACAGCTAGATGAGGCCGCTATCTCGCCAACGCTCCCAGTCGACGAAGTTGACGATATGCCACCGACGCTGGCAGACCATGCAATGTCTAGATTTTTGGGGAATGAGTAAATGTCCAATGCACATGATCACCCTGAACTTGCAGCGGGTCCTAACCCTTTCTTCGAACACATTTCGCCATTTATTTCGTACACAGACCTACCCAGAATCTTGGCGTCATCACCACTCACCCATATTAAATGGAAGTCCATTCCAGCTAACCGCAGAGAACCTCTACTGAACATCAGTGATCAACACTTCGTCCCATCAAGTGCGGTGCTTGAACCGGCCTCGGGGCTACAAATTCTTCTTAGGCGATCCTTAGCTCAGAATAATCCACTGGACCCCGTCGTAAGAAAGAGATGCAACCAGATTGGTATGGCTTGCACGAGAGAGGATCTGCGAAGCTTAGAGAATGTTCAAGGGGGAGGCCTGCTGATCGCAGGCATGACAGGAACCGGAAAAACGGCTTTACTCAAGAGGGCCTTAAGCGTATTCGTCCCAAAGCAAGTGTTGGAATACGGAAAATCTGATTCGGCTGGCTTTTACAGCTTACGCCAATGTGTCTATCTGCTGGTCGACCACCCAAGCAATGGCTCACGAGGAGCCCTCCTCAAGCGGATACTTCATACACTTGATGAAAAATTGGGGACCACCTATTTTGAGCAACACAAGAAGACAACCAACATCGACACGCTATTGGTGACTGTATCCAAGCTGCTCACGCTCCACAGGGTTGCTGTTCTATGCATAGATGAGAAACAACAATCAACCTTCGAAGACAGCCCGTGGCGACTCGACTTCACATTGTTCTATCTTCAGTTGATGAACTTGGGGGTATCTGTTGTTCTTTCCGGGAATCCTTTGGCTTTCGAGCACATAAAACTCTTCAGCCAAGTGATGCGACGCTTTAGCGTCGGCGGCATCTGTCTGTTTGAGCCTGCAGTCACTGGTCAGGAAACATGGTGGAAACAGCATTTCGTTCCCCAGGCGAGAAAATTTTCGATAGTGGAAAACTGGAATATAGACACAGATTTGAGGTCTCGATTTGAGATCGAAAATTCAAGTGGCCTGCCCGGCCTATTCGTCGCATACCATCAGGAAGTACAACGGTCCGCTCTGCGACGGGCCTACGACACAGCAGAAGTTTGTGAGCAAGACTTCCTAGAAGCGCAAGAGTCCCCTCGTTTCAAACATCTGCGGTCAGTTGCCCTGTCTCTGTCCTCCGACGACTTCAACGTTGCAAACCAATTCATCGATATCCCGCCCGCCAGCAAGACTTCCAAACGAGCATCGACAGTCACAGCCAAACAGCCTGCTTTGATTGAGGGCCGCAATTCCACAGTCGTCTCCGCCGCACAAAGGCTGCTCACCCAGTTCAAATCTAAACAAACTCGCGAGGCGAATCAGCTCTCAGCTCAACTTGAGGCATTCAAAACCATGTCCCCTGACGACATCAGAGCATTGGGCATAACAGCGGATCTCATCAATGCCTTTGAAGTCCAACTGGCAAGTCTTAAAGCAAGCGGTAAAAAAACTGCTAGTCCAACTAAATGCGATGGGGAAGCTAAACAGTAGTTCACGTAGAACGAACCTATGTTCTTGTGTCTAACCTCCATAATGCCTGATGAAACGCTTTACAGCTGGTGTTCGGCAAACCACGTGCTCAGCTGCCAGCGGAACTCGGAGGCCACCGGAGCAGCGTTTTTTCATGCGAAGCATGCAGCTCGTCAGCACGAGTTCCCCCAGTCCATGGAGGTGTTCGTTCGCGCAGCGCAAAGAACGGAAGACTCGCTTACCGAGATCCTTCGAAGTCACACGGTCGCAGGCTTCTATCTCCCCTTTCTGAGTCGTCAAGAACAAACGGAGATAGCGGCAAAAGGGCTACAGCAAGAATCGCCACACTGGAACAGACGATTAATTGGCTCATCTCGGACACTGAAGATAGTTCATCCTCTGAAGTGGTGCCGTAGTTGTGTCAATGACGATATTTCCAAGGTAGGACGTGCTTATTGGCATACATCCCATCAGTTCCCTATAACTGTTTTTTGCGAAAAACATGACAAGCCACTTGAGCTAAGCAACATTCGAAGCAAAAAGTGGAGACTACCGAGCCAAAGCACAGGATTTAGCTTTGACCTTTCACCTCACGCTGTCCGTGCAGCACAGCACGTCGCGTCCGTAAGCGCAGCTCTTCGCGGCATACAATCAATCGACATGGGCGCAGTGCGCCTGTCGACACTCTTGCGACTGAAGGAAATGGGCGTCATCCATTCCGTCGATGGTGCTAGGCACGAGAGGTTGACTCGATGGTTTTGCTCCACAGGCTCATCCGCCCTTGCTCGCATTGCACAACCCCAAATGACTCAGTCCATTGAGGCGTCCCCAATTCCTAGTCTGTTATGGCGTCGGAAGAGAGACACCGCCATCCCCTGGGTGCTGCTCTGGTGCGCTCTCGACTGGGCTTCTTCAACTGACGCAGCCCAAACTTTTGTATTGGTAGCTTCCGGCAGCGGTCCTGTAGTCGGGGGGCAGCTCCCACTCTTTGCAAACCTGGGAGAGCACCCACAGTCAGCACCAGAACACGTCCGCCGAGCATTTATGGCATGCATTAGTTATGCCGAAGTGATGTCCAAATTGAGCGTCAGTCGAGCCGACATTGTTCGATGGCTGGAGGTTGATCCGGAACTCCGCCGCGCATGGAGATTTCGACTGCGAGAAGGTAGAGAGAATGAGTGCGTCGAGCGAATCACAGCCTTTGTAAACAACTCGCCTAAGTGCTCACTCGCAGACATTGAGAGAAACTCTTCGGCGGATCTTCGATGGCTACGGGAGCATTCACCTCGGCGTCTTGCTCAACTCCTTGGATCTATCCCTACAAGACACCCTAGACAGTTTCAATTGTTTAACTGAAGCTACTTGATCCTTGGGCGCTTGCTCAGCATGTTTCCGCCAATTAAGTTGGCTAGCCAGTCATAATCATTTAAAGACAGATATTTCATCGCCCTAAAGTGCTCAAGCCAGAGACTGGCTCGAGTATGCGTCGGGCTTTCTAGTAATGCGGTCGCGATCCTATGCTTGTAAGCGGCCATGAGATCTTGCCCGCCTCCCACCCGTGTAACCTTGTGAAATCGCCTGCCTTCTGGAAGCATCCCCCTTACCGCGTCCTCACCCAGTTCGGCCAACATTGACTTCAAGAGTCGCTTCCACTTCCGATAGGTGCTGTCATAGTCAAGTCCCATACTTGCAGCCGCGTCTTTGATGCTACCAGGAGCAATTAGCGCTGCTCTTGTAAGTTCATCAATCCCGACGAGAATAGCATGACGACCAACGGTCGAAGCGAACAGATTGCCGCTCCCAACAATAAACGGGGTGCTTACTGCTACACCTTCTCTGAGCAAATCGGGATCTAAGGTCATCATCGCGCGGCACAATAAAATGCGGAAGCAAATGCTCTTCGTACCGATATCGAATAACCTCGATGTAGAACCAACCCGCACTTGCAGCAGATCTCCGAGCGCGGCCAAGCACGACACTTCCCATTTGGAATACAGATAATTGGAAAGCGCATTCTCCGCGTCACTCAGCGAGTTGAATCTCGAGACGAAGGTTGCCATCAACGTAGCCCATGCCTTGTCTCGGTACATGTCAGTCTGATACGAGAACGCCGCCGCTACATCTTGCACGAACTGTTGATACGCGGACCCCGCAACAATACTGGCTCCCTCAAATTCATAACTCCTGCAATTTGGGCATGCTTCACCAGGAAGTCTGAACTTCCTCCAGTCTCCCGGATATTCCCCGCATTGCTTGCAACGAAGAAGCAATAGATCACCGTGAATGTGACAAACGTGAATCGATCGAATCTGATGAACTGTCTTCCAACTTGCGAATCCGTAGGCTTTAAAATCCTCATCGGAACAACGTGGACACCAGCGGAGATACTTGCATGCCATCGAAGAATCGAATCTTGCCGTAACGTGATCGCCAAACAATCCGTCGATTAACTTCTTCTCACCAACAATAGCAAAATCGGTGTCATAGCGGAGATGAAAATATCCAAACAACGTATGGCGGCGCAGTACATCTTGAGGTGAAACAGCACCGACGAAATATCCACGACTAATATTTCCTGCATTCCTCCCCATTACCGGAGAAATGTTTTTATTAAGCCGTACTTCTCGAAAGTACGATGAAGTCTGCCCCTTAGTGCGCGCACCAGTGGAACGATGAAAATATACTAAAGCAGTGTGAAGATACGCTCCTTCTGTTAGCGTTGCGCCACCGCTGAAAGAGTATGTTTCCAACTCTATTCCTCGATTTCGCCAAGACTGCCGGGGAAAATCTCTATTTTTTCCACCTTTGCTTTGCCACAGTCATTTTTTGCGTGTTCGTTCCTCCTCTGCGAAGAACAAGGTTTTTTTCCAACCTTATTCAATCGGCCCACGGTGAGCAATGTGGACAGCGAGGGGGTAACGGCGAGAGACATTGGGCAAGCATTCGGAAAGAGAAGACGGGACCAAGTTTACGGAACCCGTCAAATCCTCCCCTGGTCTGCCTTGCTTCGTTCACCGCAGACTGATCGTCTCGCGCTTCCACGCTGGGTCCTGCCAGCGCTGGAACAGGGGCAGGGCTGCCACATCGCCCGTCACGCGCTCGGTGGTCAAGCCCTCCAGCCGCACCACCTCAAAACTCTTGCGGTAGCGGCCCTGGCCCCGGGCTTCGCGCGCCACCAGCATTTGCTGGCCGCCGGGCACCCAGCCCGCCCATTCGGCTACACCGGTCTCGGGCGTGGCGGCGGCGGGCGGCAGCACATCGGCCAGCCAGCCGCCTTCCGTTTTGCGCAGCACCCACAGCTCGCGCCAGCCTTCCATGGGCTGCACGGCCAGGGCCAAGGCTGTGCCTTCGCGGTTGGTGCTGGCCGATGCAGTCCACACCACGCCGTAGGTGCAGCGGCGCAGCAGTGGCGCCTTGGCGCTGTGCTGCGCGTCCACCAGCAGCACGCAGGTTTCGCCGGGGGCGCCGGGCTCGGTCAGCAGTGTGGGGCGTGCTCCGGCGGCGGTCGCGACAGGCGCCGCAGCAGGCACCAGCGCCCAGCGTACGGCGCTCACTCGCATGGCAGCGTCGTTGTAGGCGCTCTGGTCCTCGTCGGGCAGGTCAACCTTGCTCACGCCACTGAATTCCGTCAGGGCGCGTGCGGCGGCCGCAGCCACCGCCAGGTCGGCCGCGTTCTTACGCGCCTGCTGGAAGGCTGCGGCGCCCCACACGCTGGCGCGCCGCATCTGCACACGGTTGCGCAGGTAGCCGGGCAGGCCCGCCACGTCCACGCGCTCCAGCACCTCCGCCTGCCAGGTGGTGACTTTGGCACGCTCGTGTGCGGGCAGGTCGGGGTTGATGCATTCGGGGCGGGTCAGCGCCAGGACGGCACGGGCGCGCTGCTCGGCATCGGCCACGGGCATGGCCAGCAGGCGGCGAAAGGCCTCGCCCTCGTAGCAGACCTGCATGCGGCCTTCGACCTCGTAGGTCGCAAAGCGCACGCCGTAGCCGTTGGCCACGTCCAGGTGTGCTGACAACGTAGCGCCCGAGGCCTTGCCCGGTACGGCCACCGAGGCACGGCGGGCCAGCCGGTCGGCAAAGGTGCCCAGGGCATCGAAAGCCTGGGCGCCCTCCACACCCGCCAGGGCCTTGGCGGGCGCGGCTTGCAGGTAAGCGGCGGTGAGGCCGATGCCCAGCGCCTCGGCACCCGGGGTGTCCTGCACAAAGCGCATCACGGCCAGCAGCGCGGGGCCTTCGGCCTCGGTCAGGGCCACGCGGCGCACATCGCTGGCGCGGATGAAACCACCGCGCTCACGCTTGTGGTCCCACACCTGCAAATAGTCGAGGCGCTCGCCGCGCACTTCGAGCACTTCGCCCTGCCACAGGCTGGCCTGCTGCTGGGCACCATCGCGCGGTGCCGCGCGCAGACTGGCCTGGTCTTGCACCACGATGGCGCTGGGCGATGGCTGGGGGGCGGCCTCGGCCGCCACGGTCACTGCAGCGCTGGCCACGGCTGCCAACAAAGTTGCGAAGGTGGCGTTCATGTTCACTGCTCCACGGCTTGGGTGGTGGTGGCGTCGTCGGCCACGGCCGCAGCCTGGGCTGCACCGGCCTGGGCGTTGCGGTTGCCGCCCAGCAGCGCAGCACCGATGAAGTCGCCGTTGGTAGGCGGGGGCGCGATGATGACCTGGATCTTGTCCGAGAGCTTGTCGGCCAGCGTCTTCTGAATGAGCAGCGGGTGTTTGGTCACCAGTGCGCCTTCGCGGGCCATTTGCTCGGCGTTGACCTTGCCCACGCGGTCCATGCGGTAGGCCTCGGCCTCGGCCAGCTTCTGACGGGCGTCGGCCTCGCCGTTGGCTTCGATGCGGCGGGCCTGGGCGCTGCCCTCAGCGGCTTTGACGCGGGCCACGCGTTCAGCTTCAGCTTCGAGCTGGCGCTGTTCGATCTGGCGTTGCTTGAAGGGCAGCACGTGCTTCATGGCCTCTTCCTGGGCCTTGGCGGCGATGACCTGCTCACGCGCGGCGGCTTCGGCGGCCACTTCGCGACGCACCTTGTCGGCGTTGGCGTCCAGCTCGGTTTCCTTCACACGCTTGTCTTTCAGCTCCAGCGTGTAGCGCATTTTTTCGGACGCCAGCTCTTCGGCCAGCAGGCTGTCCATGCCGCGGCGGTACTCCGCGGGCAGGTCCACCTTGCCGATCTGCAGGCTGCGCAGCGTCACGCCATCGGCAGCCAGGCGGGCACGCAGTTCGGTTTCGATGATCTGTGCAATTTCGGCGCGCTTGGACGAGAAGATTTCGCGCACGGTGTAGCGGGCAAAAACCTTGTAGACCAGGCCCTGCACGGCGGGCTCCACGATGTCGACGCCCACGTTGTCGGGCAGGTTGCCGGCCTTGACGGCGGGCGAGTTGGGGTCCAGCGCATAGCGCACGCTCAAATCCAGCCCCAGCGACAGGCCTTCCACCGACTGCAGCGGCGCGCTACCCGTGGCCTGGCGCATGGCCTCAGGGCGATAGCTCTGGTCGCGCAGCGAGAACACGCGCACCGTGTGCAGGCCGGGCACCACCCACACGCTGCCATCCCGCCACAGGCTCACCGAGCCGGTGAACTGGTTCAGGCGCACACCCAGGTCGCCTTGCGCCAGGTGTTGCACGGGCGGATTGCGGTACACCATCAGACCCG
This sequence comes from Acidovorax sp. K2F, assembly GCF_025246485.1. NCBI lineage: Bacteria > Pseudomonadati > Pseudomonadota > Betaproteobacteria > Burkholderiales > Comamonadaceae > Acidovorax > Acidovorax sp. K2F. Next base: position 11,929 of record NZ_JAOBSQ010000056.1, read on the forward strand.
CTGCGACGACCACGGCGCCAGCGGCCAGCCAGCGCACGGTGCGGGCGGTGGGCAGCAGGTAGGCCCAGTTCAACGGGGCGGCCGACACGGGGCCCGCTGTGGGGGGGATGCCTTGCAGATCAGCGTCCAACACGGGTTCCGTGCCCGCTTCGGGCAAGGGGGTGGAGCGACGGCCCTTCAGGGTCTGCACGATGCGATTCCAGGTGGCTTTCATGGTGTTTCTCTCTCAGGTTGGTTCGATGTTGTTGTCGTTTCTGAGCCGTCGCCGTGGCTGGCTCATTGAGGACCGATTGTTCGGATCCACCCCGGAAGCAACAACGCAGTGCAGCCCCCAATGCGCTCACACCGGTCGCACGAACCTTCCGGCCCCGGAAGAAAAACTCACACCGCCCAGAACGGGGCGCCGGGATAATCCACCCACCCCTCTACTGCCCCGCCCTGCCCATGACCCGCATTGCCGTGATCGAAGACGATCTGCCCACCAGCAACCAGTTGGCCGGGTGGATACGCAGCGCCAAAAGCGGTATCGTCATCGACCAGTGGTTTACCCGCGACGAGGCTGAGGCCGCGCTGGCCCGCGAGCACTACGACGCCGTGGTACTCGACATCGAACTGGGCCGGGAGCGCCATGCGGGCGTGGCCCTCATCAACGCCATCAACAAGCTGCGCCAGGGCACGCCGGTGCTGGTGGTGTCGGCCATGCCTGCGGCCATCTACCGCAGCATCATGAAGGCGCTGGACGCGTGGGACTATCTGCAGAAAACCACGTTCGAAGAGGCCGATTTCATCGAGACCTTTCTCGACATCCTGCGTACCACACAGGCCCCGGCCAGCGCAGCCCCTGCCCCGGCGGGCGATGCGCTGGTGCTGGACCCGCTGTGGCAGCGCACCCCCACCTGGCGCGGCGAGCGCATCAACCTGCCACTGACGGCCCAGCGCATCCTGGCTACGCTGCACCAGCGCGGTGGCGAGGTGGTGTCGTATGACGAACTGTTCGAGGTGGTGAAAAGCGGGCGCAACCGTGACAACGTGCGCAAGCATGTCAGCACCATTCGCGAGGCGCTGCGCGAAGTGGACCCCGGATTTGAAGGCATTGAGAACGTGCCCATGCGCGGCTTCCGCTGGGTCAGCAAATGAAGCGCCTGCTGCGCCGCCCCGCGCTGGAAATGCCCCGCCTGGGCCTGCCCGCGTTCCGCCTGCGCATCCTCGTGCGCGGGGTGTTCGTGCTGCTGGCCCTGGCCACGGTGGCGCTGAGCGTGGTAGTGCTCAAGGACGAAAAAGAGCGCGCCTGGCAGGCTTACCAACATGGCTTTGTGCGCAGCCAGGCCGAGGTCATGGCGCGGCTGCGCCACCCCTCGGGCCAGTTGGCGCTGCTCAACGCCAGCCACCTCGGCCAGGGCGTGACGCCGCTGGCGCCGCTGCTGCTGCCCTATGCGGCCATCGACTTTGACGACCCGCAAAAATCACAGCAAGCCGTGGAGATGGCGGGCTGCTCTGTGCAGTACCCCGATGGCGCATCAGTGTGCGCAGCGATTGGCAACAACCCCTATGCGGGCGGCTTCATTTACCTGGTGGGCGGCTTCTATGCGGGCGAGCTGATACCCCGCGAGCGCGGCGCTTTGGTGCCCGCCGAGGCACACCGCGCGCGCATCACCCTGGACATGCGGGGCACCACCTACCGCTGGATTGCGCCATACGAGGCCATGCCCCCACAAGGCAGCGCGGCTGTGCGCGGGCGCCTGACGGGGTTTGTGGACAACGGCACGCCGCAGCTCGACGCCCGCGCGCGGCCCGTGCGCGACTTTCGCGGCTGGCTGTGGCAAAACGGCCAGTGCCGCGACCTGCCGCCCCCATCGGCCAGCTCGCCCGCTGGCGAGGCCACCACTGACTGCCTGCGCCGCACCCACTACTCCATCCGCCTGCCGGTAGAACTGTTCCGCGAGGCGCTGTTTCGCAAGGACGAGCGTCTGGTCTGGCCGCCGGAAGACCTGGGGCAGATGCGCGTGCGGGTGGAGATGCTGGCGCCGGGCGAGGACACCAAACCGCTGTTCGACAGCGACGCACCCGGCGCGCAGCTGGCCGCATCGCTGGGAGACCTCTCGCGCAGCCTGTTGCCGGGCGAGCGTGTGCAGATCCGCAAGCTGGGCAGTGACGAAGCCAGCGCCATCACCCTCAAGGGCGTCGAAGTGCAGGCCGATCCATCTGCCCCTTGGCTCCTGCGCCTGATCCGCTGGCTGCCGCTGGAGGCCGCAGGTGTGGGCCCGGCAGCAGCCACGCCCGCCGCCCCCACGGCCCTGGACATTCTGGACACGCCCACCGGCAACTACGTGGTCAACTTCACCGGCCACCTGCGCGGCGTGGAGCAAGGCCTGGCCGCTGTGGCCACGCGCCTGTCGTGGTACCTGGGTGCCATGCTGGGCGCCATTGCGCTGGCCTGGCTGGTGGTCGAGGTGGGCCTGATCCGCCGCGTGACGGCCCTGACCCGCCGCGCCGCCGCCGTGTCGTACAACGTGCAGCCTGGCCACACCGGCCCCCGGCTGGGCGGCCTGGATGTGTCGGACCTGCGCGGCTCGGACGAGCTGGGCATCCTGGCCGGTGGCTTGGCCGACCTGCTGCAGCGCGTGAAGGACGACCTGCAGCGCGAGCAGCTGCGCGCCCAGCAAGAGCGCGACATGTGGCACGCCGTAGGGCACGAGATCATGTCGCCCCTGCAGTCGCTGATGGCGCTGAACGGCCCGCAAGACCCCGGCCACCGCTATGTGCAGCGCATGCAGCAGGCCATCCATGTGTTGTATGGCACGGCATCGCCCGCCGAAGCGCTGCAGGCCGCCGATGTGCCCGAGGGGCGGCTGGACCTGGATGCCTTCTTGCGCAACGTGGCCGACAACGCCCACTTTGCGGGCATTCTGGATGTGGTGTACGACCTGGGCCCAAGCCACCCTGGCCCGGTCATCGTGCGGGCCGATGAGTTTGCGCTCGAAGACGTGGTGACCCACATCTTGCGCAATGCCGACCGCTATCGCCCCACAGGCAGCCCCATCAGGCTGACGCTCACGGCGTCAGAATCCACCGCCAGCGCTACGCTGCACAACCAGGGCTCCACCATTGCAGACGAACTGCTGGAGCGGATTTTTGAGCTGGGCGTTTCCGACCCCGCCAGCCCCACCCCGCTGGGCGAGGGCGAGCACCGGGGCCAGGGGCTGTTTGTGGCCAAAACCTACATGGCCAAGATGGGCGGCACCATCAATGCGCGCAACACGTCTGATGGCGTGGCCTTCATCCTGACCTTTCAGCGACTGGGCTGACCCAGCCCAAGACGCGAAGCGCGCGCACGGGCAAGGGCGGCTCTGTCCGACAGGGGCACATGGCCCCGGCGCCTACCCTGCAGGCATAGGTTCAGACCTTCGTCTGCCATTGCCTCAGGAGCCCTCCATGAAACGCCTTTCCTTTGCCACCTCTGTCTTCACTGCGGCCTTGCTGCTGGCCTGTGCGGGCGCATCCGCTCAAACGCCGCCGCAGGACGCGCGGGCACGCTACGAGCAGGAGCGGGAAAAGTGCATGACCAACAACACCCAGGACAGCCTGGCCACCTGCCTGCGCGAGGCCAACAACGCACTGGACGCTTCCCGCAAGGGCGATCTCAGCAACCCTGGAGCCGCCGCCACCGACAACGCCACCCAGCGTTGTGCAGCTTTCCAGACGGCTGCTGACCAGGCGGATTGCATGCGCCGCGTGCAAAGCAGCCCGGCGAGTGGCTCGGTATCCGGTGGCGGCGTGCTGCGCGAATCGACCACGACCACCATCACCGTGCCTGCGCAACAGTAACCTGACCTCCCATTAGGTGCGGTCCGTCACAAAGGCATTCGCGCCCAATCTTCGCAGCGACCCAGGCGATCAGCCCAAGGCCACACGCATCGCGTCGATCACGCCCCGGTAGTCCGGCTTGCCAAAGATGGCGCTGCCTGCCACAAAGGTGTCAGCGCCCGCGTCAGCCACGCGGCGGATGTTGTCGGTCTTGATGCCGCCATCGACTTCCAGACGAATGTCCTTGCCAGAAGCATCAATGCGCTTGCGCACAGCTTCGATCTTGCGCAGCGCGGAGTCGATAAAGCTCTGGCCGCCAAAGCCGGGGTTCACGCTCATGATGAGGATGAGGTCGATGTCGTCGATCACCCAGTCGAGCACGTCCAGAGGTTCGGCGGGATTGAACACCAGGCCAGGCTTGACGCCTTTGGACCGGATGGCCTGGATGCTGCGGTGCACATGGCCCGAGGCATCGGGGTGGAAGCTGATGTAGTCAGCACCCGCGTCGGCAAAGGCAGCGGCCAAGGCATCCACAGGCTGGATCATCAGGTGCACGTCAATCGGCACGGCCACGCCCGCAGGCGTTTTGGCGTGGGGCTTCAAGGCCTGGCAGACCATGGGGCCAAACGTCAGGTTGGGCACGTAATGGTTGTCCATTACGTCAAAGTGAATCCAGTCGGCGCCAGCGGCAATGACATTGCGCACTTCCTCGCCCAGGCGGGCAAAGTCGGCGGAAAGGATAGAGGGGGCGATTTGGAATGTGCGGCTCATCCCCCGATTGTCGCAAAGCGCAGAACCACTGGGGTTTTGGCACGTGGGAGTTGCCCACACAGGGGGCGGCACGGTTACCATGCGGCCCATGCCAAAGTACCAGTTTGACGTGGAAGTGCTGCCCGAATACCTGCCCGAGCAGTCTGCGCCGGACACCGGGGTGTTCAGCTTCGCCTACACCATCACCATCACCAACGCAGGGGACGCGCCCGCCCAGCTGATCTCGCGACACTGGATCATCAGCGACGCGCGCGGCCACACCGAAGAGGTCAAGGGCCTGGGCGTGGTGGGACAGCAGCCACTGCTCAAGCCGGGTGAGTCGTTCCAGTACACCAGCGGCTGTCGCCTGCGCACCTCCAGCGGCACCATGCACGGCACCTTCCATTGCGTGGCCGAAGATGGCGAGCCTTTCAATACCCCGGTGCCCTTGTTCGTGCTGGAGGCGATCAGCCACGGCCCGTCGGGTGAGCCCCTGAGCGGCCGGGTGCTGCATTGAAGAACCATTCCCACAGTCCCCATGCCCACCCCTCCATGGGACCGCTATCCATCGGATGGGCGGCTTTTCCTGTGGGAGCAGTCCACCCATGAAAAATTCCGCCGAGCCCAAAGACCTGGCCCACCTGCTGGCGGCGCTGGACCCTGCCGCCGACCTGGCCCATCGCCATCTGTGGCTCATCCACCTGCTGGACTGGGTGCGCGGCAAGCGTGATTCGGTGCCTGCTGCGGTGGGCCGGGTGCAGCTTTTCATCGATGCGGTCGCGGCGCGGCCCGATATTCAGCAGCGGCTGCAGGCCTGGTGGGCGACGCTGGTGGACCAGGTAGACATCACCACCTTGCTGGCGGACTTTGGCTTTGCACCCCGCACCGCCCTGGTCAGTGAGATGGCCGAACGCCTGCGCACCAAGCTGCTGCCGGGCAGCCCAGAGACCATCGATGCGTCCGAACTGTTCATGCTGGCCTTGCCCAGTGCGTTCGACGCGCAATGGCTGGCAGCGCTGGATGAAGCCACCCTGAACCGCCTGGTGATGTTGCTGGCCCAGGACAACGCCGATGAGCGCGCAGGCGGCGCGACACGCTGGCACCGCGCCTTACTGGACGCCATCACCTACTGTGCAGGGCAAATCCTCTCGACCGGCTTTGCACCCGAACTGCGGCTGCGCATGAGCGAATCTGCACGGGAGGCACAACCCTTCCACGCCCTCATCCGCGACGTGGAAAGCCTGCGGGTCGAGGTGCTGCACGCACTGCGCACCCCCGACCGGCTGGACGCATCCGCCCAGCGCCTGCGCGAACGCCTGGAGGCCTGCCGCGCGGCGGCTGCCACCGTCTATACGCATTTCGAGGACAACGGCATTTCGGTGGGGCTGGTGTTCCGGCTGCGGCAGCTGCGCGAGCGCATCTTGCGCGTGCGCGTGTTGCTCGACTGCCTGCTGTCCGCGCAGCCCGCAGTCACTGCGGCGCAACTCATGGCACAGCTGGTGATGGTGGGACAAGAGCGGCGCAGCCTGCGCGCGCTGCTGGCCTCCAACTCCTCGCTGCTGGCAGCCAAGGTGGCCGAGCGCAGCGCCGAAACGGGCGAACACTACATCACCCGCACCAGTGCCGAATACCGCTCCATGCTGCGCAAGGCGGCAGGCGGCGGTGCGCTGATGGCCTTCACCACACTGATCAAGTTTGGCCTGTATGCGCTCGCGCTCTCGGCCTTCTGGGGCGGCTTCATGGCGGGCATCAACTATGCCGTGAGCTTTGTGTTGATCCAGTTGCTGCACTTCACGGTGGCCACCAAACAACCTGCCATGACCGCGCCTGCCATGGCGGCCAAGCTCAAGGAGCTGGGCACCGGCGATGCGATCGAGTCGTTCGTGGACGAGATCACGCACCTGGTGCGCTCGCAGGTGGCTGCTGTGCTGGGCAATGTGCTGGTGGTGTTCCCAGCCGTGCTGGCGCTGGCTGCACTGATTGCACTGGCCACGGGCCACCCGGCCATCAGCGAGAAGCAGGCCGAGCATGTGTTCGAGTCCCTGCACCTGCTGGGGCCGTCGCTGTTCTTTGCCGCCTTTACCGGGGTGCTGCTGTTTGCCTCCAGCATCATCGCGGGCTGGACAGAGAACTGGTTTGTGCTGCACCGCATGGACTCGGCCTTGCACTACAACCCGCGCATCACCGGGCTATTGGGTGCCGAGCGCGCCGCGCGCTGGGCGAGGTTCCTGCGCGAGAACCTGTCGGGTTTTGCAGCCAACATCTCGCTGGGTTTCATGCTGGGCCTGGTGCCTGCTTTCGCTGCGTTTTTCGGCTTGGGGCTGGATGTACGGCACGTCACCCTGTCCACTGGGCAGGTGGCGGCCGCCGGCGCCACGCTGGGTCTGCAGGTGCTGCAGTTGCCCGCGTTCTGGTGGGCGGTAGCCTCGCTCCCGTTCCTGGGCGCACTGAATGTGTCGGTGAGCTTTTATCTGGCCTTCAGTCTGGCGCTGCGTGCACAGAACGTGAGCGGCGTGGACCGCTCGCGCATCTATGCCGCCATCCGCGCCCGCCTGCGCACCGCGCCGCTGAGCTTTTTTGTGCCCGAGCGGCGGGGGCCGCTGGCGACAACGGCACAGGGCTGAGGCAAAACCGCCGCCTCTGTCCTACAAGGGCGGAGTGTTTCCGCCTGTAAATTCAAGGGTCCAACGCCCCAGCGCACCCCGTCCCATCTGCGGAGGGCCTGTGCGCCGGGGCCTCCACTCCAACGGGCAGCGCCCGTCTGACGCAGAGGTCCGATGACATGAATGAAATCCTGAGCTTTTGGGCGCAGTGGCTGCGCCCCTCGGCCGGGCTGCCCACGGTGCAATGGTCACTGCTGCTGGCGGTAGCCGCCATGGCAGGCTATCTCACCCAACGCCACACCGGCCTGCCCAAGGTGGTGGGCTATTCGCTGGTGGGCACGGCAGCCGGCCTGGCAGGCTTCAGCGGTGCAGTCTGGCCGCTGCAGGGCATCGGCCTGTTCCTGCTGGAGCTGGGCGTGGCCATTGTGCTGTTCGAATGTGGCGGCCGTATCCCGCTGCGCTGGTTCCGCCACAACCCCATGGTGCTGGTGCAGAGCATTGCCGAATCGGTGCTGACCTATTTCGCGGTGTACTGGGTGCTGGTGTGGCTGCAGCTGCCGCCCCAGGCGGCTGGCCCGCTGGCCCTGGTGGCGCTGGCGGCATCTCCTGCAGTGCTGACCCGTGTGGTGGCCGACACCCGTGCCGCCGGCCCGGTGACCGAACGCGCCATTGTGCTCACCACACTCTCCACGCTGTATGCCCTGACCCTGGGCAGCGCCAAGGCAGAACTCATCAACCGCCAGAGTCTCACCGTGCTGGAGGCCGTGTCGCCCGTGGTGGTGGTGCTGGGCGTATCGATCGTGGTGGCCGCCGTGCTGGCCCTGGTGCTGCGCATGGCGCTGCGCTTCATGAGCCCCACCAGCGAAAACACCTCCATGCTGTTCCTGGCCCTGGTGGCTGCAGGCACGGCAGTGGCCGCTCACATGGGTGGCTCGGCACCACTGGCCGCGCTGCTGGGGGGCATGCTGCTCAAACAGCTCAACCCGCGCCCCTGGGCCTGGCCGCGGCAACTGGGCAATGCATCGTCCCTGCTCACCATGCTGATGTTCGTGCTGGTTTCCACCGTGGCAGCGCAGGCCGACTGGAGCGCGCCCGTGGCCGGTGTGGTGCTGGCCCTGATTGCCGTGCGCCTGCTGGCCAAGGCCACCGGCGTGGCGCTGGGCAATGTGGGCAGCGGCGCCAGCTGGAAGCAGGCGCTGTGGGTGGGCTGCGCGATGACCCCCATGTCCTCCATCGCCCTGCTGATCGCCTCGCAGTTTGTGCTCGCGTCGCCTTCCACCGGCCATGTGATCGCGGGTGTGGCGCTGCCCGCCATCTTGCTGATGGAGGTATTTGGTGCCGTCATTGCCACCGTGGCCATTTACCGTGCGGGCGAAAGCTCCAAACCCTGGGCACCCCTGACCCGCAGCAACAACAACGGAGAGTCCCCCCGTGAGTCTTGAAGCCTTCACCCATTCCGAGCCGCTGACGCTGGGCGTCGAGCTGGAGCTGCAGCTGGTCAACACCAACGACTACGACCTGGCGCCCTACGCCGAGGACATGCTGCGCCTCATGAAGAAAACCCCGCTGCCCGGTAGCGTGGTGCCCGAGATGACGAACAGCATGATCGAAATCTCCACCGGCATCTGCCACTCGGCCAGCGAGGTGCTGGGCCAGCTCACGCCCATCCGCGATGCGCTGGTCAAAAGCGCCGACAAGCTCAACATTGCCGTGGTGGGTGGCGGCACGCACCCGTTCCAGCAGTGGCACGAGCGACGCATCTACGACAAGCCGCGCTTTCGCGAGCTGTCCGAGCTGTACGGCTACCTGTCCAAGCAGTTCACCATCTTCGGACAGCACGTGCACATTGGCTGCCCGGATGCCGATGCCGCGCTGCTGATGCTGCACCGCATGTCGCGCTACATCCCGCACTTCATTGCGCTGTCGGCGTCCAGCCCCTATGTGCAAGGGCAGGACACGGCATTTGACTCGGCCCGGCTCAACTCGGTGTTCGCGTTCCCCTTGTCGGGGCGCGCACCGATGGCGCTGACCTGGGACGACTTCACGACCTACTTCAACAAGATGACCCGCACGGGCGTGGTCAAGAGCATGAAGGACTTCTATTGGGACATCCGCCCCAAGCCCGAGTTCGGCACCATCGAGATCCGCGTGTTCGACACGCCGCTCACCATCGAGCGCGCTGCGGCCCTCGCGGGCTACGTGCAGTCGCTGGGCGCGTGGTTCCTGGCCGACCAGCCCTTCATGCCCGAAGAGGACGACTACCTCGTGTACACCTACAACCGCTTCCAGGCCTGCCGGTTTGGCATGGACGCGGTGTATGTGGACCCGGCCACGGGCGACCACATGCCGCTGCGCGAGCACATCCTGCGCACCATGGACAAGATCGCAGGCCACGCGGCCGTACAGGGCGCATCAAGCGCCATGCACATGCTGCGCACCGAGGTCGAGGCGGGGCAGAACGATGCCCGCTGGCTGCGCCAGCGCCAGAGCGAAGAGCAGCTGCTGGCCGAGGTAAGCCGCCAGGCAGCGCAGCGCTTTCGCGGCGCGGCGGCCGGCTGAGAATCTGGCACGCCCCTCCACCAGCTGCCCGCTCTTATCCCACTCACAATCGGGGCATGGGTGAATTTGACTTGATTGCGCGCTACTTCACGCGCCCCGTTCGCCACGCCGTGCTGGGCGTGGGCGACGACTGTGCCTTGCTGGCACCGCGCACCGGCATGCAGCTGGCCATCAGCAGCGACATGCTGGTGGAGGGCCGCCACTTCTTTGCCGACGTGGACCCCGAAGCCCTGGGCCACAAGGCGCTGGCCGTGAATCTGTCAGACCTGGCGGCGTGTGGTGCCAAGCCGCTCGCGTTCACGCTGGCCCTGTCGCTGCCCCGGGTCGATGAGGCCTGGCTGGCGGGCTTCTCGCGCGGGCTGCTGGCGCTGGCCGATGCCCACGGCTGCGAGCTGGTGGGCGGCGACACCACGCAGGGCCCGCTCAACATCTGCATCACCGTGTTTGGCGAGGTACCCACCGGCCAGGCCCTGCTGCGCAGCCGCGCACAGCCCGGCGACGACATCTATGTGAGTGGCACGCTGGGCGACGCCCGGCTGGCGCTGGAGGCGCTGTTCGGCCACATCGCCCTGCCCGCCGAGGTGATGGCCCGCGCCCGCCAGCGGCTGGAGCGCCCCACCCCGCGCGTGGCCCTGGGCCTGGCCCTGCGCGGCGTGGCCACCAGCGCCATGGACGTGAGCGACGGACTGCTGGGCGACCTGTCGCACATCCTCCAAGCCTCGGGGGCAGGGGCCTGTATCGACACCTCAAAAACTATACATTTGATAGCAGCTAAGACATATTCGACTAGCGCAACCAGCCCATTGGACTCTGAACTGATCCACCAATGCACCCTGGCGGGCGGCGACGACTACGAGCTGGCCTTCACCGCCCCGCCCGCGCGGCGTGACGCGGTGGCCGCCTCGGCGCAGGCAAGCGGCACACCCGTCACCCGCATCGGCACCGTGCTGGCTGAGCCAGGCCTGAGGCTGGTGGACGCGCAGGGGCAGGCGGTGGAGAACCGTTACGCCTCGTTCGACCATTTCCGGTGACGGGCGGTGGCGGGCAAAAAATTTCTGCAACCCATGAATCCTTTTGCGCAACCAGCCGCTCTTGGTAGGGAAGGTGCCCTGTGCCGGCGCCTTCATTTCCCCACCAAGGAGTTTTTCACCATGCTGTACCGCAAGAACATCACCCGCCCCGAAAGCCTGCTGCGCGTTGCAGGGGGCGTCGCCCTCATCGCTGCAGGCCTGTGGTGGATGTCCGCATCGCCCCTGGGCCTGGCATTGGCCGCCTCGGGCGTTGGCAGCATCCTGAGCGGCGCGTTTGGCTACTGCCCCGCCTGTGCCATGGTGGGCCGCAAGCCTGTCGAGTGACCGCCCATGGCCACCACCCACCCAGCCCCCACCGTGGCCCAGCTGCTCCCCGCCGCACGCAGCGGTGACGCGGCGGCCATGGAGCAGCTGCTGCGCCTCACCCGTCCCGACATCCGCCGCTACGCGCTGCGCCACTGCGCCGCGACCACGGCGACGGACGACGTGGTGCAGGAGGCGCTCATCATCGTGTACCGCCGCGTGGGCGCGCTGCGCGAGGTGGCGGCGTTCGGCGGGTGGGTGGTGCGCATCGTGCAGCGGCTGTGCATGCAGCCCATGCTGGCCTGGCTCAAGGGCGAGCCGCTGGCACAGGTGGAAGACAACCTCGCCTGGTCGCACCGCCCCGACCACGAACTGCGCCATGACCTGGCCCTGGCCATCGACTCGCTGCCGCCCCTGTACCGCGAGGCCCTGCTGATGCGCGACTTCGAGGAGCTGACCATCGAGGAGATGGCGCAGCGGCTGGGTGTGACGCGCGAGGCGGCCAAAAGCCGCCTGCACCGCGCGCGGGCCCTGGTGCGGGAGTACCTGGCACCCACGGACCGCACCGGCACCACGTAGCGCTGCGGCGCAGAGAACCCGCCTCAGCGCATCTGGAACAGCTCCTGGTGAAAGCGCGCAGGCGAACGCCCCAGCTGCTCCATGCCCTGGCTCACCGCCTCGGCAAAACCCTGCGGCCCACAGAACCATACACTCGCCGCCGGGCTGGTGCCCGCCAGCAACGCTGCGGGTGTCACGGGCCCGGCGTTGTCGCTGTAGTGAATCTCCAGCGTCACGCTGGGCAAGCGGGCACACAGTGCAGCCATGCGCTCGGCAAACACCGCCTCGCCCGCATGGCGCACACAGTAGTGCAGGTGCACCCGGGGCGCCAGCGCGGGCGTGGACTGCATCGACTCCAGCCAGGCCATGAACGGCGTGGCGCCAATGCCTGCGGCGACCCACACCTGCTCGGTGGCGCTGTCGCTGCGAAAGTCAAAGCAGCCGTACGGCCCCTCGATGCTCACCTGCTGCCCGGGACGGACATGCAGGGGCAACTGGCTCGTGTGGTCGCCCAGCGCCTTGATCGCAAAGCGCAGCACGCCATCGTCCTGGTCGGCGTTGAGCAGGGTGAAGGGATGCGCCCCTTCGGCACGGCCAAAGGTGACAAACGCAAACTGACCGGCCGCATGCTTCCAGCCACTGGCGGGGCTGACCTGGCAGGTCACTTCCAGCACCCCAGCCCCTTGGGGCGACACGCCCACCACACGGGCCGCATGGCGGCGGCTGCGCCCGATGGCCCCGGCCAGCGAGCGCACGGCGCACAGCACCCCCACCAGCGTGCACAGGCCCACCAGAACGCCTGCAGGCTGCTGCCACCAGGCGGGCGGCGTGAGCACCACGGCATGGAAGGCCAGCACCAGGTACACCACGGCCAGCAGCTTGTGCAGGTAACGCCACACGTGGTACGGGAACCGCTGCCACAGCGTGATGACCAGCATGGCCGCGAGGAACCACACAGCCCACTCCCCCATCTCCTCGGCCAGGTGGCGGAAGGTGTTGAGCCACCAGTCCGCGCGCGGCGCGCGCACCGGGCGACCCACCCAGGCGGCCAGCAGGCTGCGCGACAGCTGCAGCCCGTAGTGCAGCAACGCCAGCACGATCGCGCCGATGCCCGCCCACTTGTGCAGGCGGTAGCTCTTGTCCAGGCCGTCCAGCGGCTTTTCCAGCCACGCGGGCCGCACGGCCAGCACCATGATCAGCGACATGAGTGCCCAGGCCGATACCCCACTGAGCAGGATCAGCTGGTTGCGCCACCACCAGACATCACCCCACGCGGGCGGCGCAGGCTGCGGCACCCACAGAGCCAACAGCCACGCCGTACATGCCAGCACCAGGGAGCCCCCCAAGACCTTCTTCCACATCACCAGTCCCCACCACTTGTTGCAATGCAGCAAATATAGAAACCTGCGATGAACGCCACCTGAACGGTGTGTGAAGCAGCGGCAAAGCGCTGCAGCTTGCGGCCGGAGATTGATCTGCATCAGCCCGCTGTGCGGGCACCGGCCTCCCCGCAATCAAGTCCGCACAAAACGCGCGAGCGGCCTGCGCGGCGTGGCAGGCACCTCGCCCTGCGGGTAGCCCATGCGGCAGAACATCTGCACGGTGGGCTCCTGGGGCGTGCGCGGCGCGGGCCGCCCCATCAACAGCTGGTGCACGCGCTCGAAGTGCGGGGCCATTTCGGCAAACTCCTGCACCGCCTGGCTCATGGGGTGCATGCCCACACCCAGCGCCGTGGCCTGCAACTGTTGGCGCACATACAGGCGCCCGGTACGGATCTGGTCGCTGCGGGTGTTGGGACCGGTGATCCACACAAAACCCATGGCCGTGCGGCTATGGCCCTCAAAACGCCCCATGGCGCTTTTGTAGGCGGCGCTGCCTTCGGCCGGGGGCTGGGTGCGGTCGAACATGCCCAGAGCGTCCACGGCGCGCACAAAGGGCGAGTTGATCGAGATGCCGTCGCGGTGCTGCAGGATTTCGCCTGGCCCCACGCGGGTGAGCTGGATGCTTTCCATCATGGTGCGCGGCGTGAGCAGCTCTACCCGGGCAGATTCCCAGCACAGCGTGCGCAGCGCGGGCAACTGGTCGGCGCTGACGGTGCCGCCCACGCGCAGCGGGGCTTCAGCCGGGGTGCTGCCCAGCAACTGGGCCAGCACCCCGGGCGCGATGGCTCGGGTGGTATCGAAATCCGTCTTGGGCGTGCGGCGCAGCAGCACCTGCGCAAACAGCGGGTCGGGCTGGCCACCAGGCTTGAGGGTGATGCGCGCCACGGGGCGGTCGTCCCAGTCCTTCAGGGCCGCAGGCATCTCGCCCTGCGGCCACAGCAACACCTCGCTGGCCACGCCTTGCTGAGCCAGCGCCATCACCAGCAGCTCCAGAAAGGCGCCATGGCCGATCAGGATCTGGCGCCCCCACGGATCCGTCTGTGGCAGCACCCGCGCAGGGTCGGTGCGCAGGGTAATGACACCGCTCTCGCGCAAATCCACCAGCCAGGGCTGCAGGTTGTGCGAATTGGGTGCGGTGATGGCATAGGCCACGGCACGGCGGCGCAGGTCGGTCTCGCCCACCGGGCCTTTCCAGGCCTCCACCGCCTCGGCGGGATAGTGCGAGCCCACGGCACCACAGGCGACCAGCGTGCCCGCAGTGGCGGCGGCGATGGTGCCACCCCCTGCCAAACGGATGAAGTTGCGACGGTTCATGAGAATGCTCCGGTGGTTCAAAAGGTGATGCGGTCAGGCCAGCGCGGCGCGGATTGAACGGGTGGACACCAGCCCCAAATCGACCAGCGCCTGGCGCACGGCCTGATCGAAGGGGGTGTGTGGCTCGTCGCCGATGAGCGCGCGCAGGCGGGTGTTGTCCAGACGGTGGGGCGTGCGCCACAGATAGCGCATGTCCGCCAGCGCAGCGAACGTGGGGGCCACCAGACCCATCACGCGCAGCAGCGGCCACGGCAACTGGCCCACCCGCAGCGCGCCCGCATCGGGCAACCAGCCCTGCTCTGCTGCAATGGCCGTGAAGCTGTGCAGCCACTGCTGCGCGGTAACGTGGTGCCCAGCGAAATGCAGGCACTCGAAGGCGGCCAGCCGGTCACGCTCTTGCGCCACACGCACGAAGGTGCGGGCCAGGTCGGGCAGGTAGGCCCAGGGCGTGGCCACGTCCAGCGGGCCGGGCCAGGTGATGCGGCCCCGGGGCAGGTCCTTGGCAATGGCCTGGTCGATCCAGCTGCCCGTGCCGCTGCCAAAAAAATCCCCGGCGCGCAACACTACAGCACGTATCTCGCCCTGTCGCGTGGCGGCCTGCAGTCGCTGCTCCAGCTGCACCCGCATGCGGCCCTTGAAACCGGTGGCGGCCTGGGGCGTGTCTTCGCGCAGTACGGGCGGCATGGCTTCGCCAAAGTTGTAGACGTTGCCCGGCAGCATCAGCGTGGCACGCAGCTGGCGGGTGACGGCGATGGCCGCCTCCATCAGCACCGGGGCCTGCTCGCGCCAGGCCTTGTGGGTGTAGGCAGGGTTGAGCGCATGCACCACCACCTGCGCGCCCTGCGCCTGGGCCGCCAGCGCGGCAGTGTCCTCCACTGCCACCGGCATCCACCACACGCCTGGAATGGCGGGCAATGCAGCGCTCTGCGCACTGGGGCGCACCTGTGCCAGCACCTGCCAGCCAGCCTGCGCAAAGGCGCGGGTGGCCGCCAGTCCCAGCCGCCCCCGGGCGCCCAGGATCAACACGGTGGAGGGATTGTCCGTGCAGTGTGGAAAACGGGTATGGGTGATCATCTGAGGGCTCCATTCACAAGGGATGGAGCGATTGTGAAAACGCCGGCACCGTTACACAATTGGCTAAGTGTTCATATCAGCAATGCAAATATGAATACCTCTAACCACCCTCCTGCCGCCCCATTGCGGGCACGCTATTGCCATGAACCAGACCTTTGACTGGAGCCTCGTGCAGTCCTTCCTGGCCGCACTCGACCAGGGCAGCCTGCTGGGCGCCGCCCGTGCGCTCAACGCCAGCCAGCCCACCATCGGCCGCCACATTGCCGAGCTGGAATCGCAGCTGGGCGTGGTGCTCTTTGAGCGCACCGGGCGCGGCCTGCTGCCCACGGCCACGGCGCTGCGGCTGGCCGAATCGGCCCGCGCCATGGAGATGGGCGCCCACCAGCTCGCACGCAGCGTGTCGGGCGCGGAGGAAGGCGTGACGGGCACCGTGCGCATCACCGCCAGCCAGCCCGTGGCCTGCGTGCTGCTGCCGCCCGTGCTGGCGCACATGCGCCAGGCGCTGCCCGAGGTGCAGGTGGAGCTGGTGGCCAGCAACCAGGTCACCAACCTGCTGCGCCGCGAGGCCGACATTGCGCTGCGCATGGTGCGCCCCGACCAGGCCAGCCTGGTGGCCAAGCGCATCGGCGCGGTGACGCTGGGCGCCTACGCCCACCGCGACTACCTGCGCCGCAAGGGCACACCCCGCCAACCGCCCGACCTGCTGCAGCACGAGCTGGTGGGCAACGACCGGCACGAAGACATCCAGCAAGGCTTTGCCGCGATGGGCTACCCGGTGGAGCGCGGGCACTTCGCGTTCCGCACCGACGACCTCATGGCCTACTGGGAGGCTGTGCGGGCGGGGCTGGGCATCGGCTTTGTGGGCAACTATCTGGCCCGCACCGACCTGAACGTGGTGGCCGTGCTTCCCCAGCTGCCATTGCCCGAGCTGCCCATCTGGCTCACGGTGCACCGCGAGATCCGCACCAGCCGCAAGATTCGGGCGGTGTATGACTTTCTGGCGGCAGAGGTGCCCTTGGTGCTGTAGACCACGGGCAGCTCGCTGCCTGGCTGCTAGCATCCCAGTCCCTTTGTCCATTGCGCCCAAGGAGCCCCATGCGCCCCGTGAGCCCCCCATTCCCCTTCCTTCACCTTCCAGCGCGCCCCGCACTGCTGGTACTGGGCCTGGCCGTCCTGGCCCCGCTGTCTGCAGCCGCCCAAGACACCTCCCGCATCGCCCGTGTCACCGTCTACCCCGGCAGCGCCACGGTAGAGCGCGTGGCCAAGGTGGCCGCTGGTGCGCGCAGCCTCACGCTGGCCTGCCTGCCCGCGTCGCTGGATGTGCAAAGCCTGCAGATCAACGCCGACCCCGCCGTGCGCGTGGGCGAGTTCAATGTGCTCACCGAGGACCGCGATGTGGCGGCAGGCTGCGCCAGTCCGTTGGACGGCCGCATCCGCGAGCTGGAGGACCAGATCGCGGGGGTGAAGGCCGAGGCCTCGGCCCTGCAGCTGGTGGACGGCTATCTGCGCAGCGTGGCGCAAACCGGCGCGGGCCCGGAGTCGGCAGCGCCTGCCACTTCCGCCCCCCGTGCTGCCACACCGACGCCCGCACAGATCACCGCCACTGCCGAGGTCCTGCGCAAATCCGGGCAGGACAGCTTTGCACGCGCACACCAGCTCCAGCGCAAGCAGGAGGCACTGGAGCTGGCCCTCAAGCCGCTCGTGGCAGAGCGCGACCGCGTGGCCAGCCAGCGTGCGCGGGTGGTGTCAGTCACCATCAACCTGGCTACCGAGCGCGAGGCTGAGCTGCGCCTGTCCTACCAGGTGCGCGGCCCCGGCTGGCAGCCCAGCTACCGCGCCACGCTGGATGCGAACAAATCCACGGTGCTGATCGAACGCCAGGCGCTGGTGGCCCAGAACAGCGGCGAAGACTGGGGCAATGTGCAGCTGACCCTGTCCACCGGCCAGCCGGGCCGCGCCGCTCAAGGGCAACTGCCACGCCCCTGGTGGCTGAACGTGGCACCGCCCCCGCAGGCCTCGCCCGCGCCGGCCATGGCGATGGCGCCTGCGCCCGCACCGGCCATTGCGTCCCTGTCCCGGTCCCGCAATGCCGCCGAGGAAGCCATGCCCACGTTTGAAGTGAGCGCCCTCGACAAGGGGTTTGCCACCGAGTTCGCCGTGCCCCAGCGCATCTCCGTGCCCTCCAGCGGCCAGCGCGTGACGCTGGCGCTGGGCAATCACAGCGCCCCCGCCACGCTGGTCACGCGCACGGCACCGGCCATGGAAGAAGCCGCCTACCTGGTTGCCCACATTGCCCAGCCGCCCGGCGTGTGGCCGGCAGGCGCAGCAGGCCTGTACCGCGATGGCGCCTTTGTGGGCAACGGCCGCATCGACTTTGGCGCGCCCAGTGCGGGCGCCCCAGCCGGCAGCACCAGCCTGTCGTTTGGCCGCGATGAGCTGGTCACCGTACGGGCCGAGCCCGTGCAGGATCTGACGGGGAGCAGCGGGTTTACCGGCTCGCGCGTGGAGCGCAAGACGCGCCGGACCTACAGCGTGGAGAACCGCCACAAGACGGCCATCACGCTGCAGGTGCTGCATGCCGCACCAGTGTCGCGCAACGAAAAGATCGAGGTCGAATCGCGCTACCAGCCCCAGCCGTCGGACACAGCCTGGAACCGCACGCCCGGCACCGTATCCTGGCAGCAATCCGTGGCGACGGGGGCCACTGCCCAGTTCAGCGCCGAGCACACCATCCGTTACCCCAAGGACGTGGAGCTGATCGAACGCCAGTGACCTTGGCAACACGGTGACTGGCCCTCCAAAGACCCCGCGCAACGGCGTGTCGGTCACAATCCGCCCCAGCGATCACATTGGTGCCACCATGCCCCCAGGAGCCCGCCGCCATGAGTTACCAACACCTCCTTGTTGCCGTTGACGGCAGCCCCACCGCCGACCACGCTGTGAACGAAGCCACGGGCCTGGCCAAGGCAACGGGTGGACGCATTCGCCTGCTGAACGTGATGGACCCTTTGGCCCACATCAGCGGTTTTGAGCGGCCCGAGGTTTACAGCCAGGAGGTGCTGCCCCGCCTGCGCCAGGCGGGCGAGGCGTTGCTGCGCCGCGCCCAAGAGCGCGTGGCGCAAAGCGGCGTGCCGGTGGACACGGTGCTGATCGAAAACCTGGATGCCCGGGTGGCTGACCTGGTGGTGGAACACGCGCAGGCCTGGGGCTCCGACCTGATCGTGCTGGGCACCCACGGGCGCCGTGGCCTGGCACGCGTGCTGATGGGCAGTGATGCCGAGCAGATTGCCCGCACCGCTCCCGTGCCCGTACTGCTGGTGCGCCTGCCTGCCGGCGCAGACGGCGGCGCCGCCAGCGCCTGATCAATTTTCCGTCGCGACATGACCGCTTCCGAGCCACTGCCACCCCTGGCCCCCCTGCGCCCCAGCGTGCGCTTCATGCTGTCCCACCCCGCCCACTTCATGGCGCTGGGCTTTGGCGCGGGCCTGGCCCCCAAGGCGCCAGGCACCGTGGGCACGCTGTGGGCCTGGCTGGCCTACCTGGTGCTGCAGCAGTGGCTGAACCCGCGGCAAATGGGCCTGCTGATCGTGGTCAGCACCGTGGTGGGCTGGTGGGCCTGCACCACCACAGCGCGCCATATGCGCGTGGCCGACCCCGGCAGCATCGTGTGGGACGAGGTGGTGGCCTTCTGGCTGGTGCTGTGGCTGGCCATGCCCATGGGGCTGTGGGGGCAGGTGGTGGCGTTTGGGCTGTTCCGCTTTTTTGATGCCGCCAAACCTGGCCCGGTGGGCTGGGCCGACAGCCTGTTCAAGGGCTTTGGCTGGCGCGGGGGCTGGGGTATCTTGTGGGACGACTTTGTGGCAGCCTTCTGTACCTTGCTGGTCATCGCACTGTGGAGGTTCTGATGGCACCCACATCACTATCAAAAAGTGAGCTACTAGCGCAAGAAGTACAAGCGCTTGATGCCAATTTGACGCAAATATCGCTGCGTTTGCTGGCCCGCCGCCACATGCTGGCCACTGCCGAGAGCTGCACCGGCGGCATGATCGCCGCCGCCTGCACCGACCTGTCTGGCTCCAGCCAGTGGTTCGAGCGCGGCTTTGTGACCTATTCCAACGAGGCCAAGGCCGAGATGCTGGGGGTACCCCCCGGCCTGATCGAGCAGCACGGTGCGGTGAGCGAGCCTGTGGCACGCGCCATGGCCGATGGTGCGCTGACCCACTCGCGCGCGCAGGTCAGCCTGGCCGTGACCGGCGTCGCGGGCCCCACGGGCGGCACCGAGGCCAAACCAGTGGGCACCGTGTGGTTTGCCTGGTGCGTGGGCGGCGAAACCCACAGCGAGATGCAGCACTTTGCAGGGGACCGCGCAACAGTCCGCACGGCCACGCTGCGATACGCCCTGAAGCGGCTGCTGAGCCTGCTGCCTGCCTGACCTCGCTGGCAAGATCCCCGGCCCCTGCATGGGCGGCCGCTGTCGTCCACAAGACAGGACTCCACCCGCCCCTTGTCACACCATACGGCCATGACAACGAAACCCTCCTGGTTTGACGGCTTTGCCGCCCGGCGCATCACCACCTCGGGCGCGGAGATCTTTGTGCGCACCGGCGGCACTGTGGGCGCGCCCCCGCTGCTGTTGCTGCACGGCTTTCCGCAAACCCATGCGCTGTGGCACCGCGTGGCGCAGCAATTGGCACGCGACTACTGTCTGGTGCTGCCGGACCTGCGCGGCTATGGCGACTCCTCCCACGCGCCCGGCCTGCCCGACCACAGCAACTATAGCAAACGCGCCCTGGCGCAGGACATGGCCGAGGTGATGACCACGCTGGGCCACGACACGTTCTACCTGTGCGGCCACGACCGGGGCGGCCGTGTGGCCCACCGCTTGGCTCTGGACCACGCAGCGCGCGTGAAGAAGCTGTGCATGATCGACATCGCCCCCACGCTCGACATGTACGCGCGCACCGACATGGAGTTTGCGCGCGCCTATTACCACTGGTTCCACCTGATCCAGCCCGCGCCGCTGCCCGAGACCATGATCGGCGGCAACGCCCGCGCCTACCTGCACGCCAAGCTGGGCGGCTGGGGCAGCGCGGGCCTGGCCCACATCGAGCCCCAGGCCCTGGCCGATTACGAACGCTGCTTTTGCACACCCGAAGCCATCCACACCGCCTGTGAGGACTACCGCGCCAGTGCGGGCGTCGACCTGAACCACGACCGTGACAGCCGCGCGCGCGGCGAGAAGATCACCTGTGACACCCTCGTGATCTGGGGTGCGCACGGTGTGGTGCACCGGCTGTTCGATCCGCTGGCGCTGTGGCAGGCGCAGTGCGCGGGCGTGGTCACTGGCCAGGCCGTTGCGGCGGGGCACTTCATCCCCGAACAATTGCCCGAGGCCACGGCCCAGGCGCTGAGCGCCTTCATGCGCTGACGACCAGGTCCGATGCGGCCCGAAAGGGCAATCGAAAGGATCTGCCGTGCATTTGTTCACGCGCTGCGCGGCCACCATGCCCCGTGCAGTGCGCACAGGTGCCATTGCGTTCCTAGAATCCGCCGCTTCGCACGCTGCGGAACCCATGGCCAGCACCGGTGGCTGGTAAGCCATCACCTTCCGCAGCGCCCCCACTGTGCCTTGCCGATTGCGTGACCATGCCTCCCTTTACCGCGACCCAGACCCACCTCCTCACCGAGCATCTGCGCAGCTTTCTGCCAGGCATTGAGCCCGAGGCGCTGGAGCTGCTGCGCGCCCAGCTGGAGTGGGTGGAGGTGCCCGGCGGCAGCACGCTGATGGCGCAGGGCGAGCCCGGCGAGTCGATGTACCTCACCGTGAGCGGCCGCCTGCGTGCCTATGTGCGCAGCGATGACGGCAGCATCGGCCCGCAGCGCCGTGTGGCCGATATGGGCCGGGGCCAGGTGATTGGCGAGATCAGCCTGTTCACCGACGCGCCGCGCGCCGCCACCGTGGTCGCCGTGCGCGACTCGGTGCTGGTGCGACTGACCAAGGACGTGTTCAAGACCCTGCTGGCCAGCAGCGCCCAGGTGTCGATTGCGCTCACGCGCCAGATCATCCAGCGCCTGCAGTCCGGCACCGCCGCCCATACGGCCGCGCAGGAGCGCCCGGTGGCCATGGGCCTGCTGCCGGTGAGCGGCGGCGTAGACCTGCAGGCTTTTGGCCAGCGTCTGGCGCGCCACCTCGGCACGGTGGGCCGCGTACGGGTGGTGGACTCGACCACCGTGGACGCCGAATTGCTCGAGCCCGGCATTGCGCAGCGCGAAGGCGCAGACGCCACGGCCAACCGCCGCATTGCCATGCTGCTCGACGAGATCGAGGCCCGCAACGACTTTGTGCTGCTGTTGGCCGACCCCGAGCCCACCCCCTGGACGCGCCGCGTGAGCCGCCACTGCGACGAGTTGCTGCTGCTGGCCGACGCGCAGGCCGAGCCTGCCATCCACCCCATCGAGGAAAACTGCCTGCTGCGCCGCGCGCCCCTGGCCGAGGCCGCCGAGATCCTGGTGCTGCTGCACCCGGAAGGCGCGCAGTGCCCACGTGGCACCCAGCTATGGCTGGACCGCCGCCCCGTGGCCGACCACGTGCATGTGCGCCCCACCCTCGACCGCGACATGGCGCGCCTGGCCCGCATCCAGAGCCGCACGGCCGTGGGCCTCGTGCTGGCGGGCGGCGGCGCACGCGGCTTTGCGCACCTGGGCATCTACCGCGCCTTGCAGGAAGAAGGCGTGGAGATCGACTGTGTGGGGGGCACCAGCATCGGCTCGGTGATGGCCGCGTATGTGGCGTCCGACCAGCCGCTGGCGACGGTGATGGCCAACGCGCGAGAGGCATTCCGCACCAACCCCACGGGAGACTTCAACCTGCTGCCGCTGATGTCGCTCATCAAGGGCCGCCGACTGCGCCACATCCTGCACGAGGCCGTGGGGAGCTTGGTGGGCTTCCCGGCCCAGGTGGAAGACCTGTGGAAGAACTACTACTGCGTGGCCACGAACTACTCGCGCGCCAGCGAACAGGTGGTGCGCCGGGGCAGCCTGGTGAAGTCGCTGCTGGCCAGCATCTCCATCCCCGGCGCACTGCCGCCCGTGGTGCACGAGGGCGACCTGCTGTGCGATGGCGGTACGTTCAACAACTTTCCCGTGGACGTGATGCGTAGCAACATGCGCGGCGTGGGCACGGTGATTGGTGTGGACCTGAACTTCCGCAAACCGCGCCGCATCGAGCTGGACGACATCCCCAGCAGCTGGGCCCTGCTGCGCGACAAGCTGCGCCCGCGCGCCCAGCGGCGCTACAAGCTGCCCTCGCTGGCCAGCTACCTCATGCAGGTCACCATCCTGTACAGCATGTCGCGCCAGCGCCAATCGCAGCAGCTCACAGACCTGTACTTCAACCCCCCCATGGACCGCGTGGGCATGCTGCAGTGGAACCGGTTCGAGCAGATCGTGCAGCAGGGGTATGCGCACGGCATCCAGGTGCTGGACGCATTGGACGACACCCAGCGGCGGCGCATCGGTGGGTTGCGCACCAGCTGAAAGCACATCGCCGCGCCGGTCCCGCAGGGGGCAGGCAGCGCGACGGCCCCGGTGTAGCATGGGCGCCCTTGAGGAGGAGAACCCATGCACCCCAACGCCCAGACCCTGCAACGCTTCTACACCGCGTTTGCGCAACTGGACCATGCCACCATGGCCGCCTGCTATGCCCCCGACGCCACGTTTGACGACGAAGCCTTTTCCCTGAAAGGCCGCGAGCAGGTGGCAGGTATGTGGCGCATGCTGTGCACCGCCACGAAAAAGCCCGGCGCCGCCGAGCACTGGAAGCTGGAGTTCAGCGGCATCGACGCCGATGCGCAGGGCGGCAAGGCCCACTGGGAGGCGCACTACCTCTTCAGCGCCACGGGGCGCAGGGTGCACAACATCATCGACGGCACCTTCACCTTCACGCCCGAGGGGCTGATTGCCACGCACCGCGACCGCTTCAACTTCTGGCGCTGGGCGCGGCAGGCACTGGGCGCACCGGGGCTGCTGCTGGGCTGGTCGCCTTCGCTCAAGCGCAAGGTGCGGAGTACGGCAGCGGGGAATTTGAAGAAGTTTCTGGCGCAGGAAGTACGGTCTCTCTGATCCGCACAGAAGCCCGCAGGACACGACACAAGCCCCTTGTGCAAAGGACTGCGCTTTAGCTGCCGATTTTCTTGCGACGTACAGCATTGAATGCCGATGCCGCCATGGCCAGCAACAGTACCATAAGCCCCCATTCGCTCAGCGTCGGAACCGAGGTTGCGCTGGCAGCGAGCACGTTGAGTGTGGCATTGGCGGCAGGGGCGCTGCCAGAACTGGAATTCAGGCCCGTAGTAACGTTGTTTTTTACACCCGGCGCTGTTGCGGTGACCTGAACAGAAAACGTGCAACTGGCCCCACCGGCCAACACCCCGCCGGCCAAGGCCACCGAGGAGGAACCCGGTGCGGCGGTCACCACGCTGCCGACCCCACAGTCGCCCACCAAACCGTTGGGAGTGGACACCACCAGGCCCGCCGGCAAATTGTCTGTGAACGTGATGTTATTCGCAGCTGGCCCCAGCCGATTGATGGTGAACGCCAGCGAGGTGGAACTTCCGACCGAGACGCTGGGCGCTCCAAACGCCTTGCTAAAAGTAAAAACAACGCCTGCTTGCGCACCTGTTGCCGCCAAAGCGCCTGCGCCAACCAACAGCGCGCCCATCCAACGAACTTTCGACATATCACCCTTAAAAAATACAAATTTTCTGAACGCTCAATCGAGCGAGTGGCGTTTGTACTTCAGGGTTTTGCAAATGTCTTGCAAAAAATGACCGCGTGCCCCCGGTCTTGAAGGGGAGGCCTCAGGGCAGCTTGCCAAAGGGTTGGATCAGGGCCCGCCAGAACCGGTCAGGCCGGGCATCATTGTTGTTGTCGTTGGCCAGCCCTAAGTGCATGCCCTGATGGCCCAACGTTGGTTGCGCGCAATATGTTCCCATCAGGCGGTCCCACCAGGGGAACACCATTCCGAAGTTGCTGTTGCCTTCATCCATGCGGTCGGAATGGTGCACACGGTGCATATCAGGGGTCACCATCACCCAACGCAGTCTCCGATCCCAGCGCAATGGGATCGCAACATTGGCATGGCAAAACGCGGTGTGCACCAGTTGAAGCACCGCATAGAACAACAAGGACACAAGAGGCATGCCCAGTGTCGCGCACAGCATCAGCGTCAGAGCCGCAAGTGCCACCACTTCCAGAGGATGGTGGCGCACACTGGTCGTCACATCGAATGCGGCATCCGCGTGATGCACTTGGTGCATTCGCCACAGAAGTGGAATGGCGTGCGAAGCACGATGCAGCACATACTGGATTGCATCCACCAGCAACACGCCGATGACGATCTTGGGAACATCGGGCAATGCCCCCCCGGCCAACCCGGTCCACCCCAAGGACGCCCCAAGTCGCACCGCAGCGGTCTGCACAGGCTCGGCCACCCACCACATCAACAGACCACCCAGCCCATACAGCAGCAGGTTGACCCTTCTCCGGCCTTGGTGGCGTTCGCCAGTCACACGGCGAGGCCAGAAGTGCTCTGTCAAAGCAAGAATGCCCAGGACTACTGAGAGCAATACGTACTGCCCCCATTCAAAGTGATCCATCACGGCCTGCATGAACTGCATCAGATTTGTGTACCTAAAGAGGCTAAAGAGGCCTCAAGCGCCGTGGCATTTCTTGTACTTTTTGCCGCTGCCGCAGTGGCAAGGGTCGTTGCGCCCCGGCTCGGGCGCCTTGCGCACCGTCTCCACGCGCGGGCCCATGCTCTTCCACAGCTGGCGCAGGTCGTACACGGCCCAGATGGCTTCGCCGAAGGCCTCGACGCGCGCCTGGCTGGTGCTGGGTGGGCCGTCTTCGTCGTACATGCAGACTTCGGGCTTGCCGGTGTCGTCTTCGGTCAGGGCAACGATGCGGTCCAGCGCGTCGTCCAGCCACTTGGCGGCTTCCTTGTCGCGCGGGGCGGCCCAGTCTTCGGGCCAGTTTTCCACCGCAAACATGAAGCCCAGGGCCCACACCTGGCCGAAGGACGGGATCTCCTGGTCGTCGCCCATTTCGGCGCGCTGCTCGTCGGTCAGGCTGGCCACGGCGCCGCGCATGTCCATGGCTTCGGGCTGGAAGGTGCGGTCGTCGTCCAGCGTCTTCACGTCGGTGTCGAGCTGGGTCGCTATTTCGACCCAGCGGCGGCTCCACAGCTCTAAAAAGCGCGCCTGCTGGGCGGCGTCAGCAAAGGCGGGCAACTGGGGCAGCGGGTCGCCTTCGGCAACATCCAGCTCGGCGCCGTCGCCCAGCAGCATGGGCAGGTACTCGGCCGGGGCGATGGGGCGGCGGCTGCAGATCAGCGCGGTCATGAAACCGTCGCAGAACTCCCACTGCGGGATTTCCTCGCCGCGCGAGCGCAGGTCGTCGAGGATGTTGTCGATCTCTTCCAGCTCTTCAGGGCCCAGTGCGGCGGCCGGGGCGCCCGTGGGGTCGTCAAGATCGTCGGTGGAGGGAGTGGGCGATGTGGGTTCGGTCATGGGGGGCTCCGGTCGTCAAGCGAGAAAGCGGGGGCGGTAAAACATTGTTTTACTTTTATGATGCGCAGGCCTTGTGCCGTGGCGCTGGTGTAGCGGCGGAGGTACGGCGGCCCGGGGTGGTGCCGGGCCTCAAAAGCGCCTTGCGCAACATGGCAACCCGATAAAAAGGCGGTCAGTGTAGCCCCCTCTCGCACCGCCACCAGAACCAGGACCCCCATGCTCCACCAACTGAACTCCCTGTACCCGGTGCGCTACACGGCCTTTGCGCTGTGCGTTTTCGGGCTGCTGCTGTCGCTGTTTGCGCTGGTGGCTTTTCACGTGGGGTTGCCCGTGGTGCTGGTGTTTGCTGCCCTGGTAGCAGTGGGCGTGTACGACCTGCAGCAGTCGCGCCACGCCATTTTGCGCAACTACCCGGTCATCGGCCACATCCGCTTCATGCTCGAATATGTGCGGCCCGAGGTGCGCCAGTATTTCATCGAAAGCGATAGCGAGGCCGCGCCGTTCTCGCGCGCCCAGCGCTCGCTGGTGTACCAGCGCGCCAAGGGCGACCCGGACAACCGCCCGTTCGGCACGCACCTGGACGTTGGCGCGCAGGGTTATGAATGGGTGAACCACTCGCTCGCTCCCACACAGCTGCCGTCGCACGACTTTCGCGTGTGGATCGGCGGCAACCCCGATGCGCCGTCGCAGTCTGTGGCGCCTTGCACCCAGCCTTACCACGCGAGCGTGTTCAACATCTCGGCCATGAGCTTTGGTGCGCTGTCGGCCAATGCGATCCTGGCTTTGAACCAGGGTGCAAAAAAAGGCGGCTTCGCGCACGACACGGGCGAGGGCAGTATCAGCCAACACCACCGCGTGCACGGGGGTGACTTGATCTGGGAGATCGGCTCGGGCTACTTTGGCTGCCGCAACCCCGATGGCACGTTCAGCGAAGAGCGTTTTGCGGCCAACGCCACCGACCCGCAGGTGAAGATGATCGAGCTGAAACTCAGCCAGGGCGCCAAGCCGGGCCACGGCGGCGTGCTGCCGGGCGCCAAGGTGACGGCCGAGATCGCCGCTGCGCGCGGGGTGAAGGAGGGCGAGGCCTGCATCTCGCCCGCCAGCCACAGTGCGTTCAGCAACCCGGTGGAAATGATGCAGTTCATCGCGCGGCTGCGCACCCTGTCGGGCGGCAAGCCCACGGGCTTCAAGTTCTGCCTGGGCCACCCCTGGGAGTGGTTTGCCATCGTCAAGGCCATGCTGGTCACGGGCATCACGCCCGACTTCATCGTGGTCGATGGCGCCGAGGGCGGTACGGGCGCGGCGCCCGTCGAATTCACCGACCACGTGGGCGCCCCGCTGCAAGAAGGCCTGCTGCTGGTGCACAACACGCTGGTGGGGGTGAACCTGCGCGACCGCGTGCGCATTGGCTGCGCGGGCAAGGTGATCAGCGCCTTCGACATCGCTCGCATGATGGCGCTGGGCGCCGACTGGTGCAACGCGGGGCGTGGCTTCATGATGGCGCTGGGCTGCATCCAAGCGCAAAACTGCCACACCGGCCACTGCCCCACGGGCGTGACCACCCAGGACCCGCTGCGCCAGCAGGCCCTGGTGGTGCCCGACAAGGCCACGCGCGTGGCGCAGTTTCACCGCAGCACGCTGCACGCGCTGCAGGAACTGGTGCAGGCCGCCGGGCTGCGCCACCCCAAGGACATCACGGCCCACCACATCGTGCGCCGCATCAGCGACACCGAGGTGCGCCTGCTGTCCAACCTGATCACGCGCATGCAACCGGGCGCGCTGCTCGGCCCGCTCGACGCGCAGCACAACGTGTTCCGCCTGTACTGGCCCTTGGCCAGCGCGCACAGCTTTCAGGCCAGCGAACCTGCACTGGAACCCTCCATTCCCCACCATGTCGAGCTGGTGCACGCAGCAGCCGCGGGCACCGCAGCGGCCGTGGCGGGGGACGCCGCTGTATGAACTTGACGATGGACGCATCCGCCCCCACCCACACCGCCGCGGACTACGCCGCCTTTTTGCAGCAGCAGCTGGCCACCCAGCCGCACAACGTGATGGCCCACGTGCTGGGCGATGAGCAGATCTGGATCAAGCGTGCGGGTGCACCCCACGGCATGGGCCGCTACCGTGCCATGGCCGCGCTGGCTGCCCTGCTGCGGCTGGACGCCCTGCGCCCCGTGCCCAACCCCGGCGGCCCTGCGGCCATAGCCACCGAAGTGCAGCGCCTGCGTGACCTGGCCGCGCGCGGCATCCGCGTGCCCGTGGTGCTGGCCGCCTTGCCCCATGGTTTTGCCATGCGCCACCTGGGCCACACGGGGGAAGAGATTCACTCGCTGGGCAACGAGATCGACCACGCCGTGCAGGCGGGCGACACGGCCGCTGTGCTGGCGCTGTGGCAGCAGGGGCTGGACACCCTGACCCAGGTGCACCACCGGGGCACCTGCCTGAGCCAGGCGTTTGCGCGCAATCTGGTGCGCTGCCCCGATGGCGAGGTGGCCTGCATCGATTTTGAGGACGACCCCGCCGCCGTGCTGCCGCTGGCGGTGTGCCATGTGCGCGATGCGCTGTGTTACGCGCATTCCACCGCGATTTACCTGCATGCCAGCGGCACGCTGACCGAGGGGCGCGAGCGCTGGGCGGCGTGGGTGGCGCAGGGGAGCGAGGAGATGCGGGCGGTGCTGGCCACCAGTGTCCGGCGGATGGGGTGGATGCGGAATCTGCCCACCAATCGCAAACTGGGGCGGGATTTGCAGCGGGTGCGGGCGGCGTATGACCTCTTGGCTCAAGGCTAGATCAACCAGTAGGTCGGGTTAGCCGCTGGCGTAACCCGACAGGCCATGCCCGTGGAAGAAAACGTCGGGTTAGACCTCGCTACCCCAACCTACGCTAGCCACAGCCAGGCAGCAACCCCCAAGCAGCCCACCGACAGCATCACAAAAATCCAGTAGAGGCCGGGAATGCCCCCCCACTGCAGTGATTTCGTTCGATTGCGCGCCCTCCTGCTCGGCGCGCGACAAAGGATCCACACCAACCGCCCGACCGGAAGAGGGCGGCACGGCCCAGACTTTGTGACCGGATGTCCGGTTGAACTGAAACGCATCAAAAGCGAGGTAGGCGAAGAAGCCCGAGAGGACAAGAAAACCCAACGGCCCCATACCGATCCTTGCAGCAGAAACTAATCAATGCGTGATCAGGCCGCCGCCGTGGCGAGCGCCTCTTCCAGCACCAGCGCAGTCGCCACATCCGCCCCCAGGTTCACCAACCGCTTGCGCATGCAGATCACCGCCTTGTCCTTGCTCAGCAAAATTGCCCGGTGCGCCGCCGCCAGGTCGATGAACTTCTGGTCGTCCGCGTCCTTGCACACGTAGGCCACCTTGGGTGCGATGTCCACCAGCCGCACCTGCGCATCAAACGCTGCCAGCACCTGCGCGGCACCCACGCGGTAGTAGTCCATGCGCTCTGCGATGTGCGGATAGGCCAGCACGCGCTCCAGCTCGTCGCGCATGACCTGCGTGGCGATCCAGGCCAGGCGACCCTGGGCCAGCAGCGTACGCAGGGGGACGGTGCGCGGGTCGCTGAAAATCAGCAGGTCCAGCGCCACATTGGTGTCCACCACCACGGGGCGAGCGGGCTCGTCTGCTAGCGCCTCTGCGGGCAGTCGCAGCTCAACCTTCATGGCGTGGGCCGCCGTCGGGGGCAGGCTTGGTAGCCCGGTCGCGCACAGCACCCTTGATCATGTCGAAGCGGAACATGCGGCATTCGATGGGGCCGTTCCACATGGGCACGCGGCGCGATTCCTTCAGGCGCATCTTGCCGGGCAGTTTCAGGTCGGGCGTGAGCATCCAGGCGGTCCAGCCGCTGTAGTTCTTCTTCCAGTGGGTTGCCAGCTGGCTGAAGAACTCACCGCCGTCTTCGGTCTGCGCCTCTTCGCGGCCCACGGCCATGCCCTGGGCGCGGTCGGCGGCGCGCTCGCTGGCGTTGCGGCCGGCGCTACCTGCGGCAGCAATGCGCTCGCCGTAGGGTGGGTTCAGCAGCATCACGCCGGGCTGGTCGCAGGGCGGCATGCGCTGCAGGGCGTCGCCGCCGCGCAGCTGCACGGCCTCGGCCACGCCTGCGCGCTCGGCATTGCGCTGCGCAAAATCGACCATGCGGAAGGCCACATCACTGCCAAAAATGGGCACTGCGCTGGTCTGTATTGCGCTTTCAGCTTCGTTTTTAATAGCGCCCCAGACATGCGCCTGGAACGGCAACAGCTTCTCGAACGCAAAACGCCGCAACATGCCCGCCGGGATGCGGCAGGCGATCTGTGCGGCCTCGACCACGATGGTGCCGCTGCCGCAGCAGGGGTCGTACAGGGGCTGGGGGTTGTCGCCATGCGGGTCCCAGCCACTGGCGGCGATCATGGCGGCGGCCAGGGTTTCCTTGAGCGGCGCGTCGCCCTTATCCTCGCGCCAGCCGCGCTTGAACAGCGGCTCGCCCGAGGTGTCGATGTAGATCGTGGCCTCGTCGGTGGTCAGGTGCAGGTGAATGCGCACATCGGGCCACTGGGTGTTCACGTCGGGCCGCACGCCGCTCTTGTGGCGGAAGCGGTCGGCCACGGCATCTTTGACCTTGAGGCCCGCAAAGTTGAGGCTCTGCAGCGGGCTGTGCTGGGCCGTCACCTCGACCTTGAAGGTCTGGCGCGTGGTGAACCAGATCTCCCAGGCCACCTCGCTGGCCATGGCGTAGAGGTCGTTCTCAGACCGGTAGGGGCGGTGCGCCAGCTGCACCAGCACGCGCTGGGCCAGGCGGCTGTGCAGGTTGAGCTGCATGGCCTGGCGCCATGAGGCGCGCAGCAGCACGCCGCCCCGGCCCACCAGCAGGTCTTGCCCCGTGAGGCCGGTGATGCCATGCACCTCGTCGGCCAGAAAGCCCTCGACGCCCGCGGCGCAGGGGAGAAAAAGTTGGAGTTGGTTCATGTCGATAGGGAGGATACGCGCTCGGACAATGCATGGGAATCCGGCGTGCCTGCGCGGGCCAGCAGCAATTGGCGGATAGATTCGGGGATCAGTGCCACCTTGCGGTCGGCCTTGCCGATGAAGACGATGCCGATCTTGCCGCGCGCCACCTCGCGGCCTGAGGTCTTCTCGGTCATGCAAAAGACCAGGTCAAACCCATAGCGGTTGAAATCCGCTGGCGCCATCTCCACCCGCATGGTCTCGCCATGGAAACCTTCGGACTTGTACTGCGCCACGATGTCGCCGACCACGATGGACAGACCGCCCACATCGGCCTCGGGGTATCCCAGCGACTGGAAAAAGCGCACGCGCGCTTCAGACACCAGGCTGAGCAACTGCGCGTTGTCAAGATGCCCGCCCTGGTTCACGTGGCTGATGTAGATCTGCAGTTCAGTGGCAAAGTCGAAGTGCGGTGGGAGGTCGAAGACGATGCGGGCCATGGTGCGGGAAGTGGGAGGGCAAAACAGGAAGCGAAGGCAGGTGCCAGCGACGGACATAGCGCATTGCGCGAAAGACAGGGTCTGCCCTTCCAGGCGCCAGATGGGAAGCACAGGGGGACGCCATCCCATCCACAGCGTGGTGCCCAGGCCACTGCAGGGGAGTGTTGCGCACGAGTCCTGTGGGCCGGGCGCCACTGTCTCGTATGCTCTCGGGCAGTGGATTTTACCGGAGCCCCTTCATGCGCCCTTTTGTTCGGACCCTGTTGACCACCCTGGCGCTGGCCGTGGTGCCGTTGGCAGCCAACGCCCAGACGCTGTACAAATCAGTGGGTACGGACGGCAGGGTGGTTTACAGCGACAAGCCTCCCACGGCCGGTGCCGTAGAGAAAACGATGAAGCTGGAAAACCTGCCGGTCAGCGTGGTACCGGGGGCGGGCCCTGCCCCCAAAACAGCCACTCCGGACACTCCACAGATTGCGGCTCCTCGGGGCGATGTGGTGCTGTACATGGCCACCTGGTGCGGCTACTGCAAGGCGGCCAAGGCCTATCTGGCGAGCAAGGGCATCGCCTATCGGGAGCTGGATATCGACACGCCTTCTGGCAAGGCGGCGTTCAGTCAGCTGGGGGCCAGAGGCGTACCGGTCTTGCTGACCAACGGCCAGAAGATCGCAGGATTCACGCCACAAGCATATGACGCGGTATTCATGGCGCGCAAATAGCCCAGCACCGAACCGTCGCCTGGACGGCCAGAGAACACTCGCGCGCCTCCACGCCGGCAGCGCTAAAGCGCTTTGCGCAAATTCGCTGGCGCGATCTTGAGCGCCTCGCGGTACTTGGCCACGGTGCGGCGTGCGCATTCGATGCCCTGCTCCTTGAGCATCTCGGCGATCTGGCTGTCGGACAGCGGCTTGGCCGGGTTTTCGGCGGACACGAACTGCTTGATCAGTGCGCGCACGGCCGTGCTGGACGCATTGCCACCAGTCTCGGTGCCCAGGCCAGAGCCAAAGAAGTACTTCAGCTCGTAGGTGCCGATCGGCGTGGCCATGTACTTGGCCGTGGTCACGCGGCTGATGGTGGACTCATGCAGGCCCAGCTCGTCGGCGATGTCGCGCAGCACCAGGGGGCGCATGGCCAATTCACCGTGGGTGAAGAAGTTCTTCTGCCGCTCGACGATGGCGCGCGAGACGCGCAGGATGGTGTCAAAACGCTGCTGGATGTTCTTGATGAACCAGCGCGCCTCCTGCAGGCGCTGCTGCATGCCCTGGTGGCCTTCGCCGCCCTTATGGCCACGCAGCGCGCCGGCGTAGATGTCGTGCACGCGCAGACGGGGCATCACATCGGGGTTGAGCTGCACGATGAAGTTGTGCTGGCCGTCCCGCCCGTTGGCACGGCCGGCTTTGCGCACGATGACGTCGGGGATGATGATGTTGCGCTCTACGTCGGCAAAACGGCGGCCAGGGCGAGGCTCCAGGCGGGCGATGAGTGCCATGGCAGATCGGGTGCGTTCTTCTCCGGCCACGCCACCTTCGCTGCACAGCTGCGTCAGGCGGCGGATGTCGCGGCGGGCCAGCATCTCCAGCGGCTGCTGACAGATGCGCAGCGCGGTCTGCACGGTCTCGGGGTCGGCGTCGCTGTCTTCGTCGGCCGCCAGCGCGGTGAGCTGCAGCGTCAGGCATTCGGCCAGGTTGCGCGCGCCCACGCCCACGGGCTCCAGGCTCTGCAGCAGACGTTGGGCCACGGTGAAGCGGTGCACCAGTTCTTCGATCTGTTCCAGGTCGTCGGGCCCGGCCAGGCTGGTAGCGAGTTCTTCCAGAGGCTCTTCGAGGTAGCCGTCGTCGTTCAGCGATTCAATGAGAAAACGCAGCGCGGCAGTGTCCACTTCAGACAGCCTCAGCGACAGTGCCTGGCGGTGCAAAAAGGCGGTGAGCGATTCGTGCGAACGGGCCAGCTCGGTGGCGTCGGCCTCGTCGCCTTCCGCATCGTTGCGGGTGCGCGCCGGGGCGTCGCCACCCCACTCGGCGTCGTTGGGCGCCATCTCGACGGTGCCGTCACCGCTCCAGTCGGGCTCGTCGGCGCCTCCACTGGGGATTTCAGCCTCGTTTTGGCTCTCAGCGCTAGTACTGCTTGCGCTGACAGCTCCTGAAAACATAGCATCATCGGCGCTGTAGTCGTCGGCCTGCGCGGGCGTGTCGGCGGCTTCCAGGCCAAACTCCTCGCGCGGGGCTTCGTCGGCATTGCGTTCGAGGAACGGGTTTTCGTCGAGCATCTGCTCGACTTCCTGCGAGAGTTCGAGCGTGGACAACTGCAGCAGCCGGATGGACTGCTGGAGCTGGGGGGTCAATGCAAGGTGCTGCGAGACGCGCAGCGACAGTCCAGGCTTCATCACATGCGGAAATGCTCGCCCAGGTACACGCGGCGTACTTCTGCGTTGTCCACGATCTCGGACGGCGTGCCCTGCGCCAGCACGCGGCCGTCGCTGATGATGAAGGCGTGGTCGCAGATGCCCAGCGTCTCGCGCACGTTGTGGTCGGTGATGAGCACACCAATACCGCGTGCCTTGAGGAAGCCGATGATGCGCTGGATCTCGATCACTGCGATGGGGTCGATGCCGGCAAAAGGCTCGTCCAGCAGGATGAAACGCGGCTGGGTGGCCAGGGCGCGGGCGATCTCGACGCGGCGGCGCTCGCCACCGGACAGCGCCAGCGCGGGCGAGGCACGCAGGTGGTCCACACGCAGCTCTTGCAGCAGTGCCGTCAGGCGCTCTTCGATGGCGTCGCGCGATAGCGGCTGGCCGTCATCGGCGCGCTGCAGTTCCAGCACCGCACGCACGTTTTCTTCGACGGTGAGCTTGCGGAAGATCGAGGCTTCTTGCGGCAGGTACGACAGACCCAGCCGAGAGCGGCGGTGGATGGGCATGTGGGCCACCGAGTGGCCGTCGATGCGAATATCGCCTGCATCGCTGCGCACCAGGCCCACGATCATGTAAAAGGATGTGGTCTTGCCCGCGCCGTTGGGGCCGAGCAACCCCACAACCTCGCCTTTTTGCACCACCAGCGACACATCCTTGACGACCTTGCGGCTGCCATAGGATTTGGCCAGATGCTGTACCTCCAGGCGGCTACCCGCCTGGGAGTCAGGACCGGTACTCACAGCAGGCCCGCTCACTTGGCGCCGCCGCCAAGGCTGTTGCTGGGGCGCAGCGCCGG
Source organism: Acidovorax sp. K2F (assembly GCF_025246485.1). Classification (NCBI taxonomy): domain Bacteria; kingdom Pseudomonadati; phylum Pseudomonadota; class Betaproteobacteria; order Burkholderiales; family Comamonadaceae; genus Acidovorax; species Acidovorax sp. K2F. The sequence goes on from NZ_JAOBSQ010000056.1 coordinate 46,515, forward strand.
TGCGGGCGCGTCAGGCGCTGGGGCCGGGGCTGCCGCGCCGGGCGGAGGGTCTTTGGGCGCCAGCACGGCGCGCACACGACCACCGGGCGCTGGTGTGTCGCCCGCTGCGGCAGAGGACGTTGGTGCCTTCTGGCCATCGACGGTGAACACATCGGTGAGGTTGTTGTAGACGATCACGGCGCCGGTGATCTCGTCGTTCAATACCGACCCACGGTACCGGCGGAGTTCGGCGCGGGTGATGAAGCGCACGTTGTCGGCCTTGCCGTCGTATTCGATGACTTCGCTTTCGCCTTCGATGAACTCGTCAGGCGCCCCCGCCACGGTGTCGCGCTTTTGGCGGAAGAACGCCCGTTTGCCCGCCTCGGCCGTGACCACGCCGTACTGGTAGCCGTCGGCGTCCTGGCGCACATCCAGCCGCGCGCCGCGCAGCACGATGGTGCCCTTGGTCATCACCACGCGGCCCGAGAACACGCTGGTCTGCTTGAGTTCATCGTGGCGCAGGGCGTCGGCCTCGATGTTCATGGGCTTGGCACGGTCAGCCTTTTCGGCATGTGCCATGCCCGCAAGGCCGGTCAAGGCTGCGAGCACAAGGAGGGGGAGTAGGCGGTGGGTCATAGGGCACGAATCTTGCAATGATTGTAGCCACCCGATGGTACCCACCCCGAAAAAAAAGCCCGCGTCAGCGGGCCTTTGGGACAACTTGCCGACAGGGTCGGCACATCATCAGGCTTTGCGTGCCGTGGCCGCCAGGTATTCGACCACCTGCAACACGGTTTGCATGCTGCCGGCCATCGTGCCGTCGGTGTAGTACTTGCCTGCCACACCCATGGAAGGCACGCCCTCAACACCGTACGAATCTTGCAGCTGCGAGGCGCGACGCACCTGGTTGGCCACACTGAAGGAGCCGTAGACCTCCTTGAACTTGGCCGCATCCACGCCCTGCTGGGTCACCCAGGCCAGGATTTCGTCGTCCTTGGCGAGCTTGGCCTTTTCCACGTGGATGGCGCGGAAGACCTTGGCGTGCAGGGCTTCGAGCTTGCCCATGCCTTCGAGCGTGTAGTACAGCTTTTGCTGGGGCACGAAGCTGGCGTTGAACGCCACGGGCACGCGGCGGATGGAGAGGTCCTTGGGCGCAGCCTTGACCCAGGCGTCCAGCGTGGGCTCGAAGGCGTTGCAGTGGGGGCAGCTGTACCAGAAGAACTCGATCACATCGACCTTGCCAGCCGGCGCATCGGGGGCGACGGGCTTGTCCAGCCGCTTGAAGTCCTTGCCCTCCTTGAACTGGCGGGCTTGCGCCATCGCGGGGTTGGCCACTGGCAGCGTCAGGGCAGAAGCGGCAACCGCCGAGGCGGCGGACAAAGAAAACTCACGGCGTTTCATGACAAAGACTCTCCTGGTTCAGGTATGCGGGATGTGAGACATCCCTTTACAAAAAGTTCAGCCCTGGTGGTGGCGCTGTATGCACAGGCCCCTGTTCACAGCCACAGGCCGATCAGCGCTGCACACGCACCAGCGCCGATTCCAGCCCGGCGCCATCGAGTTTCTCTTTGAGCACTTCGGCATCGTCACGCTTGGTGAAAGGACCGATGCGCACCCGGAAGACCGCCCGGCCATTTTGCTCACGCTCGCTCACACGGGCCTCCCAGCCCAGCATGGCCAGCTTGGCGCGCTGGGCGTCTGCGTCGGCCTGGGTGCGGAAGGCGCCCGCCTGCACAAAGTAGTCAAACGGGTCCACACTGCCCTTGGCCGCGGCCTTGGCCACGGCCAGATCGCCCAGCGGGTCAGCGCCCGGCTTGCTCTCGGCCTTGGCCTCGGCTTTGGCGTCTGGCTTGCTCGCGGCAGGCTTGGCAGCCGACGCGGCGGCGCGCACCTCGGGTGCCGGTGCCGATGCAGGGGCTGACGCGGCTGCTGCCACCGCTGGCGCCGCAGGGCGGGCCGGGTTTTTGCCATACAGCGGCGAGTTCGGGTCCCAGTTCTTGTTTTTCTGGGACTCCGCTGCGTCCAGGTCGGCGCCGCGGCCATTGCCCTTGTTCAGGAAGGGCACCGGCACCTTGGTCACGTACACGGCCACGGCCAGCGCCGCGCCCAGGCCCACGATGACCCCGACGATGAAGCCGACAATGGTCCCGCCCGTCTGTTGCTTTTTCATATTGGTAGTAACTGCTTACATTCTGGCCGGGGCCGACACGCCCAGCACGGCCAGGCCATTGTGCAATACCTGGGCGGTGGCAGCGACCAGCGCCAGGCGCGCCTTCTTCACAGCCTCGTCGTCCACGAGGATGCGCTCGGCATCGTAATAGCTGTGGTAGCTGGCGGCCAGGTCGCGCAGGTAGAAGGTCACATCGTGTGGCGCCTCACCGTCGGCGGCGGCGGTGAGCATCTCGGGGTACTTGGCCAGTTGCAGCATCAGCGCCTGGGCCTGCGGGCCTTCGAGGGCGGACAGGTCCACATCCTTGAGCGAAGCCACATCACCACCGCCCGCCTCTTGCCACGCACGCAGCACCGACTGGATGCGGGCATGCGCGTACTGCACGTAGTACACGGGGTTGTCGTTGTTCTGTGCCACGGCCAGGTCCACGTCGAAGGTGTACTCGGTGTCGGGCTTGCGGCTGAGCAGGAAGAAGCGCACCGCATCCTTGCTGGTCCACTCGATCAAATCGCGCAGCGTGACGTAGCTGCCGGCACGCTTGCTGATCTTGACCTCTTCGCCGCCCTTGACCACCCGCACCATGGTGTGCAGCACGTAGTCGGGGTAACCCTTGGGGATCCCCACATCGGCCGCCTGCAGGCCGGCGCGCACGCGGGCGATGGTGCCGTGGTGGTCCGTGCCCTGGATGTTGACAACCTTGGTGAAGCCGCGCTCCCACTTGGCAATGTGGTACGCCACGTCGGGCACGAAATAGGTGAAGGTGCCGTCCTGCTTGCGCATGACGCGGTCCTTGTCGTCGCCGTAATCGGTGGACTTGAGCCACAGCGCACCGTCCTGCTCGTAGGTCTTGCCGTTGGCTACGAGCTTGTTCACCGTGGCCTCGACGCGGCCGCTGGTGTACAGGCTGGATTCGAGGTAGTACTCGTCGAACTGGAGGTTGAAGGCCTGCAGGTCCTTGTCCTGCTCGTTGCGCAGGTAGGCCACCGCAAACTGGCGGATGTTGTCGTAGTCCTCCACATCGCCGTTGGCCGTGAACTCGCGGTCGTCAGCCTTCACGGTGGCCTTGGCCTTGAAGGCCTCGGCGATGTCGGCGATGTAGTCGCCGTTGTAGAAGTTCTTGGCCAGCGGGTTCTCGCTGTCGGTGGGCCAGCAGTCGTCGCCAGGCTTGAAGCCCTTGGCGCGCAGCTGCGTGCTCTTGGTCAGCGTGTCGATCTGTACGCCTGCGTCGTTGTAATAGAACTCGCGGTGCACCTTCCAGCCCTGGGTGCTGAACAGGTTGCAAATCGCATCGCCCAGCGCGGCCTGGCGGCCGTGGCCCACGTGCAGCGGGCCCGTGGGGTTGGCCGACACGAACTCGACCAGCACCTGCTGGCCGTTGCTGGCTTGGTAACCAAAGCGCTCGCCCGCAGCCAGCACCTCACGCACCACTTCCTGCTTGGCGGCGGGTTGGAGGCGGATGTTCAGAAAGCCCGGGCCCGCGATTTCAATGGCGGACACCCAGCGCTGAAAGGCGGGCGTGGCTTCGAGTGCGGCCTTGAGCTGCTCGCCCAGTGCGCGCGGGTTGAGCTTGAGGGGCTTGGCCAGTTGCATGGCCGCGGTGCAGGCGAAGTCGCCATGGGCCGCCACCTTGGGAGATTCAAAGGCTGCCTTGGCGCCAGCGCCGGGGAACAGGTTTTCCAGCTCGGCTGCGAGCGCAGCGAGCAATTCATTTTTGGCTGTGAGCATCGGTGGATTTTACGGGTCTGCCAGCAGCAGGGCGCCAGACGCGCCGCCAGGAGGCATCCCGCAGCGAAAGGCACAATGGGCCGCAATGCCCTTTCAACCGGAGAGTGCGCGTGCAACCCCAGCCCATCCTGCTCTATCGGCGCCGCTGGACCCTGGTGTTTCAGGTGCCTTTTGTGCTGCTGATGGCGGTATGCCTGGCCTTCTCGCTGTATTGGGCGTCTGTATCGAACGACCGACTGCTCACGGCCCTCTGCCTGTGTGCCGCATTCGTCTCCTTCTGTGTGGGCGGAACCCTGGGCCGGTCCGCCCTGGAGGCCTACCGGGAGCAAGACCCGGCGGTGGTCATTGACGCCACCGGTATCACCGATCTGCGCCAGGACGACCCGCACACCGTGACCTGGGAGGCCATGGAACGTGCGCACCTGGACGACTACGAAGGCGTGATCTTGGTCAAGTTGCGCCCCGGCCACAGAGACTCCGCACGGGGTGTGATCGTCAAGGCACTCAAACGCTGGCAGCAACGGGGGGATGTGGTGTTTGCCCTGGGTGGCCTGGCGCACGACCCCCGGCAGATCCACACGGCACTGAAAGCCTTTCATGCAGCCGCGGCCACCAGGGCCCGCGCAGGGTTGTGATGACGGGTCCGCGTTGTCGCGCGCCATGTTCTATGGTGCAATGCCGCCGGGACCCCCCATAACGCATTCACACCAGGAGATTCCATGAAAAAGCTTCTTTCCCTGACTGCACTCGGCCTGGCGCTGACACTGGGCTTTGGTGCCCACGCCGCCGAAGACGCTAAGGCCCCTACCAAACAGCAATCGAAGATGGCGACCTGCAACAAGGACGCCGGAGACATGAAGGGCGACGAGCGCAAGGCCTTCATGAAGACCTGCCTGAGCAACAAGCCCGCCACCCAGCAGGACAAGATGAAAACCTGCAACGCTGACGCCAAGGCCAAGACGCTCAAGGGCGACGAGCGCAAGGCCTTCATGAGCGAGTGCCTGAAGAAGTGAAGTAAGTTCACACCCGGTGCATCTTCACCGGGCTCGATAAGCAAAAGCCCGCCGGCATCCAGCCAGGCGGGCTTTTTTATGGGGGGCGTGTTTGCACTTACCAGCCGCGCGCCCAGAACACTGCAATCACGGCCACCACAGGCAGCACATGCGACTGGATCATCACCAGGCGGCGGACCCGCGCGACTTCTGCGGCGGGCGGCAGGGCGCCAGTGATGCGCAGGTTCTGGCGCCAGCGGCGAAACGCAGCCGAGGGCACAAACGACAGCACGACCATGGCCAGCACCAGGGTGATCTTGATGTGAAACAGGGGCTGCGACAGGTACCACGAGGCGCCCTTCACGCCCCAGATCAACCGGGCCAGGCCGCTGCCAATCATCACCGCCCCGGCCACACCGTAGATCACATCCAAGCGGGCCAGGCGCTCGACCACGGCAGCATTGAGCCACTCGATACGGCACAGCGCCGCCTGGCTGGACAGAAAAACCACAAAGGTCAGGATGGCCAGAAGGTGAAAGGCGGCCAGGATGGCTTCGAGGGTCATGGTGCAGATTCCTTGTAGCGCCCGAGGCCACTGCGCAGCTCCAAGCGCTCACAGTGCCATCCGGCAGGGCCACCATTGTGCGCGATGGCGCGGGCCTGACCGCTCCAAAAAGAAGCGGCGCGGGCCCGAAAGCCCGCGCCGCTGGCAGCGCTGATTCAGCAAGTACCCGCCATCAAGCCACGGTGCGCGCCACCGTCGCCACAGGCACATCCGCCGACACCACGGGGGCCGAGGCTGCAGACACTGCGAGCGGCAGCGGATGGCCATTCATCGCCGCGTCCAGGCGATCTTGGTCCAGCGCGTTTTCCCAGCGGGAGACGACCACCGTGGCCACGGCGTTGCCGATGAAGTTGGTCAGCGAGCGGCATTCGCTCATGAAACGGTCCACGCCCAGAATCAGCGCCATGCCGGCCACGGGCACTTCGGGCACCACGGCCAGGGTGGCGGCCAAGGTGATGAAGCCCGCGCCCGTCACGCCCGCCGCGCCCTTGGACGACAGCATGGCGACGAGCAACAGCGCCACCTGGTGGCCCAGCGTCAGTTCGGTGTTGGTCGCCTGGGCGATGAACAGCGCGGCCAGCGTCATGTAGATGTTGGTGCCGTCCAGGTTGAACGAGTAGCCCGTGGGCACCACCAGGCCCACCACCGACTTGCTGCAACCCGCCTTTTCCATCTTTTCCATCAGCGATGGCAGGGCGGATTCAGACGACGAAGTGCCCAGCACCAGCATCAGCTCGGCCTTGAGGTAGCGGATCAGCTTGAACACCGAGAAGCCACACAGGCGCGCCACCAAGCCCAGGATCACCACCACAAACAGCAGCGAGGTGACATAGAACGAGCCCACCAGCCACGCCAGGTTGACCAGCGAGCCCAGGCCAAACTTGCCAATGGTGAACGCCATGGCACCAAACGCACCCAGAGGCGCCGCCTTCATCACGATGCCCACCACCTTGAACACAGGCGTCGTCAGCGCGTCCAGAAAGTTCAGCACCGGGCGGCCTGCCTCACCCACCATGGCCAGGCCAATGCCGAACAGCACGGCCACCAGCAGCACCTGCAGGATGTTGTCGCCCACAAACGGGCTCACCAGCGTCTTGGGGATGATGTCCATGGCAAAGCCCGTGAGCGTCATCTCGTGCGACTTGGCCACGTAGCCCTTCACCGCCGTCTGGTCCAGGTCGGCTACGTTGATGTTCATGCCCGCGCCGGGCTGCACCACGTTGGCCACCACCAGGCCCACCACCAGGGCCAGCGTGGAGAAGAACAGAAAGTACGCCATGGCCTTGCCAAACACGCGGCCCACGGTGGAAAGCTGCGACATGCCCGCGATGCCGGTCACGATGGTCAGAAAGATCACCGGGGCGATGATCATCTTGACCAGCTTGATGAAAGCATCGCCCAGCGGCTTGAGCGCCTCGCCGTAGGACGGCTCGAAATGGCCCAGCAGAACGCCCAGGACGATGGCGAACACCACCTGGAAGTACAGTTGCCGATAAAAAGGCAGCTTCAAGGTCGAGGCTGCGGGAGCGGAATGGTTGTGCATGGAACGGGTCTCCTGGGGTCTTGGGACTGCACCACCGGAGTGCACCGGTGCGCTGTCAGGGTGCCGTTTGTACCGCTGCACTTTGTTTCAGCCGATAACCTATTGGTATTAGTCGCCCAACGCCCCAGAGGAGAGCATCGACGCACCATAAGGGTAACTACCTAGCCCCTGGAGCCCCCTGGAACCGGTGCGGCACACTCCCCACCTGCACCAGACTGGTTTCAGAACTCCGTTTTTTCATGCCCACGCCCCGCCTTCGCCAGTTCTGGACGCTGCTCCTCCTGCTTGCAGGCACTGCGGCCAGCATGTTTGCCGCCGGCCAATGGGCCTGGCACCGGTCCTTGCTGGACGAAAGCGACAGCGTGCAGCGCCAGCTGGCCCTGTACGGCCAGACGCTGGCCCAGCGCATCGACCGCTACCGCACCCTGCCCGAGGTGCTGGCCCTGGACGCGCAACTGCAGGACGCCCTGCGCCGCACCCTGAGCCCGGACGAGGTGGCGCAGCTCAACCGCAAGCTGGAGCAGGCCAACGGCGCCAGCCAGTCGTCCACCCTCACCCTGCTCAACCGCGACGGCCTGGCCGTGGCAGCTAGCAACTGGCGCACGGCCACCAGCAATGTGGGTGTGGACTACAGCTTTCGCCCCTATGTGCAGCAGGCGCTGGCCCAGGGGCGCGGCAGCTTCTACGGCATCGGCGTGACCACGGGCGAGCCGGGCTACTTCCTGTCGCAGGCCATCCGCGACGACAGCGGCCACATCCTGGGGCTGGTGGCCATCAAGATCGCGCTGCAGGAGCTGGAGCGCGAATGGCTGCAGACACCCGACATCGTGCTGGCGTCGGACGCGCATGGCGTGGTCTTTCTGGCCAGCCAGGACGCCTGGCGCTACCGCCTGCTGGAGCCGCTGGACGACGAAGAGCGCCGCGAGCTGAACGCCACGCGGCAATACTCCGACCAGCCTCTGCGCCCGCTCGACTATCGGGTGGACGACCACCTGGACAACGGCGGACGGCTGGTGCGCGTGCAAACGTCCGCCGACATGCCCGCCCCACCCGGCCGCATGCTGTGGCTGACCCAGCCCCTGCCCGGCACGCCCTGGCAACTGCACCTGGTGCACACCACCCACAGCAGCATGGCCGACAGCCGCTGGGCGGCCGCAGCCGGGGGCGGCGGCTGGCTGGCCCTGTCGCTGCTGGTGCTGTTTGTGCGCCAGCGCCAGCGCCTGGCCCGCCTGCGCCAGCGCAGCCGCCAGGAGCTGGAGACCGTGCTGCAACAGCACGCGCAGGAGTTGCGCACCGCGCAGGACGGCATCGTGCAGGCCGCGCAGCAAGCCGCGCAACAAACGGACACGGGCCTCTCCCGCAGCCTGGAACACCTGCCCCAGGGCGTGGTCATCATCGACGCCGACCTGAAGCTGGTGGCCTGGAACTCGCGCTATGTGCAACTGTTCCGCTACCCCGCCGACCTGATGCAGGTGGGCCGCCCCATTGAAGACCTGATGCGCCACAACGCACGCCGGGGCCTGCTGGGCCCGGGCCCGGTGGAAGAAGCCATCGAACGCCGCCTGGCGCACCTGCGCAGCGGCACCCCCCACCTGCACGAAAGCGCCAAGGACGACGGCACGGTGCTGGAGATCCGGGGCAACCCGCTGCCCGAGGGCGGTTTTGTGACCAGCTACGCCGACATCACCAGCTACAAGAACGCCGCACGCGAGCTGCGATCGCTGGCCGACGCACTGGAGCAGCGCGTGGCCGACCGCACCCGCGACCTGGACGCCGCGCGGCGCGAGGCCGAGCAGGCCAACCGATCCAAAACCCGCTTTGTGGCCGCCGCCGTGCACGACCTGCTGCAGCCCCTGAACGCCGCACGCATGTTCACCTCGCTGCTGCGCAGCCATCTGCCGGGTGACGCCGAACGGCACGCCGTGGACAGCATCGACGGCGCCTTGGCCGCGCAGGACGCCATCCTCAACAGCCTGCTCGACATCTCGCGCATGGAGTCGGGCCAGTTCGATGTGCACATCCACGACGTGGCCCTGGGGCCCCTGCTACAGGTGCTGGGCCACAACTTTGGCGTGATGGCCGAAAGCCAGGGCCTGCAACTGCGCTGCGTGCCCACGCGCGCCGTGGTGCGCACCGACGACAACCTGCTGCGCCGCATCCTGCAGAACTTTGTCTCCAACGCCATCCGCTACAGCCGGCGCGGGCGCATCGTGGTGGGCTGCCGCAGGGTGGGCGACCACCACCTGCGCATCGAGGTGCACGACCAGGGCCCCGGCATCCCCGAGGCATTGCAGCGCGAGATCTTCGAAGAATTCCGCCGCCTGGACGAAGGCCGCGCCGACGACCGGGGCGCAGGCCTGGGCCTGGCCATCGTCGAACGCCTGGGTCGCCTGCTGGGGCACGAGATTGGCCTGCGCTCACAGCTAGGGCGCGGCAGCGTGTTCTGGGTGTGTGTGCCGCTGGGCAACCCCGCCGCCGCGCAGCAGGCTGCGCCCCCCGCCACCACGCAGCAACCCGCCGACGACGCCCCCCTGCAAGGCAGCAGCGCCTGGGTCATTGATGACGACGGCCCTACCTGCGCCGCCACGCAGGCCCTGCTGCAGCGCTGGGGCTGCACGGTGCCGCTGGCCGCTGGCGCGCCCGAGGCCCTGGCCGCCGCCCAGCCCGGCCAAGCACCGCAGCTGGTGCTACTGGACGTGCACCTGGGCGCCGGCCTCCACGGCCCTGAAGTATTCGCGCAGCTGTGCCAGCGCTGGGGCCAGACGCCTGCCGTGATCCTGGTCACCGCCGAGCGCGATGCCACCCTGCGCCGCCAGGCCGCCGAACGCGGCTGGGGCTTTCTGGCCAAGCCGGTGCGCGCCCCCGCGCTGCGGGCGCTGGTGAGCCAGACGCTGCTGAGACAGGGAGCATCCCCCTGAGCCGCTGCGCGGCGGGGCGGCCCTTGCACGGCGCCTCACGCAGGGTGCTGCGCCCGGGTGGAGAGGCTGCGCTCGTCGCTACGCTTTTAGTAGCATCCAGGGCTTATTGAATAAGCGACAGCGGCCGTTTTGATGCAGAGCTCCACCTCAGGAAGACACGCCGTCTTCCGTCTCCAGACTTTTGACCAGCACAGCCGCCTGCGTGCGGCTGTAGCACTCCAGCTTTTTCAGGATGGCGGTGACATGCACCTTCACCGTGTTCTCGGCCAGGCCCAGCGCGCTCGCAATCTGCTTGTTCAGCAGGCCGTCGGCCAAACACAGCAGCACGCGGAATTGCTGGGGCGTGAGCTGCGCCAGGCGCGCGGCCAGCTCGGCGTCGGCCTCGGAGCGCTCGGCCGCCATGGGCGGGAACCAGCTGCCGCCGTCCAGCACGGCCTGGATGGCGTCGCCCATGGCGTCGGCGGGCGCGGACTTGGGGATGAAGCCCGCAGCACCAAACTGCTGGGCGCGGCGGATGACGCGGGGGTGGTCGTTGGACGAGATGATGACCACGGGCAGCTCGGGGTATTCGCCGCGCACATGCAACAGGGCCGAGAAGCCGCGCGTACCGGGCATGCTCAGGTCCAGCAGCACCAGCTCGACCTCGGGGTGGTCCTGCAGCGCCTGGCCCAGCGTGGCGGCGCTGGCCGCCTCCAGCGTGCGAAACTGCGGCAGCCGCTCGCGCAGCACGTGCAGCACAGCCGCACGGAACAGCGGGTGGTCGTCAGCGACAAGGAGCGTGGGCGCGGTGGACATGGAGTGTTGTGCAGTCTGCCACGGGGGCTATCAGCCGCCGGCCTGCGGGCCTTTCCAGAACGCGGGCTGCGCGTACTGGTGCTTGAGGTGTTCGATCCACAGCCGCACCCGCAGCGGCATGTGCTTGCGCTGCGGAAACACCACATAGATGCCGTTGGGCGGCGCCGCAAAATCGTGCAGCACCTCCACCAGCCGGCCTGCCGCGATCTCGGCCTCCACCTCCCAGGTGCTGCGCCAGGCAATGCCGTAGCCCGCCAGGCACCAGTCGTGCAGCACCTGCCCGTCCGAGCAATCGAGCGGGCCGCCGGGCTTGAGGTGGATGACCTCGGTGCCACCGCCTTCAACCGGCATGCGGAACGCCCAGCCCCGTGTTTGCGATGCCTCGCTCGACAGCGTGAGGCAGTCGTGCTGCACCAGCTCGCTGGGGTGGCGCGGGGTGCCGTGACGCTGCAGGTAGGCGGGTGTGGCCACGCACAGGCGGCGGTTGTCGGCAATGCGCACGCTCACCAGCGACGAGTCGGGCAGGTCGCCCACGCGCACGGCGCAGTCATAGCCCTCGCCCGCCAGGTCCACCACGCGGTCGCTGAGGTTGAGCGAGATGGTCACGTCCGGGTGGGCGGTGCGAAAACGTGGCACCAGCGGCGCCACATGGCGGCGGCCAAAGCCGGCCGGTGCGGTGATGCGCAAATGGCCCGTGGCCTTGACGCCCCCTTCGGACACGCTGGCCTCGGCGTTGGCCACGTCGGACAACAGGCGCTGGCAGTCTTCCAGAAACGCACTGCCCTCGTGCGTGAGGCTGATGCGGCGCGTGGTGCGCACCAGCAGCTTCACGCCCAGGTGTTCTTCCAGCGCATCGAGCCGCCGCCCCATGATGGCCGGCGCCACGCCCTCGGCCTTGGCCGCAGCGGTGAGGCTGCCGCGTGTTGCCACCGACACAAACGATTCGAAGGCCTTGAGTTTGTCCATGGGCGCTGATTATGGGGATAAAGCGGCGAAGGGCCTGGCGGCGCACTCTGGCACGGTCTGTGATCGGTTTTGAATCCAAACAGGCCGCATGCGCTAGTGGAATATGCTTGAACAGCTACATAAATGATAGTGAACCAGCATCACCCTCACTTCACACCAGGCGCGACTTGAGGAACCCCACGGTGCCATAGCGCTTGACCTCGGTGTAGAGGTCGCGCGTGAGGCCCTGCACCATGGCGGTGTAGGCGTCGGCCAGGTCGGGGGCGATGGTGAAGTGGTCGTAGTTCACTATCACGCTCACGCGCTCGCCCTGTGCGGCGAGCGGAGCGAGCAGGCGGCGCACCTCCAGCTCGATGGCGTCGATGGTGCTGGCGGTGTTGATCTGCAGCCCCGAGAAGTCGATGTGCAGCAGCTGGCGCGCGGCGTCCAGCTCAAAGCGCTGCACCAGCGGGCGGTTGAGCAGCTGCTCGCGCAGGCCCAGCGGGCCGGGCTCAAACAGGCGCAGGTCCATGGTCTGCAGGCCGGGGCTGATGCGCGGCGTGAATGCCATGTGGGCCAGCACATCGCGCTGCAGGTCGATGCCGGGCGCCAACTCGATCAGCTCGAGCGCACCGCCGCCATCCACCTCGCCCGAGGGCACCAGGCGGAACACGCAGCGCTCGGTCACATACAACACGCGCTGGCCGCGCCGCAGCGCCTCTGCGCCGCTGAAGGTGCGGTGCTCGACCTCGCGCACCAGCTTGCGCGCGCCGCCTTCGTGCAGGATGTGCAGGTGGCCGTCCACCGCCTCCACCTGCAGCGCACCCGCCGTGAAGGTGCCGACAAACACCACGGTCTTGGCGTTCTGGCTGATGTTGATGAAGCCGCCCGCACCCGCCAGGCGCGGGCCGAACTTGCTCACGTTGAGGTTGCCGTGCTGGTCGGCCTGCGCCAGGCCCAGGATCGCGATGTCCAGGCCCCCGCCGTCGTAGAAGTCGAACTGGTTGGGCTGGTCGATGATGGCCTGCGGGTTCACGGCCGCGCCGAAGTTCAGCCCGCCGGCGGGGATGCCGCCGATCACGCCGGGCTCGGCCGTGAGCGTGACGAGGTCGATGATGCGCTCTTCAGCCGCTACGTTGGCCACCCCCTCGGGCATGCCGATCCCCAGGTTCACCACCTGGTGCGGGCGCAGCTCCAGCGCCGCGCGGCGGGCGATGATCTTGCGCTCGGTCAGGGGCATGGCCTCCAGCGTGTCCATGGGCACGCGCAACTCGCCCGCAAACGCGGCGCTGTAGGGCTCGGCAAAGGTCTGGTGGTGGTGCGCGGGCTCGGTGGCCAGCACCACGGCGTCCACCAGCACGCCGGGCACCTTCACCTGCCGGGGGTTGAGCGTGCCGCGCTCGGCGATGCGCTCGACCTGGGCGATGACCACGCCGCCCGAGTTGCGCGCGGCCATGGCAATCGCCAGCGCTTCGAGCGTGAGCGCCTCGCGCTCCATGGTGAGGTTGCCGTCGGCGTCGGCCGTGGTCGCGCGGATGATGCCCACGTGGATCGGAAAGGCCTTGTAGAACAGGTAGTCCTGCCCGTCGATGGGCAGGATGCGCACCAGGTCTTCGGTGGTGCGCGCGTTGAGCTTGCCGCCGCCGTGGCGCGGGTCCACAAAGGTGTCCAGGCCCACGCGCGTGAGCGTGCCGGGCTTGCCTGCAGCGATGTCGCGAAACAAATGCGTGATCACGCCCTGGGGCAGGTTCCAGGCCTCGATCTGGTTGTCCACCGCCAGCTTCTGGATGCGGGGCACCAGGCTCCAGTGCCCGCCGATCACGCGCTTGAGCAGGCCGGCGTGGCCCAGGTGGTTGAGGCCCCGCTGCTTGCCGTCGCCCTGGCCTGCGGCGTAGACCAGCGTGAGGTCGCGCGGGGTTTGGGTCGTTTCCCAGCGCTGGGCCAGCGCCACCGCAATGCTCTCGGCAAAGCCGATGCCCACAAAGCCGCCCGTGGCCACGGTGTCGCCGTCGTGGATGAGCTGCACGGCATCTGCGGCGCTCACGATCTTGTTCTTGTGGGCCGCGTTGAGCGCGCTGGCGTCCAGGGGTGCCTGCATGGGTTTGTCTCCCGGTGGGTTTGTTGTGCGCGCAGCGTAGTGGGTAACGGGCGAAAGCACCATTCAGGGTGACTACGGACTGTCACCAGTTTTGCGTAAAAGTCACTGGTTTAGAGATTTTCAGCGTATTTATGTGGGCAAACATTTGAAATACAGTCTCTCCATGGCCTGCTGTTGCGGGCACCGTTTTTCATTGATCTCCGTTTTCACCACTCTTCTTGAGGCACCCCATGACCGAACGCACCCAAGTCCACGGCCTGCAAGTGGCCACTTCCCTGTACCGCTTTGTCGAAGATAAGGTGCTGCCCGGCACGGGGGTGGACGCCACCGCCTTCTGGAAAGGTTTTGACGCCATCGTGTCCGACCTGGCCCCGCGCAACATCGCCCTGCTGGCCGAGCGCGACCGCCTCCAGACCGAGCTGGACACCTGGCACAAGGCCAACCCCGGCCCCATCCAGAACATGGTGGCCTACCGCGGCTTTCTCGAAAAGATCGGCTACCTGGTGCCCCAGCCTGCCGACGTGAAGGCCACCACCACCAACGTGGACGACGAGCTGGCCACGCAGGCCGGCCCGCAACTGGTGGTGCCCATCCTGAACGCACGTTATGCACTCAACGCCGCCAACGCGCGCTGGGGCAGCCTGTATGACGCGTTGTATGGCACGGACGCCATCCCCGAAACCGATGGCGCCGAAAAGGGCAAGGGCTACAACCCCGTGCGCGGCGCCAAGGTGATCGCCTTTGCGCGCCAGGTGCTGGACGACACCGCGCCTTTGGCCTCGGGCTCGCACAAGGATTCGACGGGCTACAAGGTGGAAGGCGGCCAGCTGGTGGTGTCACTCGCAAACGGCAGCACCACAAGCCTGAAGGACGCGTCGCAGTTCAAGGGCTACCAGGGCAATGCCGCCGCGCCGTCGTCGGTGCTGCTGCAGCACAACGGCCTGCACCTCGATATCCAGATCGACCGCAGCACGCCCATCGGCCAGTCCGATGCCGCAGGCGTGAGCGATCTGGTGCTGGAAGCGGCCCTGTCCACCATCCTGGACCTGGAAGACTCCGTGGCCGCCGTGGACGCCGAAGACAAGGTGCTGGGCTACAGCAACTGGCTGGGCATCATCCAGGCCACGCTGACCGAGCAGGTCGCCAAGGGCGGCAAGACCTTCACGCGCGGGCTGAACCCTGACCGTGTTTACACGGCCCCCCAAGGCGGCGAAGTGCGCCTGCATGGCCGCTCGCTGATGTTCCTGCGCAATGTGGGCCACCTGATGACCAACCCGGCCATCCTGTGGACCGACGCGCAGGGCACACAGCGCGAGATCCCCGAAGGCATCATGGACGCGGTAGTGACCACGGCCATCGCGCTGCACGATCTGCAAGGGCACGGCGCCAACGGCATCCGCAACTCCCGCAAGGGCAGCGTCTACATCGTCAAGCCCAAGATGCACGGCCCGGCCGAAGTCGGCTTTGCCGCTGAACTCTTCGGCCGCGTCGAGAAGCTGCTGGGCCTTCCCGACAGCACCGTGAAGCTGGGCATCATGGACGAGGAGCGCCGCACGTCCGTCAACCTCAAGGCCTGTATTGCCGCTGCATCAAGCCGCGTGGCGTTCATCAACACCGGCTTTCTGGACCGCACCGGCGACGAAATGCACACCGCCATGCACGCTGGTCCTATGGTGCGCAAGGGCGACATGAAGACCAGCGCCTGGATCCAGTCGTACGAGAAGAACAACGTGCTGGTGGGCCTCTCCTGTGGCCTGCGCGGCAAGGCGCAGATCGGCAAGGGCATGTGGGCCATGCCCGACCTGATGGCCGAGATGCTCAAGCAGAAGATCGCCCACCCCAAGGCCGGTGCCAACACTGCCTGGGTGCCCAGCCCCACGGGCGCCACGCTGCACGCGCTGCACTACCACCAGGTGAAGGTGAGCGACATCCAGATCGAGCTGGAAAAAACCGATGTGAACGCCGAGCGCGACAACCTGCTGACCGGCCTGCTCACCGTGCCCGTGGCCGCTGCACCGAACTGGAGCGACGCCGAGAAGCAGCAGGAGCTGGACAACAACGCCCAGGGCATTCTGGGCTACGTGGTGCGCTGGGTGGACCAGGGCGTGGGCTGCTCCAAGGTGCCTGACATTCACAACGTGGGCCTGATGGAAGACCGCGCCACGCTGCGCATCAGCAGCCAGCACATGGCCAACTGGCTGCACCATGGCGTGGTGACGGAAGCCCAGGTGCGCGAGACCTTTGAGCGCATGGCCGCCGTGGTGGACCAGCAAAACGCGGGTGACCCGCTGTATCAGCCCATGGCCGGACACTTTGCCACCAGCATGGCCTACAAGGCAGCGTGTGACCTGGTCTTCAAGGGCATGGAACAGCCCAGCGGCTACACCGAGCCACTGCTGCACGCCTGGCGCCTGAAGCTGAAGGCAGCGCAAGCGGCCTGATTCCCGACTGCAGGCAGTGCCGTATTCACGGCGCTGACCACTCCACTTTTGATAGCTGCTAGCACAATAAATATGTGCGCTAGCAGCTATTTTTGTTTCAGGCAGTACTCCGACTCACCTTGTCCAGTTGTGTGAGAAGCGGCGACCGCGTTTGGGGCAAGCTGCGCCGTACACTGGCACCGACGCCCACGCGCTTACTCCTATGCCTGCAGCACCACCTACCCACCCCGTTCCGTCTGTCTGCCCGCTGTGCGGGCAGCCCAATCAGTGCGCTATCGCGGCGGGTCTCCCAGCAGAAAGCTGCTGGTGCATGACGCAGACCATCGACCCTGCGGCCTTGGCCGCTTTGCCGCAGGAGGCACGCGGCAAGGTCTGTATCTGCGCGGCTTGCGGCGCGCCGGCGCCAGACGCACAGCAACCCTCCGCCGCAGGCCACCCGCCTTCGCCGATATGATTTGGGCTTTTCGCTGTCTTCACAGCGCGCGAAGGAACAAGACATGCCCACGTACCACATCGAAATGATGGAAGGCCGCACGGTCGAGCAAAAGAAGAAGCTGGTGGAAGAGATCACCCGCGTATCCGTCGAGATCCTGGGCGGCTCGCCCGAGTCGGTGGACATCCTGATTACGGACGTAAAGCGCGAAAACTGGGCCACGGGCGGCAAGCTCTGGCTGGAGCGCACATCCTGAGTGGTGCAGCCTCCCTCCGTCACTGACCCCGTGGCATCGCATCTCTGCCGGATCGCTTCATGAGCACCGCTTCGGGGTCTCTGGCCGTGTTGCGCGAGCGTTATGGCGAGCGCTACCGGTGGCTGTTGTTGCTGTCCGTGATGGTCGGCACCATGGCCTCCATCATGTCCTCCACCATCGTCAACGTGGCGATACCGGACATGAGCCACTACTTTGCACTGGGCCAGGAGCGCGCCCAGTGGGTCACCTCCGGGTTCATGGTGGCCACCACCGTGTCCATGCTCACCACCCCCTGGCTGTTGTCGCGGTACGGTTACCGCGCGACGTATGTGGGCGCGATGTTGCTGCTGCTCATTGGCGGTGTGGGGGGCGGCCTGGCGCGCGACTTTGGCCTGGTGCTGGCGGCACGCGTCGCCGAGGGGCTGGCAGCGGGTGTGGTGCAGCCCATCCCGGCCGTCATCATCCTGTATGCCTTCCAGCCCCACGAGCAGGGGCGCGCCAGCGGCATTTTTGGCATGGGCGTCGTGCTGGCGCCGGCCATCGGTCCGAGCATGGGCGGTTTGCTGGTGGATTGGTTTGGCTGGCGCTCCATATTTTTCATGGTAGTGCCGCTGTGCCTGGCCTCCATCTGGCTGGCGTACAAGTTTGTACCGGTCACCGCCCCTGGAGGGGTTGAGGCCAATCGGCAAGGCCAGGCGCTGGACTGGCGAGGCCTTCTGCTGGGCACGGTGGGAACGCTATGCCTGCTGAACGGCCTGGTGTCGCTGCATGGCGGCTCTCACGTCGAGGCGGTAGGCTTGCTGGTGGGTGCGGTGGTGGCCGTCGCCTGTTTCATTGCCTGGCAGCGCAGGCTGCTGCGCACCGGACGCAAGCCGCTCATGGACCTGCGCCTCTTCCAATACCGGCAGTTCGCCATGGGCAGTGTGGTGGCATTCATCTACGGCACCGCCTTGTTCGGCTCTACCTACCTGTTGCCGGTGTTCATGCAACTGGGGCTGGAGCTGTCGGCATCGCACGTGGGCACCCTCATGCTGCCGGCAGGGTTCGTTCTGGCCGCCACCATCGCCATGGTGGGCCGATTGGCGGACCGGCAGCCCACCCATTTGTTGGTCAGCACCGGGCTCGGTTTGCTGGCCCTGTCGTTCGGGCTGATGGTGTTTGTGGGCCTTGGCTCGTCGCTGTGGATGCTCGTCGCTTTTGCGATCCTGGGACGCATTGGACTCGGCTTCATTCTGCCCTCGCTGAATCTGGGCTCCATGCGCCCGCTGGACAAGTCGCTCATTTCTCAGGGCTCCAGCGCCATTGGCTTCTTGCGCATGCTGGGCGGCGCCGCCGGGGTCAGCCTGTGCGGCATCGTGCTCGAATGGCGACTCGGCGCACATGGCGCCTCGTTGACGGCCGGAGCAAGCAACCCGGCGCGCATCGCAGCATTCGGTGAAACCTTTTTGATGCTGACTTTTCTGTGCGGGCTGGCGCTGGTGGCCGCCTGGCAGCTGCGCGAGGCGCGGCCAGATTGACAGCAGGCATGCCTTGTCCTGATGCTTGAAGGCGGATGCGCGCATTGCCCCATCAAGCCTTTCAAGAAATCAAAGAAACGGAACCTCCGCCATGTGCCAACTCCTCGGCATGAACTGCAATGTGCCCACCGATGTGACCTTCAGCTTCACGGGCTTTGCGCAACGCGGCGGTAAGACCGACCACCATACGGACGGCTGGGGCATCGCGTTTTTTGAGGACAAGGGGCTTCGGCACTTCGTGGACCATCTGGCGGCCGTGGACTCACCGGTGGCCGAACTCTTTCGCCGTTACCCCATCAAGAGCCGAAACGTCATCGCCCATATCCGCAAGGCCACCCAAGGCATGGTGAGCCTGCAGAACTGCCATCCGTTCGTGCGTGAGCTGTGGGGCCGCTACTGGGTCTTTGCCCACAACGGAGATTTGAAAGACTTCCGCCCTCGCCTGCATTCGCATTTCCGCCCCGTGGGCGATACCGACAGCGAGCATGCTTTTTGCTGGATCATGCAAGAGTTGGCCAAATCGCACGCCAGCGTGCCTTCTGTTCCAGAGCTGACGCTAACGCTCAAGGAACTCGCTGCGCGCATAGCGCCCCACGGCACATTCAATTTCCTGCTTTCCAATGGACAGGCGTTGTGGGCACACGCCTCTACCCATCTGCACTACATAGAGCGCCGCCATCCTTTCGGCGCTGCGCAGCTGAGTGACGAAGACCTCCAGCTGGATTTTTCGAAGGAGACTGGCGTGAACGATCAGGTGGCAGTGATCGTGACCAGCCCCCTCACGACCAACGAAACGTGGACGGCGTTCGGCAAAGGTGAACTGCTGGTGTTCGAACAAGGCCGACGGCTGCCTATCTGACGCATACGATATATCGCCGCTGAGAGAGGCTGTGAATATGGGGACGCGCGGAACGGGTGCACTTTGGTTCTCGCGAGGTTCTACCGATCAGCTCATGCCGTATTGATTGAAGCGAGTGGGCCCATTCTGACAGTTCGATCTGGAGCTGTGCGGACTGCGTGGATGAGGGGCTTCGTGCGTCTGGCGGCCCGGTAAGTCCGGTGCAAACCCTGCGAACTGCGGTACCACAAGCGTTGAGCAGCCTACAGCCCCTGGCGCATTTCGATGTCTTCT
>NZ_JAOBSQ010000057.1:0-10876 GCF_025246485.1 Acidovorax sp. K2F
TTCGACTATAGCACGGTTTACAACAGGCAGCAGGGTAAACCCAGGGATTGATCTAACAGTCCCTGTACACGAGACAAACCCCTCAACCACCAACGGCCGCAACCGCAGACTCCAAAGCGTCTACAAATAGGAAGGCCACATCGCAGCCTGTCTGATCAAAGATTTCCTGGAAGCAGGTCGGGCTGGTGACATTGATCTCTGTGACGCAGTCGCCGATCACATCCACGCCGGCCAGCAGCAAGCCACGCGACTGCAGCACCGGGCCCAGCGCTTCGCCAATCTCACGATCCCGCGCAGACAGAGGGCGAGCCACGCCCTTGCCGCCAGCGGCCAGATTGCCGCGCACTTCGCTGCCCTGAGGAATGCGCGCCAGGCAGAACGGCACAGGCTTGCCGCCGATGATGAGGACCCGTTTGTCGCCATCGACGATTTCGGGCAAAAACTTTTGCACCATCACGCTTTGCGCGCCGTGACGATTGAGGGTTTCGGTGATGCTCCCCAGGTTGAGGCCGTCTGAGCCCACACGGAAGATGCCCATCCCACCCATGCCATCCAAAGGCTTGAGGATGATGTCCTGG
This sequence comes from Acidovorax sp. K2F, assembly GCF_025246485.1. Taxonomy (NCBI): domain Bacteria; kingdom Pseudomonadati; phylum Pseudomonadota; class Betaproteobacteria; order Burkholderiales; family Comamonadaceae; genus Acidovorax; species Acidovorax sp. K2F. Next base: position 579 of record NZ_JAOBSQ010000057.1, read on the forward strand.
TGCTCTGCATGAAAGCGGCGAATGTCTTCCGCATCCCGGGTGACCAGTGTCGGTCCGATGAACTGTGGAAACTCCATGATGGCCAGCTTTTCCGGATGGTCCCGCAGAGCGCTGGGTTTGTTGAACACCCGGGCGCCATCGCGCTCCGCCTGCTCCAGCAGGTGGGTGGCGTAAAAGTACTCGCTGTCGAAGGGCGGGTCCTTGCGCATGAGCACCGCGTCGAAGTCGGCCAACGCTGCGCTGCGCTGCGGCTGGGCCTCGTACCAATGGGTGGAATCCCCCGTGAGGCGGACGTCCTGCACCCGTGCGGTGACCTTGCTGCCGCGCTGCCAGGTGATGTGCTGCGGTTCGCAGACCGTGAGGGTATGACCACGCCGCTGTGCCTCGCGCATCATGGCGAAGGTGGTGTCCTTGTAGATCTTGAAGCTTTGCAACGGGTCGGCGATGAAGAGCAGTTTCATGGTGTCGGGTCAAGGAATGGAGGAGGCCAGGGGCCCAGGCAGCCAAGGCGACTTACGCGCCGCTGGCCTGCGAACGCCTGTACTGTTGCACAAATAGCGCAATGCTGCCGGCCACCACGCCCCAGAAGGCCGAGCCCACCCCAACGATGACTACGCCACTGAGGGTGACGAGAAAGGTAATGAGTGCCGCCTCGCGGTGCGACTCGTCCTGCAGCGCCGCCGCCAGGCCGTTGCCAATGGTGCCCAGAAGCGCCAAACCCGCAATGGCCACCACCAGCTCTTTGGGAAAGGCGGTAAGCAGCCCGGTGATGACTGCGCCAAACAGACCGATCGCCACATAGATGGCGCCACATGCCACCGCGGCCGTGTAGCGCCGGCGGCGATCGGCGTGTGCCTCGGGGCCCATGCACATCGCGGCGGTGATGGCGCTGAAGTTGAGCGCAAACGCCCCGAAGGGCGCCAGCACCAGGGTGGCCAGACCCGTGAGCGTGATGAGCCGGGAGATGGGCAAGTTGTAGCCCGACGCCCGGATCACCGCCACCCCGGGCAGGTTCTGCGACGCCATGGTGACCACAAACAAAGGAATCGCCAGGCTGACGGCAGCCGCTACGCTGAACTGGGGCGCCGTGAAAACCGGCAGGGCCAGCTCCAGCTGCACCGCCGACCAGGCCATCTGCCCCTGGGTGGCCACGAACACCACCGCCATGGCGAGGGTGATGACCACCGCATACCGGGCAGCCAAACGGCGGCTCACCAGATACACCATCAACATCAGCAGCACCAAGGGCAATGCGGTCTGGGCTGCCGCAAACGCCTGCAGGCCAAAGCGGGCCAGCACGCCGGCCAGCAGGGCAGCGGCGATTTCCATGGGGATGCGGTTCATCACGCGCTCGAACCAGCCGGTGACGCCCGCCAGGGTGATGAGCAACGCGCTGATCATGAAGGCGCCGATGGCCTCGCCCATGCTGAAACCGCCCGCCAACCCCGCGGTGGCCAGCACGGCGGCGCCCGGAGTGGACCAAGCCACCATGACGGGCTGGCGCAAGATCAGCGAGGGCACCAGCGAACACAGTCCCATGCCCAGACCAAGCGCCCACATCCAGGACGTGATCTGCGCGGGTGTGGCCCCAAATGCCAGGGCGGCCTGGAAGACGATGGCCACCGAGCTGGTAAAGCCCACCAGCACCGCCACGAAACCCGCCACCGCCGCGGAAAGGCGCAGGTCTTTGAGAAATTGCATGGGCGCGATTCTGGCACCGCGCGCGCCCGGCGCTCAGGCAGGCCGTCAGCCCACTCCAAGAGCTACAGTATTAATAGCATCTCAGACAATGAGCACTAGCGCTACAAGGCAAAAACAGCGCAAAACCAGCCCGAGGCTCCGTCCCAGGCCAGGGGGAGCCCCCCCAGCCCGTCAGATCTCGATCTTGGAGCCCAGCTCGACCACCGCGTTATTGGGCAGGTGCAGAAAGTCGGCCGCGCCACTGGCGTTGTGGTGCATTTGGGCAAACAGCTTTTCGCGCCAAGGCGCCATGCCGCTGCCGATGGTGGGAATGACGGTGTCCCGCGACAGGAAATAGCTGGTGGTCATCGACTCCAACTCGCAGCCACGCCCACGCAGCAGCTCCAGCGCGCGGGGCAGGTCGGGGTCGTTCTTGAAACCGTAATGCACCACCACCTGCCAGCAGTCGTGCCCCAGCGATTCGACTTGCAGCCGCTTGTCCAGACCAATCCAGGGCGTCTCGTGGTTGTGCACGGTGACAAACAGGTTTTGCTGGTGCAGCACCTTGTTGTGCTTGAGGTTGTGCAGCAGGGCATTGGGCACCGCGCCGGTTTCGGCCGTCAGGAAGACGGCTGTGCCATCCACCCGCGTGGGCGGGCTGATGAAGATCGACTCCAGGAAGTCCTTGAGGTCGATGGCGTCGGCACGCAGCTTGTCATTGAGCAGGCGGCGCCCTTCCTTCCAGGTCATCATGAGCGAGAACACGATGCCGCCAATCATCAGAGGGAACCAGCCACCCTGGAACAGCTTGAGCAGGTTGGAGGCGAAGAACGCCAGGTCCACCACAAAGAAGCAGCCCGTGGCCGCAACGCACAGCGCCAGCGGATACCGCCAGCCGTAGCGGATCACGAAGAAGGTCAGCGTGGTGGTGATCAGCATGTCCAGCGTCACCGCGATGCCGTAGGCGGCTGCCAGATTGCTCGACGAGCGGAACATCACCACCGCCAGCACGATGGCCACGAACAGCCCCCAGTTGACCAGCGGCATGTAGATCTGGCCCGTGTCGCGCACGCTGGTGTGCTGGATGTTCAGGCGCGGCAGGTAGCCCAGCTGGATGACCTGCTTGGTCACGCTGAACGCGCCGGTGATCAGCGCCTGCGAGGCAATCACGGTGGCCATAGTGGCCAGGATCACCAAAGGCACCAGCGCCCAGTCGGGGGCCATCAGATAGAACGGGTTCTTGACGGCCTCGGGCTCGGCCAGCAGCAGCGCGCCCTGGCCAAAATAATTGAGGGTGAGCGCCGGCATGGCCACACCAAACCAGGCCATGCGGATCGGGCGCTTGCCGAAGTGGCCCAGGTCGGCGTACAAGGCCTCGGCGCCCGTCACGCACAGCACCACCGCGCCCAGAATGATGAAACTGGTGCCCGGGTTGGCCCACATGAAGCCCAACGCATAGTGCGGACTCAGCGCCCACAAGATCTCAGGGTGCCCCACGATATGCGACACGCCCAGCAGTGCGATGGTGACAAACCACACCAGCGTGATGGGACCAAAAAACTTGCCGATGCCGCCCGTGCCGCGCTTTTGCACGGCAAACAGGCAAAACAGCACCACCAGCGTGATCGGTATCACGTAGTGCTTGAAGTGATCCGACACCACTTCCAGCCCCTCCACCGCCGACAGCACCGAGATGGCCGGGGTGATGACGCCATCGCCGTAAAACAGTGAGGTGCCAAAAATGCCCACGGCCAGCAACACGCTGCGCAGCTGGGGCTTGTCTTTGACCGCCTGGGAGGCCAGGGCCAGCATGGCGATGAGGCCCCCCTCACCGTGGTTGTCGGCGCGCAGCACCAGCACCACGTACTTCAGGGAGACGATGACCGTGAGGGTCCAGAAAAAGATGGAGAGGATGCCGTAGATGTTTGCGGGCGTGAACGGCACATGGCCGGACCCGAACACCTCCTTGACGGCATACAGCACGCTGGTGCCGATATCGCCATACACAACACCGATGGCGCCCAGCGTGAGCGCTGCGAGCGATGACTTGGAGCTTTGCACTGACCACCCCCGCGCACTGGGCCTGACGGGGTTCCGTTACTTTTGGGAACGCTATTGTGCGCCTGAGCCAGATCAAGCGATTGGAGGCGAAACCCCATGTTGCGACGCAGCAACTTGCCCTTGGCAACCGGGCGCGGGCGTGGCATGCGGGACCACCGCACTCCCCCGCAGGCCCGCTGTGCAGCGTCGCCGAGAGGGCGCAGACGTTGAAACCCGGTGCCCCCAAGACCCGCAAGGGGCCCCAGAGACCCTGGTTTTCAGTCGTACACCTCGGCGTCGGGGTTGGTGGCCTCCAGCTCGTAGCTGGCCGCCAGCATCGCCAGCCGGGCCACCACGCCGTACATATAGAAGCGGTTGGGCGCGCTAACACCCGGGCGCACGCCAGGCTGGGGCATGTGGGTGCTGTGTTCAAAGGCCAGGGGCACAAAGCTCGCGCCGGGGGCGTTGAGGTTCTCATCCACACCCCGCTCGGCGTGCATGCGGTAGAAGCCCCCCACCACGTAGCGGTCCATCATGTAGACCACGGGCTCGGCCACGGCATCGTTCACGCGCTCTTGCGTCAGCACCCCTTCCTGGATGATGACTTCGCTCACCGGCTGGCCGTCCTTGATCACGGCCATCTTGTTGCGCGTCTTGCGGTTGACCGCGTCCAGCTCCTTGGCGTCGCGCACGGTCATGATGCCCATGCCGTAGGTGCCGTTGTTGGCCTTGACGATCACGAAGGGCTTTTCGTTGATGCCGTATTCCTTGTACTTGCGGCGCACCTTGGTCAGGAGTGCGTCCACGCTGGTCTGCAGCTGGTCCATACCCGTGCCCTCGGCAAAGTCCACCTCGCCGCACTGGCTGTACATGGGGTTGACCAGCCAGGGGTCGATGCCCAGCATCTTGCCAAAGCGCTTGGCCACCTCTTCGTAGTTCTTGAAGTGTGTGCTCTTCTTGCGCACGCTCCAGCCGGCGTGCAGCGGGGGTAGCAGGTACTGCTCGTGGATGTCTTCCAGAATGCCGGGGGCGCCTGCGGTGAGGTCGTTGTTCAGCAGGATGGTGCAGGGGTCGAAGTCCTTGAGCCCCAGGCGGCGCTTGGTGCGCACCACGGGCTCCAGGGTCACGGTGTCGCCGTTGGGCAGCTCGATCAGCGTGGACTTCTTGATCTCGGGGCTGATGGAGCCGACCCGCACGTTGAGGCCCGCCATGTTGAAGATGCGCTGCAGCTGCACCACGTTGGACAGGTAGAACGTGTTGCGCGTGTGGTTCTCCGGAATGATCAGCAGGTTGCGCGCTTCGGGGCAGATCTTCTCGATGGCAGCCATCGCAGCCTGCACGGCCAGGGGCAGCATCTCCTTGGTCAGGTTGTTCCAACCGCCCGGAAACAGGTTGGTGTCGACCGGGGCCAGCTTGAAACCCGCATTGCGGATGTCTACCGACGTATAGAACGGCGGGGTGTGTTCCATCCACTCCAGCCGGAACCAGCGTTCGATGGCGGGCATCGAGTCGAGAATGCGCTGTTCGAGTTCGTTGATCGGCCCGGTGAGGGCCGTGATGAGATGCGGAACCATGGAAAGCCCTCGGGAAGCGATTGCGGTGAATTGTAGGATGTGGGGTCAGGCCGGGTTTTCGCAAGTCACCCCGGTGCAGCCACTGCCCTGCCACCCCTACCGGCGCCAGAACGCCGGGGTCAGCAAGGCCATGAAGCTCAGAATCTCCAGTCGCCCCAGCAGCATGGCCAGGGTGCATACCCAGATCTGGAAATCGGTGAGCACCGCATAGTTGGACGCGGGCCCCACGCTGCCCAGGCCCGGCCCCGCACAGTTGACGCTGGCCAGCACCACCGAAAACGCCGTCACCGGGTCCAGGTCTGTCAGCAACATGACCATGCTCAGCCCAAAGACCGTGCCGCCATAGACCAGCATGAAGGCCAGCACCGAGAAGATCACCCGGTTGTCCACTGCAGCGCCGCCCAGTTGCACCGGCTGCACGGCGCGCGGGTGCACCAGGCGGTTCATCTCGCGGCGCGCCTGCTTGACGAGGATAAGCATGCGGACCATCTTGATGCCCCCGCCCGTCGAGCCCGCACTGGTGGCCACACCCGACAGCAGCAGCATGAACACCGGCGCAAACACGGGCCATGCCAGGTAGTCCACCGTGGCGTAGCCGGTGGTGGTGGCCAGCGACACCAGATTGAACATGCCATGGCGCAGCGCGTCCAGCGGCGCATACACACCCTTGGCCCACAACAGCAGAGCCACCAGCAGACCGCCGCCAATCAGCGTCACCAGCGTGGCCCGCAGCTCCGGGTCGCGCCAGAAGCCGCCCCACTGGCCCTTGCGAATGGCGACGAAGTACAGCGCAAAATTGCAGCTGGCCACCAGCATGAAGAAGATGCAGATCGCCTCCAGCAGCGGCGACTGAAAGTACCCAAAGCTCAGGTCGTGAGACGACAGCCCGCCCAGGCTCACGGTGGTGAACATGTGCATCAACGCATCCAGCGGCCCCATGCCCCCGGCCCAGTAGGCCAGGCCACACAGCACGGAGAACAGCGCATACACCCCCCAGAGCCCCTTGGCCGTGCCGGTCATGCGTGGCGTGAGCTTGGTGTCCTTCAGCGGCCCCGCCGCCTCGGCCTTGAACAGCTGGCTGCCCCCCACGCCCAGCAGCGGCAGCACGGCCACGGCCAAAATCAGGATGCCCATGCCACCCATCCACTGCAAAAAGGTGCGCCACACATTCACCGACACCGGCAACGCATCCAGGCCCGCAAGCACGGTGGAGCCCGTGGTCGTCAGCCCCGACACCGCCTCGAAGTAGGCGTGCGTGAACGACAGCGGGTGCCCGGTGTAGTGCCCGGCCAGCATCAGCGGCAGCGCGGCCGACAGGGGCAGCAGCATCCACACCAGAGAGACCAGCATCACGCCGTGGCGCGGCTGCAGCTCCTGCCGGAACAGCCGCAACCGCCACCACAGCCACGCGCCCGCCAGCATCGTGGCGCCCATGGACAGCGGGTACACAAACCAGACGCCGTCGCGCGTCCACAGCGAGACTGCCAGCGGCAGGCCCATGGACAGCGAGAAGATCATGACCAGAATGCCCAGCACGCGCAGAACGGGAAACATGTCCGTCATGGGGGTCTCGCGCAGCTCGGTGCCAGGTCAGAAAAAAGTCGCGCTCACGCGGAAGAGCTTTTCCACATCGCGCACCAGCCGCTTGTTGGGCAGGAAGAACACCACATGGTCATTGCTCTCGATCACCGTGGCGCTGCGCGGGATGATGACCTCGGGCTCGCGCAGATCGGCAGCGGATGCACCCGTGGTTTCCGAAGCGTCAGGCAGACCGCGCACGATCAGGCCGATGTGCACATCGCGCGGCAGTTGCAGATCGCTGACCTTGCGGCCGACCACGCGCGAGCTCTTGCGGTCGCCGCGCGCCACGATCTCCAGCGCCTCGGCCACCCCACGTCGCAGGCTGTGCACGGCCTGTACGTCGCCCTGGCGCACATAGGCCAGCAGCTCGCCCAGCATGGCCTGCGCGGGCGACAGCGCGATGTCGATCTGCGTGCCGTGCATCAGATCGGCATAGCTGCGCCGGTTGATGAGGGCCAGCACCCGGCTCGCGCCCATGCGCTTGGCCAGCAGGCAGGACATGATGTTGTCCTCGTCGTCGTCGGTGAGCGCGAGGAACAGGTCCACCTCCTCGATGCCTTCGTCACCCAGCAGGTCTTCGTCGGTGGTGTCGCCCTGCAGCACCAGCACCTCAGGCGGCAGGGCAGATGCCAGCTCCACGCAGCGGTCCGCATGGTCCTCGATGATCTTGATGTGAAAACGCCCGCCCGCCTGGCTGAGCTGCCGCGCCAGCCGCAGACCCAGCCGGCCGCCGCCCGCAATCATGATGCGGCGCACAGGCTGGAGCTGCTGGGATGCCGGGCGGTGCAGAGCGGCCAGCACGTTGGCGATGTGCTCGTGCGCGGCCAGCACGAACACCTCGTCCCCCGGCTCGACGCGCGTGCGGCCGTCGCAGGCGATGAAGCGGTCAGGCTCGTCGGGAAAGCGCCGGTAGATGGCCACCATGCGCATCGCCAGCTCCGGCGCACTCTCGCGCAGCGCGCCGATGGAGTGGCCCACCATCGGCGCCCCCACACGCGCCCGCACCGACACCAGGCATGCGCGGCCCCCGGCAAATTCGCGCACCTGCATGGCCTCGGGGTACTCGATGAGCTTGCCGATGTAGCGGGTCAGCGATTCTTCGGGGCAGATGATGCGGTCCACCGCAAACCCCTCGGGGCCCACCAGCCGCTCATGGGCCTCGAAGCCTGTGGACCGCACCCGCGCGATGCGCTTGGGGATGTTGAACAGCAGCTGCGCGATCTTGCAGCACACCAAATTGGTCTCGTCCTGCGCAGCGCAGGCGATCAGCAGGTCGGTGTCCTCGGCCCCCGCCTCGGCCAGCACGGCAGGCTCGATGCCGTTGCCCACCACCCCGCGCAGATCAAACCGCGACTCCAGGTCGCGCAGGCGCGCGGCGTCGGTGTCGATGACGGTGATGTCGTTGCGCTCGGACACCAGGCTGTCTGCCACGCTCTGGCCCACGCGGCCGGCGCCGAGGATGATGATTTTCATATGAAATAGGCCGCAAGCGCTAGTCGAACATGCGCCAGCAGCTATCGTTTCAGGAGCGCATCAGGCCCGCACCTCACCTTCGCCCAGCACCACGTACTTGAGCGAAGTGAGGCCTTCAATGCCCACCGGGCCGCGCGCATGGAACTTGTCGGTGCTGATGCCGATTTCGGCGCCCAGGCCGTACTCGAAACCGTCGGCAAACCGCGTGCTGGCGTTCACCATCACGCTGGCCGAATCCACCTCGCGCAGGAACTGCTGGGCATGCATGTGGTCGCGCGTCAGGATGGCATCGGTGTGGTGGCTGCTGTAGCGGTTGATGTGGGCGATGGCTTCATCCACCCCCGCCACGATCTTCACGCTGATGATCGGGGCCAGGTATTCCTCGCTCCAGTCCTGCTCGGTGGCGGGCACCAGGTGGGCACCCGCCACCGATTGCAGAATCGCCAGCGACTCGGGGCAACCGCGCATCTCCACGCCCTTGGCGGCGTACACCGCGCCGATCTGGGGCAGAAAATCTGCCGCCACGCCACGCGCCACCAGCAGGCCTTCGCTCGCGTTGCAGGGGCTGTACTTGTTGGTCTTGGCGTTGTCGGCCACCTTGACGGCCATCGCGATGTCGCAGGGGTCGTCCACATAGGTGTGGCAGTTGCCGTCCAGGTGCTTGATCACGGGCACCTTGGCATCGCGGCTGATGCGCTCGATCAGGCCCTTGCCGCCGCGCGGGATGATCACGTCCACAAACTGCGGCATGGCAATGAGCTGGCCCACGGCCTCGCGGTCGGTGGTCTGCACCAGCTGCACCGCGTCCTGTGGCAGGCCCGCCTCGACCAGCGCCTGCTGTACCAGCTTGGCCAGCGCCTTGTTCGAATCAATGGCCTCCGAGCCGCCGCGCAGGATGCAGGCGTTGCCACTCTTGATGCTGAGGCTGGCCGCCTCGATGGTGACGTTGGGACGGCTCTCGTAAATCATGCCGAACACCCCAATCGGCACGCGCATCTGCCCCACGCGGATGCCGCTGGGCTGCTGCTTCATGCCGAGGATCTCGCCAATGATGTCGGGCATGGCGGCCAGCTGCTCGCAGCCCTCGGCGCAGGTCTCCAGCACCTTGGGGGTAAGCTTGAGCCGGTCCACCATCGGGCCCGCCAGCCCATTGGCCACGGCGCGCTCCAGGTCTTTGGCATTGTCGACCTGCAGCGCCGTCACGTTCTCGCGCAGCAACCGGGCCAGCGCCTTGAGCGCTTTGTTTTTGATAGCTGCTGGCGCTTTGGCCATCAGCGCAGAGGTCGTTTTTGCCTGGAGACCGAGGGAGTGCGTGTATTCAGCGACGTTGAGGGCGTTCATCCGGCGATTTTGCCGCACTTGGTATCGGCCCGGTGGGCGCGGGCCCATGGCTGCTTTACCCTCGGGTGTATCACCCATCCTGGCCCCGCCCGGCTACGCCATGACCGACACCGCCCACACCCAGCTCACCACCTTCACCCAGGCCCTGCAAGCCTTTGAACGCGGCGACCACACCGCCGCCACCCTGAGCACCCTGGCCCGCGAGCAAACCACCCTGCTGGCCGCCCTGCCCCCGCGCTACAGCGAAGTGCTGCTGAACCTGCTGGACCGACTGGAATCGAGCGCGCTGTTTTCGGAAGAAAGCTGCTCGTTCAGCCAAAAGGACCTGGTGGCGAACTTGACGATGTGGGCTGAAAAAGCACAGGGCACATTGAACGCTGGCTGACCACTCCGGGGCCGAGCAACGCGACGGCCCGAGTGGCTGTTCGTTTCCCATCCCCTCTGTATGCGCCGAGGAGCGCAGCGGCCAGCGGGTCAGGGCTCGCGACTGTCTGAGCGCAGCGAGTTTGAGCGAGACCCCGCTGGACGCGAGCACCGCAGGTTGCCCGAAGCGAAGCGCAGGGACGCAGACAGTGGGGTCGCCTTTCTTTTGGGTACTTTTCTTTGGAA
>NZ_JAOBSQ010000058.1:0-21856 GCF_025246485.1 Acidovorax sp. K2F
TTGGCGAAGCAAAGAAAAGTACCTCGCCCGCCGGGGCGACAACCCGGCTCCCGCCGTGCGCACAGGCATGCCACCAAATCAGCGAGCAAGCCCCGACAACCACTCCTAATTTAATAGCTTCCAGTGCTTATCTCACAGGCACTAGAAGCCAAAAATAATCAAACCTCCGCCCGCCCCAACCACTTCTCCCGCGCAATATAAGCCCGCACCCCCAGCCCCATGAACGGCGGCGGCGGCATGCGCGTCGGCCCACCCAAGGCCACGGCATGCGCCAGCAACGGGTGGTCCTGCCCCAGCGCCAAATCCGCAGCCAGAGCCCCCAGGGCCGTGAACTTGACCACCCCCGCCCCATTGCACCCCGCAACGCCATGCACCTGCGGGGCCAGCCGCCCCCAGCGCGGTGCGCCATTGCGGGTGATGGCGATCGAGCCTTCCCAGAAATGCTCCAACGCCACATCGGCCAGCTGCGGAAAACGCGCCGCAAACACGGCCGCGTGCTCACGCCGCACCCGCTCGCGCATCGCAGGGCTGACGCGGAACTGCGGCGCATATTCAAAGCCCTGGCGCACCAGAATGCGGTGGTCGTCCGTGTAGCGCAGCGTGGCCCCCGTGACGGCGCTGGCGGGCGTCACGCCCCAGCCCTCGGGCGCGCCCAGGCGGCTGCGCTGCTCGGGCGTGAGTGGCGCCGTGAGCGAGCCAAAGGTGACCAGCGGAAACGTCTCTGCCCCCCAGGCGCTGCCAAACAGCCCCAGCTGCTGCGCAAACCCATTGGCCGCCAGCAACAGTTGCGGCGTACGCACACGGCCCTGCGGGGTGTCCGCCATCACCTTGCTGCCTGACAGGTCCAGCCGCTGCACGGGTGTGTGCTCGTACAGGGTGACGTTGGCAGGCAGCGCATCGGCCAGGCCCCGGCACAGCGCGGCGGGGTTGAGCAGCACGGTGCCCGGCGTGTAGAGCCCGGCCGCAAAGTAGCGGGTGCCCAAGCGCGCGGCCAGGGCGTTGCGGTCCAGCAGCTCGTGCGTTGCACCCAGGGCGCGCAGCTCATCCACATGGTGCTGCAGCGTGCGCTCGGCGGCGGGCGAGACGGCGCAGTGGTACTTGCCTGCGCGGCGCCATTGGCAGTCGATGCGGTGCTGCGCCACCAGCAGCTCCAGGTCGTTCATGCCTGCCGTGAGCAAGGCTTGGTAGTGCGCGGCCTGGCGCAGTTCTTCGAGCGAGCTGCCGATGTTGTGCGGCACATCAATAGCAAAGCCCGAGTTGCGGCCCGATGCGTTGTTGCCCACGGTGCCTGCGTCCACCACCACGATGTGGGCGTGGGGGCGCAGCTCGGCCAGGCGGCGCGCGGCGGCCAGGCCCGCAAAGCCCGCGCCCAGCACCAGCCAATCGGCCTGCACATCGCCCTGCAGCGCAGGGCGCGGCGTGCGCGGGGGCAGGATGGCGGACCAGCCGTTGGTGGCGTCGTCGTTGGGCAGGCGCAAAGGCGGGGAGGCAGCAGCGGCCGCCATCACCGTGCCGCACTGGTCAGGCGGCACAGCTGCAAGGCCAGGCGCTGCAGGGCCTGCCAGCCGTCTTGCGGCCAGTCGGGCTGCTTGAGGCCTTTGACGATGCCATCCACCGTGTGGGCCGACTGCAGCAAGCGCGCCAGGGCGGCGTCGCTGGCCTTGGGCAGGATGCGTTCAAACAGCCGCTCCTTGGGGCCCCAGATGCGGTTTTCGCGCAGCGCCATGGGCAAGGGGCGGCCGGCGTTCATCGCGTCTTTCACGCGCTTGAGGGCGCGGATGTCTTCGGCCAGCGCCCAGTGCACCAGCACTTCGGCTTCGCCCTCGGCCTGCAGGCCATCCAGCATGCGCTGCACGCGGGCCGTCTGCCCGGCCAGCACCGACTCTGACAGCTTGAACACGTCATAGCGCGCCACGTTGAGCACGGCGGCTTCGACCTGGGCTTGGGTCAGTTCACCCGCCGGGTGCAACAACGCCAGTTTCTGGATCTCCTGGTGCGCGGCCAGCAGGTTGCCTTCCACGCGATCGGCAAAAAACTGCAGGGTGCGCTGGCCTTCCTCCCCCGCGACCACACGCTGGCCCTGCGCGGCCAGGCGCGCTGCGATCCACTGTGGCAGTTGGCCGCGCTCGATGGGGTCGATCTGAATCGACGTGCCGTTACCCTCCAGCGCGGCAAACCAGGCACCGGTTTTGGTGGCTTTATCGAGGCGCGGCAGCATGACCATGGTGAGGGTGCTGTCGTTACCCCGGGCCGATTCGGCGATCTGCTGCAGCGCCACGCTGCCGTCCTTGCCGGGCTTGCCCGAGGGAATGCGGATCTCGACGATCTGCTTGTCGGCAAAAAGGCTGAGTGACCCGCCGGCCGCCAGCACCGCACTCCAGTCGAAATGGGCACCGGCCACGGTGTAGCTGCTGCGCTCGGTGTAGCCCTGGGTGCGAGCGGTGGCGCGGATGGCGTCGGCCGCCTCTTGCTGGAGCAAGGGCTCGTCGCCATGCAGGACATAAAGCGGCGACAGGCCCCGTTGAAGATGCTGAGAGAGTTGGGCCAGGGCGACTTGCATGCGGCAAAGTTTATCGCCTGGGCAGACCCGGCATTGCGCAAATTGCCAGCGTATGCCCTCACAGTGCACAAGAGAGGTCACGAACCGATCAGCTGCGGCGCTGTTCATTGGCGCCCAAAGCCCTGAGAATTCCCCCGGGCGCCCGCGCCCTTCCCGCTCACTGCCAAACCCAGAAAGTCAGACCGCCATGCCCCCCACCGCCCTGCGCAGCGCCCAGCCCACCAGCCTGATCGGCGCCCCCACCGACATCGGCGCCGGCGCACGCGGCGCCTCCATGGGGCCCGAGGCCTTGCGTGTGGCCGGCCTGCAGGCGGCGCTGGAGTCCCACGGGCTGCAGGTGTTTGACCGGGGCAACCTGAGTGGCCCCGCCAACCCGTGGCAGCCACCCGTAGACGGCTACCGCCACCTGCCCGAGGTGGTGGAATGGAACCAGCGCGTGTTCGACGCGGTGTATGCAGAACTGCAGCTGGGCCACCTGCCCGTCCTGCTGGGTGGCGACCACTGCCTGGGCCTGGGCAGCATCAGCGCCGTGGCCCGCCATTGCGCGGAGGTGGGCAAAAAACTGCGGGTGCTGTGGCTCGATGCCCATGCCGACTTCAACACCAGTGCACTGACCCCCAGCGGCAATGTGCATGGCATGCCCGTGGCCTGCCTGTGCGGTTTCGGCCCCGAGGCGCTGACCGGGCTGGCCCGCATGCCGGGCGGTGGCCCGGCGCTGCACCCGTCGCAGATCCGGCAGATCGGCATCCGCAGCGTGGACGCGGGCGAAAAGCGCTTTGTGCACGAGCAGGGCCTGGAGGTGTTCGACATGCGCTACATCGACGAGGTGGGCATGCGCCAGACCATGCAGCAAGCGCTGGCCGGTCTGGATGCACACACCCACCTGCATGTGAGCTTTGATGTGGACTTTCTGGACCCCGACATTGCCCCCGGGGTGGGCACCACGGTGCCCGGTGGCCCCACTTACCGCGAGGCGCAGTTGTGCATGGAGATGATTGCCGACAGCGGGCGCCTGGCATCTCTGGACATTGTGGAACTGAACCCCGCACTGGATGTGCGCAACCGCACGGCCGTGCTGGCGGTGGACCTGGTGGAGTCGCTGTTTGGCAAGAGCACGCTCATGCGCGTGCCCTCGCACGGCCAGGGGCCGACGCTGAGCGCGTGAGCGCCTGAGCGCGCATATTCTTAGAGCAGCTCACAAAACTCAGCGAAGCGGCCATGGCCAGGCGTTTCGCCGCAGGCAGCACGACTAGTACGACAAGGCGAGACAACGACGCCAGGGGAGTTCTGTGAGCTGTTCTTAGCGCTTGGCTGCTGCGAGCCGGCGCATGAGCTGCTGCACCAGGTCGGTCCGCATGTCGCGGTAGAGCAGCGCCTCTTCGGCCTCCTTGGCCAGCGCAATGGTTTCGTTGTAGCTGATGTCGCGCTGCTGCAGCAGCTCGGTGTCCGGGATCAGCTCCACGCCGGTGGGCGTGCGCAGGCGGAACTTGATACGCAAGCGCAGTTGCAGCTCGCGCACCTGTCCCGACGCATTGAGGCCCACCACCACACGCTCCTGCTGCTCCTGCAGCAGATCGAAGATGGCCTCTGCCGTCGGCATGCTGGCCGGGTCGCGCAGCAGTTTGAGCTGGCTGCCCGATCCGTCGAGTGTGCGCTGCAGCTCACGCGCCAGCGGCGAGCTGGCAGGGGCCGCGATGTAGAGCGAGCCAAACCCGAACTCCGGCACGCCACGCAGCCGGAATCCGCAGGCAGACAACAGGGCCACCGGGGCCAGACTGAGCAGTGTGCGTTTGTTCATGGGGTCAGACCACCACGTTCACCAGGCGACCTGGCACCACGATCACGCGTTTCGGATGAGCACCTGCGGCCTGGGCCACAAAGGCCTCGCTGGCCAGCGCAATGCGCTCGATCTCGGCCTTGTCGGCCTGGGCGGGTACATGGATGGATCCGCGCAGCTTGCCGTTGACCTGCAGCATGAGTTCGATCTCGTCCTGCACCAGCGCACCGGCATCCACCTGCGGCCAGGGCGCATCGAGCAGGTCGCCCAGCGCACCGGCGTAGCCCAGGCCCGTCCACAGGCTGTGGGCGATGTGGGGTGTGGCGGGGTACAGGCAGCGCAGCAGGATGCCAAAGCCTTCGATCAGCGCCACCTGGGCACCGGCCGAGTCCATGGCCTTGAAATCTTCGAGCGCGTTGATCATCTTCATCGCGCCGGAGACCACGGTGTTGTACTGCATGCGCTGGTAGTCGTAGTCCACCTGCTTGAGCACGTTGTGGATCTCCAGGCGCAGGGCCTTGGCGTCCTTGCCAAACTGCACGTCCTGCAGGCTGCTGGCACCGGCCACGCTGGCCATGGCAGCCTCGCGGTCGATGGCCGAGAGCTTGAGGCCGAAGTTCCACACGCGGCGCAGGAAGCGGTAGCTGCCTTCCACCGCAGCGTCGTTCCACTCCAGCGTGGCTTCGGGCGGCGCGGTGAACATGGTGTACAGGCGGGCCGTGTCGGCGCCGTACTTCTCGATCAGGTCCTGCGGGTCCACGCCGTTGTTCTTGGACTTGGACATGGTGCCCACGCCCTCGTAGTCGATGGGCGTGCCCACGGGCAACATGCCGTCGCCGCTGGTGGCTTCGTTCTTGAGCTTGGCACCGATGATCTTGCCGCCTTCATCGAGCACATGCTCCACGTCGTGCGGCCAGAAGTAGTCCTTGCCGCCCTTGGCGGTGCGGCGGCTGTAGATGTGGTTGAGCACCATGCCTTGTGTGAGCAGCTTGGTGAAGGGCTCATCGACCTTGACCAGGCCCAGGTCACGCATGACCTTGGTCCAGAAGCGGGCGTACAGCAGGTGCAGGATGGCGTGTTCGATACCACCGATGTACTGGTCCATCGGCATCCAGTAGTCGGCACCACCGGCCACCATGGCGTCCGCATTCTTGGGGTCGCAGTACCGCATGAAGTACCACGAGCTGTCCACGAACGTGTCCATGGTGTCCGTCTCGCGGCGGGCAGCCTTGCCACACACGGGGCAGGTCACGCCCGCGTGGAAGCCTTCGTGCTTGTGTAGCGGGTTGCCCGAGCCGTCGGGGATGCAGTCTTGCGGCAGCACCACGGGCAGGTCTTTTTCGGGCACAGGCACGGCGCCGTGCTCGTCGCAGTGGATGATCGGGATCGGCGTGCCCCAGTAGCGCTGGCGGCTCACGCCCCAGTCGCGCAGGCGCCAGGTGGTCTTCTTCTCGCCCAGGCCCTTTTGCTCCAGCGCATGGGCCACGGCGTTCACGGCTTCCTTGTACGACAGGCCGCTGAAGCTGTCGGAGTTGATGGTGACGCCGCGCTGCTTGTCGCCATACCAGTCGTTCCACTGGTGGTAGTCAAAGTGCTCGCCATCGACCAGCACAACCTGCTTGATCTCGATGCCGTACTTGAGGGCGAACGCGAAGTCGCGCTCATCATGGGCAGGCACGCCCATCACGGCGCCGTCGCCATAGCCCATCAGCACGTAGTTGCCGACCCAGACCTCGACCTTTTCGTCGGTGAGCGGGTGCGTGACGAACAGGCCCGTGGGCACGCCCTTTTTCTCTTGCGTGGCCAGCTCGGCCTCGGTGGTGCCGCCGCTCTTGCACTCTTCGATGAAGGCTTGGAGCGCAGGGTTGGTTTTGGCGGCATGTGCGGCCAGCGGGTGCTCGGGCGCCACGGCGCAGAAGGTCACGCCCATGATGGTGTCGGCGCGCGTGGTGAACACGTACATCTTGCCGTCGCCGATCAGCGCGCCGTCGTCGCCCGCGATGTCGTGCGTGAACGCAAAGCGCACGCCCTCGCTCTTGCCGATCCAGTTCTCCTGCATCAGCTTCACGCGCTCGGGCCAGCCGGGCAGCTTGTCGCCCGTCACAAAACCCAGCAGCTCTTCAGCGTAGTCGGTGATCTTGAGGTAGTAGCCAGGGATTTCGCGCTTTTCCACGGTGGCGCCGGTGCGCCAGCCCTTGCCGTCAATCACCTGCTCGTTGGCCAGCACGGTCTGGTCCACGGGGTCCCAGTTCACGACCTGGGTCTTGCGGTAGGCAATGCCCCTTTCGAGCATTTTCAGGAACAGCCACTGGTTCCACTTGTAGTACTCGGGGTCGCAGGTGGCGACTTCGCGGCTCCAGTCGATGGCCAGGCCCATGGCCTGCATCTGCTTCTTCATGTACGCGATGTTTTCGTACGTCCACTTGGCAGGCGGCACACCATTTTTCAGCGCGGCGTTTTCGGCGGGCAGGCCGAACGCGTCCCAGCCCATGGGCATCAGGACGTTGTGGCCGTTCATGCGCAGGTAGCGCGTGAGCATGTCGTTGATGGTGTAGTTGCGCACGTGGCCCATGTGCAGCTTGCCGCTGGGGTAGGGCAGCATGGAGCAGGCGTAGAACTTCTTCTTGCTCGTGTCTTCCGTAACGCGGTAGGCGTCGGTAGCGGTCCAGTGGTCGTGCGCCGCGCGTTCGACGTCTTGGGGAGAGTATTTGTCTTGCATGGGGGCTCGGGGGTGAGAGAAGAGTGCAGCCGCAGGGCCGCGCTGCAGGGATTTTAGGCGGTCAGGGACTGGCACCGGCGTGCCAGCAGCCGGGGTGGGTCAGCGGGACGGGGCTGGAGACGCAGGCGACACAGGATTCGCTGCAGGTTCGGCCACAAATCCGATGCGCTGCAGCCCAGCCAGGTGGGCCGCGCCCATGACTTCGACCACGCGGCCATAGGGCACGGCAGCGTCGGCGCGCAGTTGCACCTCGGTGTCGGGGCGCTCGGCGCCAATGCGGCGCAAGCGCTCGGCCAGCGCAGCCTGCGACAGGGGCTGGTCATCCAGAAAGGCCTGCCCCGAGGCATCGACCACCAGCGTGACGAATTGCGGGGCCGTGCCGGGCGTGGCGCCCTCGGTGCGCGGCAGGTCCAGCCGGATGGAGCTGGCCAGCAGCGGTGCCGTGAGGATGAAGATGACCACCAGCACCAGCATTACGTCCACCAGCGGCGTCATGTTGATGTCGCTCATGGGCTGCGGCCCGGTGGTACGTTCAAGTCTTCCGAAGGCCATGGCGCGGTCAAGCTTCCTGGAGCTCAGGGCCGAGGATCGGCGGGGACAGAGGTGTCAATGATCAGCTCTCGCAGATCGCGCGCAAACCCTTCCAGGTCAGCCTCAATGCGACCGAGCAAGCGGCCAAATACGTTGTAGGCCAGCACGGCAGGGATTGCCACGGCCAGCCCAGCCGCCGTCATGACCAGGGCCTCGCCCACCGGGCCGGAAACGCGATCAATGGTGATCTGCCCCGCGCCTGCCATGGCGGTGAGCGCATGGTATATGCCCCACACGGTGCCCAGCAGCCCCACAAAAGGAGCCGTGGAGCCCACCGTGGCCAGCAGCACCTGGCCAAACTGCAGGCGTCCCAGCACATCGTGCAGGGCATCGCGCAGCACCCGCGTGAGCCGCTGCGACAGGCTGCCTGCCGTGGCCAGCGTGGGCTGGGCCATGCCGTCGTGATTTGCTATCAAATTTGCAGCAACTACCAAAGGAAGCACTAGCGCATCCCGGTCAAAAGACTGCAAACGTTGCTGCGCGAGGGCCAGCGAGGGCGCCTGCCAGAACGCGGCCGTGCAGCGGGCCACGTCGGCACTGGCGCGGCGCATAAGCCGCAGCTTCCACACAATGACCACCCAGCTTGCCACCGACATGGCCAGCAAGACCAGTGCCGCACTTTGCGTCACGGCATCGCCCTGGCGCCACCAGTGGAGCGCGTCCATGGGAGTCGGCGGATCAGTGCAAGCCCAGCACGTCGAACATGTCGAACATGCCAGTCTTGTGGGCCGCCAGGAAGCGCACAGCGCGCAAGGCGCCCTGCGCGTACGTGGCGCGGCTAGAGGACTTGTGCGTGACCTCGATGCGCTCGCCGATGCCCGCAAACAGCACGGTGTGGTCGCCCACGATGTCGCCACCACGGATGGCAGCAAAGCCGATGCTGGAGGGGTCGCGCTCGCCCGTCACGCCTTCGCGGGCGTACACGGCGCAGTCCTTGAGGTCGCGGCCCAGGGCCTCGGCAATCACCTCGCCCATCTTGAGCGCGGTGCCCGAGGGTGCATCGACCTTGTGGCGGTGGTGGGCTTCGATGATTTCGATGTCGTACCCCGTGGCCATGGCCTTGGCGGCCATTTGCAGCAGCTTGAGCGTGACGTTCACACCCACGCTCATGTTGGGCGAGAACATGATGGCGGTGCGCTGTGCGTAGGCGTCGAGTTCGGCCTTTTGCGCATCGGTGAAGCCGGTGGTGCCGATGACGGCCTTCACGCCCAGCTGGCTGCACACGGCCAGGTGGGCCAGCGTGCCCTCGGGGCGGGTGAAGTCAATAAGCACCTCGGCGTTCTTCAGGCCGGCCGCCACGTCGGCCGTGATGGCCACACCGCTGGCATAGCCCAGAAAGGCGGTGGCGTCCGAGCCGATGGCCGGGCTGGCGGCCACATCCAGTGCACCGGCCAGCACGCAGTCGTCGCTGGCGCGGATGGCCTCGATCAGCATGCGGCCCATGCGGCCCGAAGCCCCGGCGACGGCTACACGGAGGGGGGATGCCGCGGGAGCCGCAGGCGAAGAAGTCGCGGTCATGAAAAGATCCTGTTCATTGATAGGGCAGCCAGCGCACCGGGCTCACTGCCAGAGCCGCAAGGTTCAGCGCGCGGGCGCTTCAAGCGGCGGGTAACTGGTGGCGGCAGGCAATGTCGGCGGTGTGGCCGCTGCTGGCGCGGGGCGCTCCTTGACCGGGTACTTGGCCAGTTGCTCCGGCGTGGCCTCCAGCACCGGCACCTTGCCCTTGGCACCGTCGCGCGCACCCAGCGTGGCGACGAACTCGGTCTCGGTCGGCATTTCATCGCCTTCGGAGCGCTCCAGGGCATCGCCCTTGAAGAACACGGTCAGCTTGCGGGTCTGAATCTCTTCGCCAGGGCGTTTGAGCGTAAACACGTACTCCCAGCGGTCCGCATGGAACAGGCTGGTGACCAGCGGCGTCCCGAGAATCTCACGAACCTGCTGGCGGCTCATGCCGGGCTGCAGGGCTTCGACCTGCTCGCGGGACACGAAATTGCCCTGCACCACGTCCACCCGGTAGGGCTTGACGATGTTGGCGATGCGGCTGCTGGCGCCATCCAGACTGCCGCAACCGGTCAGGGCGGCCATGCTGGCACCGATCAACACAACCAGGCCCAGACGGGCGCTGTAACGGGCTTGGACGGGCATGGGTAAAAGGCCAAAGGATATGATCGTCCCATTGTAGCGGCAGCCCCTCCGGACCCTGAGCCGGTTGCCCGCCCCCGAAAGAGCCAGCCATGACCAATATCGACGAACTCAAAAGCACGGGACTCAAGGCCACACTGCCCCGACTGAAGATTCTGGAGATTTTCCAGAAGGGTGCGCAGCGCCACATGACGGCCGAAGACGTGTTCCGCGTGCTGCTGGAAGAGCGCTCGGACATCGGCCTGGCCACGGTGTACCGGGTGCTCACACAATTCGAGCAGGCCGGCATCCTGATCCGCAGCAATTTCGAGAGCGGCAAGGCGGTGTACGAGCTCAACGAAGGGCAACACCACGACCACTTCATCTGCACTTCGTGTGGCAAGGTGGAAGAGTTTTACGACCCCGAGATCGAAAAGCGGCAGCATGCGGTGGCCAAGGCCAAGGGCTGGCTGGTGCAGGACCACACCATGGCGCTGTACGGGCAGTGCGCCGACTGCGCTAAGAAATGACTCCCCCCTGAGCCACCTTCGGCGTCTTCCCCCCCAAGGGGGACGCTCCCGGCGCGGCGGGGCGGCCCTTGCGCGGCAGCCCTGTTATGGGCCGCGCCAGTTTTGGTGGCCTGAGCGCCGCTAGCCGCCCGTATCGCGCTCCATGGCACGGCGATGGCGTTCGACAAACTCTTGGTAGGTGTCGATGCCGCGCAGTTGCAGGATGGTGTTGCGCACGGCGGCCTCGACCAGCACGGCGATGTTGCGGCCGGCGACCACCTGGATCACGACCTTGAGCACCGGCACGCCCAACACGTCCTGCGTGAGCGGCTCGTAGGGCAGACGCTCGTAGTCACGCTCCAGCGTCTCCTTACGCACCAGGTGCACGATGAGCTTGAGGCGCATCTTGCGGCGCACCGCCGTCTCGCCAAAGATGGCGCGGATATCGAGCAGGCCGATGCCGCGCACTTCCAGCAGGTTTTGCAGCAGCTCGGGGCACTTGCCTTCGATGGTGGTCTGGTTGATGCGGAACAAATCCACGGCATCGTCGGCCACCAGGCCGTTGCCGCGCGAGATCAGCTCAAGGCCCAGCTCGCTCTTGCCCAGGCCCGACTCGCCGGTGATCATCACGCCCAGGCCCAGAATATCCATGAACACACCATGCATGGTGGTGCGGTCAGCGAAGTGCTTGGACAGGTAGGCGCGCAGCACGTCGATGACAAACGCTGACGACTCGTGCGTGGAAAACATCGGAATCTGCGCGCGCTCGCACATCGACACCAGCGCGTCGGGTGCGGTCTGGTTGTCAGCCAGCACCAGCACGGGGGGTTCCAGCGTCACGATACGGGCGATGCGGCGCTTGCAATCGTCAGGGGAGGCGTTGCTCAGGTACGCAATCTCGCGCTCGCCGAGGATCTGGACCCGGTACGGATGGATGTAGTTGAGATAGCCGACCAGGTCGGCGCCGGAACGCGCGGAGCGCACGGCCACTTCGTCAAAACGGCGCTCGGACGCTCCGAGACCTGCCACCCACTCCCACTTCAGGGGGCCGCGAAATTCCTCGAAAAGAACATCGGCGCTGACAACATTGGGCTTCACGGCAGGTCAGTCAGGGTGATCAGCGCAGGCGGCGGGGAAAGCACTCAGGCCGTTTGGGTGGATTGCCAGCCCGCGATCATGCCGTGCAGTTCGGCGGCATCAGCGCAGGCCTTGAGTTTTTCGCGCAAGGCAGAGTCGCTGAGCAACTCGGCAATCTCGGAGAGGATTTCCAGGTGCTTTTGCGTGGCCGCCTCGGGCACCAGCAAAAAGATCAGCAGACCCACCGGCAACTCGTCCGGCGCATCGAACCCAATGGGATTGAGCAACTGAAACACGGCCGCCATCGGGGCCTTGAGGCCTTTGATGCGCCCATGGGGAATGGCCACGCCATGACCGAGCCCGGTGGAGCCCAGGCGTTCGCGAGCAAACAGACTGTCGGTGATCAGCGCCCGGGAGAGGCCGTGCTGGCTCTCGAACAGCAGACCCGCTTCTTCAAAAGCACGCTTCTTGCTGGTGGCGTCCACGCTCACAAGCACTTGAGCGGAGGGCAGGATGGAGGCGAGTCGGTTCATGGTCAAGGGTAACAATTATGCACATATTGGCGAAAACCCTGAGCGCGGCGCGTCAGGCAACAAAAAAACCGCCCGAGAGGGGCGGCTGCTGTGCCAGGCTCAGGGCTGGCGCATCAAGCGTGCAGTTCGCGCTTGGCGGCTTCGTGGTGGTGATCTTGCAAACGGTCCTTGTGGCGGACCACCTGACGGTCCATCTTATCGACCAGTTCGTCCACAGCCGCATACAGGTCGGCGTGGGAGCTTTCGGCAAACAGGTCGCTGCCCTTCACGTGGATGTTGCATTCCGCTCGCTGTCTCTTTTCCTTTTCCTTTTGCTTCTCTACCGTCAGCAGTACCTTGACATCGACAACTTGGTCAAAATGGCGGGTGATCCGGTCCAGCTTGGTGGTGACGTAGTTGCGCAAGGCGGGAGTAACTTCGAGGTGGTGACCGCTGATCGTCAAGTTCATAAATAAGTCTCCTGTGGCTCTCGGTGGAAAAACGCCGTCCTGGATCAGAGGAGCGGCTCGGCGAACTTGGATGCATCTGTTGTTGACGTCGTGGGTTCACTATGCCCCTGCCCTCCCTGAAATGCAATCCCATACCGCCGCAGGCCGCTGGGTTATGCCCGGCAAGGTGCCAAGCACCCGAAAAGCGCGCACAATGGGCGGATTGAAGGGGCTGGCCAAAGTGCAGCGCAAACCCTTCCCTTGTCACCGTGCCGACGGCGCCGCGCCATGCAGCGTGAGGCGTCCCACCACCAGCATAGACAGCAGGCTGGCGCCGATGCCCACCAGCGCAGCCACCCAGTAGTTCTGTACCAGCCCCTGCGCATCGCGGCTGATCAGCACCCCTCCCACAAAAGACGCAACACCCATCGCCGCCGATTGCACGGAGGCGTTCAGCGTCATGAAGGTCCCCCGCAAAGGCGCGTGCGCCGCAGAGGCAATGATGGCCATGCCGGGAATCATGCGGCCACTGACAAAAGTGAACATCAGCGTGGACACCATCAACACGCCCCACAGCGGCAACCCCTGCACCAGCGTGATACCCAGGATGCAGGGAAGGCCTGCGAGGGCCAGCCACCGGAAGGTGGGCACCTTGCCATGCCGGTCTGTCATGCGCCCGAACAGCCGTGCCGTGAACAAGGTCACCACCCCGCCACACAGGTACACCAGCGGCACCTGATCGGCGCGCACACCCGCATTGGTCTGCATGTAAATGGTGATGTAGGGAATCACCGTAAAACCTGTAAACATCAGCAACGCCGAGAAAAGAAATGCCCACCGGTGGTTGCCATCCGCCAGCACCTGGGTGATACCGCTCAACACAGACCGCCCGTTGGCAGCCTGCACATGGCCCGCCATGGTCGGTAGCGTGCGGGCCGCCTGCACGGCCAGCACTCCCACCATGGCGGCAATGCCAATGAACGGCAGGTTCCAGCCCCCGTACTGCGCGAGGATCAGCCCCAGGGGCACGCCAGCCACCGTGGACACAGAAAACGACGTCATCACGATGCCCATGGCACGCCCTCGCCGCTCAAAGGGCACCACGTCCGCCACGATGGTCTGCGACAAGGCCGACAGCACGCCGCCAAAAGTCCCCGCGAGAATGCGTGCCACCATCAGCGTGCCGTACGTGGGCGCGAGGCCACAGGCCAGCGTCGCCAGCCCAAACAGGCCATAGAGCACCAGCAGAAGCCGCTTGCGACCGAAGCGATCGATGTAAGTCGAAGCCAGCAGGCCTGACGCCCCCGCCGACAGCGTGTAGGCAGACACCAGCAAACCAAACTGCGCGT
This sequence comes from Acidovorax sp. K2F, assembly GCF_025246485.1. Classification (NCBI taxonomy): domain Bacteria; kingdom Pseudomonadati; phylum Pseudomonadota; class Betaproteobacteria; order Burkholderiales; family Comamonadaceae; genus Acidovorax; species Acidovorax sp. K2F. The sequence goes on from NZ_JAOBSQ010000058.1 coordinate 13,665, forward strand.
CGGTGATCGCAAACAGCTGCGTGAGCTGCGGGCCCAGCGGCATCATGATCATGAAATCCAGGATGTGGGTGAACTGGATGCCTGCCAGCGTCAGCAGCAGCCACAGTTCGCGGCGGGGAGAAAGCTCAGGCGTAGAAGAAGACACAGCAGACGGCCGCAGGGGCCCAGGCAGGTTCAGGGCCGCCCAGTGTGCCGCATGCCTGCCCGGAACACACCCTTCTCGGCGCATTCCCCGCAGAAACCGCCGCCCTTCAGAGCGGCGCGTAAAATCCACCGGTTGCGCCCAGGCGTCCCCTGCCGCGCGCCCCTTTCCCCTACGTTCTTCGGACTGCCCGCAGCGGACACCCACCGCCCACACCGACACCATGACCCAGCCCAGCTCCACCGCCCTGCACACTTCGGCCCTGACTTCGCTGCCCCTGCTGGCACGCGGCAAGGTGCGTGACAACTACGCCGTGGGCGACGACCGCATCCTGATGGTGGCCAGCGACCGCCTGTCGGCCTTCGACGTCATCATGGGCGAGCCTATCCCCGGCAAGGGCGAGCTGCTCACCCAAATGGCCCTGTTCTGGTTCGACAAGCTCGGCCACATCTGCCCCAATCACCTCACAGGCGACGCACCCGAGAGCGTGGTGAGCCCCGAGGAAGCCCCTCAAATCCGTGGCCGCTCGATGCTGGTCCAGCGCCTCCAACCCATCCCGGTCGAAGCCGTGGTGCGCGGCTACCTGGCTGGCAGCGGCTGGAAGGAATACCAGGAATCGCGCTCGGTCTGCGGCGTGCCCCTGCCCGAAGGCCTGACCAACGCCGCCAAGCTGCCCGAACCCATCTACACGCCCGCCGCCAAGGCCGCCATGGGCGAGCACGATGAGAACATCACCTTCGAGCGCACGGTGGAGATGATTGGCCTGGACCTGGCCACCCGCATCCGCGATCTGAGCATTGCCATCTACAAGGCCGCGGCCGACATCGCGCTCACCAAGGGCATGATCATTGCCGACACGAAATTCGAGTTTGGCCTGGCCCCTGACGGCACGCTGGTGCTGATGGACGAAGTACTCACCCCCGACAGCTCCCGCTACTGGCCAGTGGAGGGCTACGCTGAAGCCCTGGCCAAGGGCGAGAACCCCCCCAGCTACGACAAGCAGTTTGTGCGTGACTGGCTGGAGCAGGCCCAGGTCAACGGCAAGCCCTGGGACAAGACCCCTCCATCGCCCCGCCTGCCCCAGGCGGTGATTGAAAAGACGGCGGCGAAGTACCGTGAGGCCCTGGAGCGGCTGACAAGCTGACCTGCGCTGCGGCCAACGCCCGTGCAGCTTTAAAAAAGGCCCTTGAAGGGCCTTTTTTCTTTGGAGTGCGCCTTCTCAGCTCAGCACCACACTCGACAACCGCCGGCGGTAGGTGGCCACCACCGGGTCTTCGGGGGGGATCTGGCCCTCGGCGACCTTGGGCTTGGGCGCCTCGATCAGTTCGAGGATGGCGACGTAGGTCTTTCGGGCGATCTCTTCGCTCCACGCCTTGTCGCGCATGAGGATTTCGAGCAGCTCGTCCATGGCGTCGGTCCAGCGCTGCTGGGAGATGAGCCAGCGGGCGCGGGCATAGCGGGTGTCAAAATCCCGCTTGTTCGCAGCGATTTTTGCCTCAAATCCGGCCTCAGCGCTAGCGTCATATGCGCCAGACGCTACAAAATCAAGAGCATCCATCCAGGTCTTAAGGGCCCCCAGCTTGCGCGACATGGCGGCCTTGGCAATCACGGGAGCAAAAGCCACCTTGGCATCGTCCTCGCGCCCCAACTGCAGCAGCAGCTTGACGTAGTCAAAGCGTGCGTCATCGTTGGCGGGGTCGGTCACGACGGCATGCTGCAGCTTCTCCAGTGCGGTGCCGGTATCACCTTCGGCCAGAGCTTCCTGCGCCTCTTCTTCCTCGGCCTCGGCCACCATCTCCTCAGCGGTGGGGACGTGCTTGTCGAGGAAGGCGCGTACCTGGCCTTCGGGCAAGGCGCCCATGAAACCATCGACAGGCTGACCGTTCATCAGCAGGACGCAGGTAGGAATGCTGCGGATACCGAACATGCCCGCCAGCTGCTGTTCCTGGTCGGAGTCGATCTTGGCGAGCTTGAAGCGGCCCGCGTATTCCGTCTCCAGCTTCTCCAGCACCGGCCCCAGGGACTTGCAGGGGCCACACCAGGGCGCCCAGAAGTCCACCAGCACGGGCACGTTCATCGAGGCGGCAACCACCTCGGCTTCAAAGTTCTCTACGGTGACGTCAATCATGATGGTGTGGGGCCCGAGGCCTATGGAGCGGTTTGCGCGCTATTTTGGCCCATCGAAACAGCCCCACACCCGCCAGGGAGGCGCAAAAAGTAAAATCGCGGGTTCTACCTACAGCGGCTGGGCAGGCAAGGCCTGCCGGCCAGCACCTTCCACACCATGAAACCCATCCAGATCGGCGTGGTCATGGGTTCCAGCAGCGACTGGGACACCATGCAGCATGCAGTGCAAATCCTTGAACAGTTCGGCATCGCGCACGAGGCCCGCGTGGTGTCGGCCCACCGCATGCCCGACGACATGTTTGCCTACGCCGAGGCCGCCGCCGGCCGGGGGCTGAAGGCCATCATCGCCGGGGCCGGCGGTGCTGCACACCTGCCCGGCATGATCGCCGCCAAGACCACCGTGCCCGTGCTGGGCGTGCCCGTGGCCAGCCGCCACCTGCAGGGTGTGGATTCGCTGCACTCCATCGTACAAATGCCCAAAGGCATCCCCGTGGCGACGTTTGCCATCGGCACCGCTGGTGCGGCCAACGCCGCCCTGTTTGCTGTGGCCCTGCTGGCCAATGAGAGCCCCGAGCTGCGCCAGCGCCTGGAAGCCTTCCGCGCCGAGCAGACGGAAGTGGCCCGCAACATGACCCTGCCGCCCGCCGCATGAGCGCCGCCATGCAACCCTTGCTCCCCGGATCGACGTTGGGTGTTCTGGGTGGCGGCCAGCTGGGCCGCATGTTCGTGCACCAGGCCCAGGCCATGGGCTACTTCACGGCTGTGCTCGATGCCGACCCCACCAGCCCTGCCGGGCTGGTGAGCCACCACCACATCCAGACAGGTTACGAAGACCCGCAGGGCCTGGCCGAGCTGGCCCGCCTGTCGGATGCGGTGACCACCGAGTTCGAGAACGTACCCGCCGCTGCACTGGCCACCCTGGCCGCGAAACGCCCCGTGTCGCCCGCCGCCAGCGCTGTGTCGGTGGCGCAGGACCGTGCACGCGAGAAGGCGCACTTTGTGGCCTGCGGCGTGCCCTGCGCGCCGTATGCGGTGATCGAAACGGCAGAACAACTGACCGCTGTATCGACCGACCTGCTGCCAGGCATTCTGAAAACGGCCCGTATGGGCTACGACGGCAAGGGCCAGGTGCGCGTGAAGACGCCCGCCGAGCTGGCCGCCGCCTGGGATTCGGTCGGCCAAGTGGCCTGCGTGCTGGAGAAGATGCTGCCGCTGCAGCTGGAATGTTCCGTCATCGTGGCGCGTGGTGCCGATGGGACGATGGTGCACCTGCCGGTGCAGCGCAACCTGCACCGCGACGGCATCCTGGCCGTGACTGAGGTTTATGAAGGAAATCTGCCGCAAGCGCTAGTGGATCAAGCGGTAGCCGCTGCAAAATCTGTAGCAGAAGGCCTGCAGTATGTGGGCGTGCTGTGTGTGGAGTTCTTCGTGCTGCAGGACGGCAGCCTGGTGGTCAACGAGATCGCCCCGCGCCCGCACAACAGCGGCCACTACAGCCAGAACGCCTGCGATGTGTCGCAGTTCGAGCTGCAGGTGCGCACCATGGCCCGCCTGCCGCTGACGCAGCCGCGCCAGCACAGCGCCGCCGTCATGCTGAACCTGCTCGGCGACCTGTGGTTTGCCCACGGCGACGCGGCGCAGACCCCGCCCTGGGCCCAGGTACTGGCCCTGCCCGGCACCCACCTGCACCTGTATGGCAAGCGCGACGCCAAGCGCGGCCGCAAGATGGGGCACCTGAACATCACCGCCGCCACCCCCGAGGCTGCGCGCGCCACGGCCCTGCAGGCCGCAGCACTGCTGGGCATCGAGCCCTTCTGAGCCAGGCTGTTTCCATGATTCTCGACGGCAACGACCCCCAGGCCATCGCCACCGCTGCACGCGCAGTGCGCAGCGGCGCCCTGCTGGGTCTCCCCACCGAAACGGTGTATGGCCTCGCGGCCGATGCCAGCAGCGATACCGCCGTGGCGCAGATCTTTGCCGCGAAGGGGCGGCCCAGCGACCACCCGCTGATCGTGCACGTGGCCAATGCCGAGGGCATTGCGCATTTCGCCAGTGAAGTGCCCGGCTTTGCACAAAAGCTCGTTGATGCCTTCTGGCCCGGCCCGCTCACGCTCATCCTGCCGCGCTTGCCCGGCGTAGCCACCGCCGCCACCGGCGGGCAGGACAGCGTGGGATTGCGCTGCCCCGCGCACCCCGTGGCCCACGCACTGTTGGTGGCCTGCGCAGCCGCTGGCGACAGCAATGAGGCCGGCGGCCCTCCCGTGTGGGGCGTTGCCGCCCCCAGTGCCAACCGTTTTGGCCGCGTGAGCCCCACCACCGCCCAGCATGTGCAGGACGAGCTGGGCGCCGACCTGCTGGTGCTGGACGGCGGGCCCTGCGACGTGGGCATTGAAAGCACCATCGTGGACTGCACGCGTGGTGTGCCCGTGCTGCTGCGGCCCGGCGCCATCACCCGGGCGCAGATTGCGGCCGCTTGCGGCATGGCCCCGCTGTCCAAGGAAGACATCCCCACGGCCACACCCCGCGCCTCGGGCACGCTGGAGGCTCACTATGCCCCCAGCGCCAAGGTGCGGCTGATGGACGCGAAGGCGCTGCAGACCAGCCTGGACCTGCTGGGTACCGATGCCGCCCACATTGCGATCTATGCCCGCGCTGCGTTGCGCAGTCGGTCCTCCAAGCTGGTCATGCGGCGCATGCCCGATGACGCGGCTGCCACGGCGCAGCAGCTGTTCGCCGTGCTGCGCGGTTTTGACGACGAGGGCGTGAAGCTGATCTGGATCGAGACCCCGCCGGCGAGCCCCGACTGGGAGGGCGTGCGCGACCGCCTGCAGCGCGCCTCCGCCGCCTGACCGGGCACGATGGCGCCGCTTTACATCCGTTGACTTTGCGTCGTTAAACTACCCCCCACTTTTCTGGAGAAATACATGGCAGCAAATTGGATGCGCCGCACCATCATGGTCGCCGCATGTGCGTCGGCCGCGTTGCTCGCGGCCTGCGGTTCCAGCACCACCGAATCGGCCATCACGCCCCAGCGCTTCATTGCGTTCGGCGACGCCATGAACGATGTGGGGCAAAACGGCTCGCGTTACACCGTCAATGACGGCAGCGTCAACAACTGGACCCTGCAGGTGGTGGCCAACTACGGCAAGTCGCTCGCCCCGGTCTCTGCAGGCGGCCTGAGCTACGCCACTGGCAATGCCCGCGTCAGCGCCAAGCCCGATGCGGCCGGCAATGCCAGCACCCGCACCGTCACCGAACAGATCGACGCCTTCCTGGCTAGCGGCAGCTTTGCAGCCACTGATGTGGTGATGGTGAGCGGCGGTGTCAGCGACGTGATCGCCGGCATGGCCGCTGTGAACGCAGGCACCCAGACCCAGGACGCCATGGTGGCCGCCGCCCGCAAGGCTGGGGAGGACCTGGCTGCACAGGTGCGCCGCCTGGTGACGGCGGGCGCCAAGTATGTGGTGGTGACCGGCACCTACGACCTGAGCAAGACCCCCTGGGCCAAGACCATTGGCCGCGAAGCCCTGCTGAGCAACGCCAGCAGCCGCTTCAACGAAGGCCTGCTGGTGGGCATCGTGGACCTGGGCGCCAACGTGCTGTACGTGGACTCGGCCTACTACGTGAACCTGTACACCAGCGTGCCTGGCAACTACGGCTTCAACAACTCCACGGCAGCAGTGTGCACGTCGGTGGACGCGAACAACGGTATCGGCATCGGCGCGGGCCAGGTCAATTCGGCCCTGTGCACGTCGTCCACGCTGCTGTCAGGCGCGAACGCCACCTCGTTCGTGTTTGCCGACAGCGTGTACCTCACGCCATCGGCCCAGCGCCAGTTTGGCACCTACGCCTACGACCGCCTGCGCGCACGCTGGTAAGCCGGCGCGCTCCGCGCTCCACCCAGCAAAAAGCCGCCCAGTGGGCGGCTTTTTTGTGGGCCATCGATCTGCCCCGGATGAAGGTCAGAACCGATACGCCACGCCCAGCGCCACCACATTGGGGTTGAGCTTGACGTCGATGGTCTGGCCCGTGGACAGGGTGTTGCGGGTCTTCACAAAGGTCTTGTAGTACGCCACATCCAGCGACCACTGGTCGTTGAGCGCAATGCTCACACCCACCTGCGGCGTGAGGCCAAACCGGGATTCAGCGCTCAGCGTGGTGGGGCGCGAAGGGCTGCCGCCGGTGAGCCCTGTCAGCGCTGCGGTGCCGCGCTCCTTGAAGAACTTGGCGTAGGTCACGCCCAGGCCCACGTAGGGGCGCACCCGCGCATTGGCCTCCAGAAAGCGGTACTGCGCGAACACGGTCATGGGCAGCACCTTGACCTCGCCGATCTTGCCCACGCCGGCGATGGCTCCGGCGCCCATGATGTTGTGCTTGAAAGGCAGTGCCAGGGGCACGTCCACCGCCCAGTGGTCGGTGAGCATGTAGGTGATGCCGCCAGCCAGCTGCGTGTCGGCATGCACGTCCACCTTGGTGCCCGTGAAGCTGGGCGCGGACAGGTCGCCACTGGTGACCTGGGGCGCGATTTGCGTGGCGCCTGCGCGCACCAGCCAGCTGCCAGCGGTCTGGGCCTGCGCGCCGCCGGACAGGATGAGCGCCAGTGCGGCCCCAACGCCAGCCAGGGAAGGGGTGATGGTTTTGTTTTGCATGGTGTTTGAACCCTTCAACAGCCGATTACAGCCAACCCGCACGGGCCAGCGAACGCGAGACCAACTGGCTGACCAGCTGGTGGCCATACGGCGTGGGGTGGAAACTGTCGGAGAACGCATAGGTCTTCCACCAGTCCGCGCCGCCCGTGGCGCCTGCGGGCGGCGTCTGTGCCGACAAAGCTGCCGCCGTGCACGTGGGGAAGGTATAGGTGGGCAGGCCGTCAGCACCTTGGCCGGTGATGGGGCACGCGGTGTTCTTGGCATTGGTCAGCCCGAACTGCGCGGGGTTGGCCACCTGGTCGTTGAACGAGGTGTAGAAGTCCACCACCACCACCTTGCTGTTGCCCGCAAAACGTTTGGCCAGTTGGGCGTTGAAGGCTTCAAGCCAGGCCTTAAGCAGCCCCTGCACTTGCGCGCTGGCGGCGGCGCCGGCCGACGCCGTGATGCCACCGAGCACCTGTTGCAGACGCGGCGTCTTGTCGATGGCGGGCATGTTGAGCACCGCCACACGCTGCGCGCCCTTGCTCAAGGCATTGGCTTCGATCGCGTCGTGGAACTTGTCAGCCAGCGCCACCATGTAGGCGCCGCCCACCTGGGCCTGGCCCGTAGCACCGCCCGCCAGGCCGGCGTTCACCGTGGCCGCAGGCAACAGGGTGGAGAGCACCGCACCGAAGGTCTTGCCGCCATCCTTGGAGGCCGACAGGTAGGCACCGATGAGGTCCGCAGCGTCGTTGCCGCCACCGTCGATCAGCAACAGGTCCCCCGCGCTGAAGCCGTCAGCCCCTGCGTCGGTCAGCTGCTTGACGATGGAGACAGGCGATGCAGGCGCCGTGAAGTTGTTGATGCGACCGCCACCAATGGCGTAGTTGGTGCAGCCCGCCGCGTTGTTGAACGCGCTGCCGGTGGACACATAGCGGGGGCAGAGCGTGTTTGCGTAGCTGCTGGCCACCAGCTCGGGCCAGATGGGTGTGGACGCCGGGCCTGTGGGGGCACTGCCCTGCACCGTGAACTTGAAGCCAAACGTGCCGCTGTCGGCAATGCTGTCACCCATGACCTTGACGGTCTTGATGGGCGCCACCGGCGAGGTGTCGGCACCGCCGCCCCCACACGCCAGCAGCAGCGATGCTGCCGCCAGAGAAACCCACAAAGCCTTGCGCTGAAAAACCATCGGTATCACTCCTGTTATCGTAAAAATAGAACGACCGTGCTATTCGTGGCAAATCATATTCGCCAGCGCAAAAAAGCCCCACCGGGTAAACACCGGTGGGGCTTAG
>NZ_JAOBSQ010000059.1:0-202529 GCF_025246485.1 Acidovorax sp. K2F
TTAGGGGTGGGGTTCTAAAAGCCTGCGAACCCTTTGGGGCTTCACGCAGGCATCACGGCTGTCATTTGACGGTGTCGAACACGGCCTTGGCCTGCGCATGGCAGAACGGCGGCTCGTAGGTGCCGTGGTAGCTGCCGTAGTAGGTGGCAAAGGCTGCCGAGTTAGGGTCGGTGGGCGCCTTGCCGCCAGGGCCGTAGGTGGCCTGGATGGCAGCGTCCACATCGACTGTGTTGACGTTCGTCACACCCCGGCTGTCAAAGTCGGCTTTCATGACGACCATGTGAACGGCCGGCGGCACGGTGGGGTCGCCAGCACCGCCACACAGCATCACACGCGCCTTGGGGGTCCAGCCGAGCAGGTCATTCTTTTTGGCGGCCAGGTACAGCGGGTGGGTGGTGCTGGTCTGGGAGCCGGTGATGAACGCCGACTGGAACAGCGCGTCACGCGCCTGGTTGGGTGTGCCCGAGGGCAGCGTGCCCGTGGTCACCAGGGTGGTGTAGTTGAGCGTGGGGTTGGGCAGCAGGTTCTCGATGTAGCCGGAGTACGGCGCCTTGAACACATCCTTCACGTCGGTATAGACGTTGCCATAGACCTTCTGCCAGGCCGTGACGAGGTAGGGCACAAAGAACTGCACGCCCGCGATCGCGTCCGGAATGCGCAGCGAGCCCGACAGGTTGTAGGGGCCTGCCAGGTGCGCGCCTGCGACCACATTGAATTCGTTGCCGTAGTCCCGCTCGGCTGCGCGCTGCGCTGCCATGGACGAGTGGCCGCCCTGCGAGTACCCGGTGAACATCACCTTGCCAGACAGCGTGGCCCCCACCGTGCCTGCCGCATTGCGTGCAGCACGCACCGAGTCGATGACCGAGGTGGCTTCCGAGTCGGCATGCAGGTAGGGGTGATAGCTGTAGCCCGACTTGGCAAAGCCCAGGTAGTCGGTGGCTACCACGGCATAGCCCTGCGCGGCGTACATGGCCGCCAGCAGGAAGGTTTCGCTGTCCTGCGGGTTGGCCAGGGTGCGGGGCTTTTGCACATCGGTGCCCTTGGCATAGGCCACCAGCGGGGCTGCGGTGGTGCAGCTGCCGGCTGGCACCAGCATCACGCCCGAGGCGTTGGTGTTTTCGCCGCTCTTGGCACCCACGGTCGCATAGTTCAGCGACACCACCTTCACATCGCACTTGGCCTTGCCACTGATCGCCTGCAGGCCGCTGCTGGCCGTGGCCGCGTCGATCTGCGCTACGGTGAGCGTCGTGAGCGTGGCGGGGGGGTCGATCAGTGCGCCGCGCGCCGGGTCGTCAGAGCCACCGCAGGCGACAAGCAGGACCGCTGCAGCGGCCACACAGGTAAGGCGGAAATAGGTCATGGATGGATACCTCGGTCAGTGAAGAACGACGCATCGTGCGCGCACCTGCGCTGCAGCATCCATAGGGGATAACGCGGGAGGACGGGCGCCGCCAGACACCTAGGCGACAGCGCGCGCAGGCCTGTTAGACCAGTCAGTCGGGACGTCGCACGCCGTACAAAACCTTCATGCCCAGGATGGTGCCCGCGAGGGCCAGGGTGATGGCATTGGCCACCACGATGGGCCAGGCCGCCAGCGCCAGGCCGTAGGCCAGCCACAGCGCGACCCCCACGGTAAAGACGCTGTACATGCCCAACGAGATACCGCTCACGTCCCGCGTGCGAAAGGTGTGCAGGGCCTGCGGCACAAAGCTGCAGGTGGTCAGGCAGGCGGCCACGTAGCCGATCAGTTCATGGAGTTGCATGGTGGGGAAAACGCAGGGCAGCAGCGATTATTCACTGCTCACGCGCCGTCCAGTCGATGAGGCTGTCGAGCACGGGCCGCGCTGCCCCTGCATTGGCGTGGTTGACCACCGCCACCAGCACATAGCGGCGCCCGCTGGCGGCATGCACATAGCCTGCCACAGCCATCACGTCGCGCAGGCTGCCCGTCTTGAGGTGGGCGGTGCCAGCGCGGCTCTGGCTGCGGCGCAGCGTGCCGTCCACCCCCGTGATCGGCAGCGACGCCACCAGCTCGGGCATCACGGGCGATACCCAGGCCACCTGCAGCATGCGGGCCAGTGCCTGTGCGGTCAGGCGTGCGTCGCGGCTGAGCCCGGCGCCGTTGTCCACCTGCGGCAGGTCGGCATCGCCCATGCGGGCCTGCCACCACTGGCGCAGCACCTCGCGGGCGCCGTCGAATGTGGCCACGCCATTTTTTTGCAGCGCCAGGGTCAGAAAGACCTGCTGCGCCATCACGTTGTTGCTGTACTTGTTCAAGTCGCGCACTACCTCGGCCAGTGCAGGGGACGGGACCACAAACGCGGGCTTGAGGCCCGGGGGCACCTTGCCGTCGCGCACGCTGCCCGTGAGCTTGCCGCCCAGATCGCGCCACATGCCCTCTACCGCCCGCGCCGCAAAGCCACGCGGGTCGGCCGCCGCCACCGGCCACACCCGCTCGCCACACGCAGCGGGGTACACGCCCTGGAAAGACACCTTGGAGGGGTCCGACAGCTCCGCTCGCAACGCTGTGCGCCAGTCGCCACAGTCGGCGCCCGGCGCCGCCAGCGCCACGGTGGGCTGGCGCTGCACTCCAGCCAGAGGCGGGTCGTACTGGATGCGCGCCAGACCGGCGGCCGCATCGGGCACAAAGGTCATCACCGACGATTTGTAATTGAGCAGCAGGGCGTCGGGTGAGGCGTTGTAGGGCCGCAGCGGCTCGCCATCAAACCGTGCCGGGTCCTGGTCCTGCACGTCGAACGCCGTGCGGTCCAGCACGATATCGCCCACGATGACCTGGATGCCCTGGCCCTGCAGCCGCCGCATCAGCAGCCACAACCGCTCCATGACCAGCTTGGGGTCGCCCTGGCCCTGGATGTAGACATTGCCCCGCAGGCTGCCGTCCTGCACCGTGCCTTGCACATACACCGGCGTGTTCCATACATAGGCAGGGCCCAGCTGCTCCAGCGCCGCATAGGTGGTCACCAGTTTCATCACCGACGCGGGGTTCACAGGCACCTGGGCACGGTGTGCAAGGCGCGGGCTGGCCTTGCCGGCAGCTTGCGCGTCCACCACCACCACTGACAGGGACTCGCGCGGCAGCTTGGCGCGCGCCAGGGTGGCCTCCACCTCGGGCGGCAGCGAGCCAGCAGGCGGCCCGCCCGTCTGCGCCCCCGCCAGGCCCGCCCCGCCTGCAGCCACTAGCCACGCAGCCCCACAACCCACCACACCACGCAGCACACGGCGGCGCCAAAGAGCAGAAACAGACAACATGGCGGGGAGTCTAGCGCCCGCGCACCCGCACCAGGCCCCGCGCCAGCACGGCATGCGGCGGGCGCCGATAATCGCGCGATGCGTTTTTCTCCCCGCACCATCGGCCTGCTGGCGGCCGTGGTCACCGTCACCATCTGGACGGGCTTCATCATCATCGCCCGCGCCTCGGCCCAGCGCACGCTCACCCCGTTCGACATCGCACTGCTGCGCATCGTGGGCGCCAGCCTGGTGCTGCTGCCCTGGGGCTGGTGGATGGTGCGACGGCGCCAGACGGCATTGGGGGCCTCGGCACCGCCGTCCAGCCTGGCGGGCATCTCCCCCTTGCCCTTGCGCACCACGGCGCTGCTGGGCAGCTTTGGCGGGCTGCTGTACGCACTGCTGGCCTATTCAGGGTTCTTCCATGCACCGGCCACCCATGCGGCGGTGCTCATGCCGGGCAGCTTGCCGCTGTGGACGGCGCTGCTGGCCGCCTGGTTGCTGCGCGACCACATCACGCCGCTGCGCGCTGCAGGCCTGGCGCTGATCGTGGCGGGCGACCTGCTGGTGGGTGGGCGCAGTCTGCTGGCGGCGTTTTCGGGCGGGGACGTCTGGAAGGGCGACCTGCTGTTCATGCTGGCCGCGTCGTCCTGGGCCACCTACAGCGTGCTGGCGCGGCGCCACGCGGTCGATGCGGTGCAGGCCACCATCGCCATCACCGCGTTTGCCTGCGTGGTGTACCTGCCCAGCTACGCGCTGCTGGTCTGGCTGGGTGCGGTCACCAGCCATCTGGCCCAGGCGCCGTGGAGCGAGATCGCGTTCCAGATGCTGTTCCAGGGCGGTGGCTCCGTGGTGGTCTCCGGCATTGGCTTCACGCGCATGATCCAGCACTACGGCCCCGTACGCTCGACCATGATCACGGCGCTGGTGCCAGGTCTGTCCGCCATGGGGGCGGTGATTTTCCTGGACGAGCCGATGCACTGGAATCTGGTGGCCGGCCTGCTGCTGGTCACCGCCGGTATCCTCCTGGGCGTGCTGCGCAAAAGCCAGGCCCCGTCCACCCCAGCCACAGCCACCTCCTGAGCGCCTGCTCACCGACCGCGCCACCCAAGATCTTCCGACCCTGCCCATGAATCTGCTCGCCTTTGACACCAGCACCGACACCCTCTCCATCGCCGTGCAGCATGGCGATGGGGTCTGGCAGCACCAGGGGCCGGGGGGCGCACAGGCCTCGGCGGCGCTGATCCCCGCCGTGCGTGCGCTGATGGCGCAGGCGGGCCTGACTTTCGACATGCTGGATGCGGTGGTGTTCGGGCGCGGCCCCGGCTCTTTCACCGGACTGCGCACCGCCTGCGCCGTGGCCCAGGGGCTGGCCTTTGGCGCCAAGGGCGGTCAGGGCGTGCCGGTATTGCCCGTGGACACCCTGCTGGCCGTGGCGGAGGAAGCACGCCAGCAACACGGCTGTACCCACGTGGTGGCGGTGCTGGATGCCCGCATGGACGAGGTCTACCACGCGCGCTGCGAATGGTTGCCCGCCGAAGCCCGCTGGCGCGCAGACGAAGACTTTGGCCTGGGGGCGCCCGAGTCGGTGCAGCCACCCGATGGCTGGACGGTAGCCGGCAATGCCCGCGCAGCCTATGGCGACCGGCTGGCACCGACCGCCACGCACGTCACCGCGTTGCCCACCGCCACGGCCCTGCTGCGCCTGGCGCCCGCGCTGATTGCAGCGGGCCATGCCGTGGCCGCTGGTGACGCCCAGCCCCGCTACATCCGCGATAAAGTGGCGCAAACCACCGCTGAACGCGCCGCACTGCGCGCCGCCCAGGCGGCTGTGACGCCCTGAAAAAAGGGTGAACGAATCCAGCATGAGCGCACTGCCTACCTCCTCCACATCGCCGTCCGATGCCAGCCAAAACCGCCCCGAGGCGCGCTTTGAGGCCCTGACCCTGGCCCGGCTCGATGCCGTGCTGGCCGTGGAGCAGCGCGCCTATTCGCACCCTTGGACCCGTGGCAACTTCACCGACGCCATGGCGTCTGGCTACGAGACGCAGCTCCTGATGGCGGACGACCATCTGCTGGGCTACTTTGTGGCCATGATGGGGGTGGATGAGGTGCACCTGCTCAACATCACCGTCACCCCCGAATACCAGCGCCAGGGCTGGGCCCGCGTGCTGCTGGACGCCCTGGCCTTGTGGTCACGCGGGCGCGGTGCACAATGGCTGTGGCTGGAGGTGCGGGCGAGCAACCTGCGCGCCCAGCAGATCTACCAGACCCACGGATTCCGCCGCGTGGGCGACCGCAAGCGTTACTACCCCGCAGCACACGGACAGCGCGAAGATGCCGTGGTCATGAGCCTGGCGCTCTGACCGCGCACCGCACCCCGTACCTGCTGAACCACCGATGGCCTGTTTTCTTTCCGTATGAGCCTCCACCTCGATGCGCGCCAGCGCGCCATGCTGCAAGAAATGGGGGTCACCGTGTGGGGCCCATCCCCCGCCCAGGAGGCCAGCGCCCAGCCCCCGGCAACCGCCTCAGCAGATCCTGCGGCCGTGGCGGCACCTGCCATGACGCCGCCGCGCGCACAACCACAGACACCGGCCCCTACGCTCGCCGAGCGCCCTCAAGCGCCACCAGCCCACACCACCAGCCGCAGCGCACCGCCGGCTCCGACTCCTGCACCTGCCACCACAGGCGCGGCCGCGCCCGCCCTGCGGCTGCACCCACGCCAGACGCTCTACCCCGCCGCCGACCCGGCGCAAACGCCCGCCGGGTTGGGCCGGGGCTGGCTCATCGTGGCCGAGAGCATGACGCCCGCCGAGCCCCTGGGTGGCGATGCGGGCCGCCTGCTCGACAACATGCTGCGGGCCATGCAATTGCACCGGCACCCGCGCGTGTTCCTGGCGGCGCTGGAACGGTCTGCGCCCGGCACGGAAGCCAGCGCCGACATCCCGGCCAGCCTGGCCGACGCTGTGGCCCAGCTGCAGCCCGCCATGGTGCTGGTGCTGGGTCATGTGGCGGCACGCGCGGCGCTGGGCCGGACCGAGCCCCTGGGCCGCCTGCGCGCGGGCCCGCATGTGCTGGCCGGTTGCCCGGCGGTGGTGACCTACGACCCCGCCTTTTTGCTGCGCTCGCAAGACAACAAGGCCGCCGCCTGGGCCGACCTGTGCCGGGCGCTGGCCATGGTGCGCAGTGCCGAGGCCGAGGGCTGAGAGCCTGTTGGCAGGGCCCCAGCCCCCTTCCATGCCCCCCGCCGGACCGGCGAGATCATCGCCCGGTGCCATAATCCGCCGCTTGCCTAATTTTTACGGAGACAGCTCCTTGGAAACCTACCCGAGTTGGTAGCTTTCAGCTCCCGGCGCATTTGACTGCTGTGGGGTTGAAAGCACCCCTACCCCCACACCGCAGACGCCAAAAAACAAGGGAGTGAGCCCATGCTCAACATCTTTACGCTCGCCAATGGCCGGCTGTTCCAGGAAGAAATCGAGTCCCTGGAAGAGTTGACCAAGTTCCAGCCGATCTGGGTGGACCTGGAAGCCCCCACGCTCGAAGAGAAGCGCTGGATCAAGCAGCACTACGGCCTGTCCATCCCCGAGGATGCGATGGACGAGGACATCGAGGAATCCGCCCGCTTCTACGAGGAAGACAACGGCGAGCTGCACATCCGCAGCGACTTCTTGATCGATGACGACGAAGACCCCCGTTCGGTGCGCGTGGCCTTCATCCTGAACCAGCACAACACCAACCTGAAAAGCCGGGGCGTGCTGTTCTCCATCCACGATGAAGACGTGCCCGTGTTCCGCCTGCTGCGCATGCGCGCGCGCCGCGCGCCCGGGCTGATTGAAGACGCCAAGGAAGTGCTGCTCAAGCTGTTCGACGCCGACGCCGAATACTCGGCCGACACGCTGGAGAACATCTACGACGAGCTGGAGGCCGTGAGCAAACAGGTGCTGGCGGGCGACGTGACCGACACCCGCGCCGGCGAGGTGCTGGCCGCCATCGCGCGCCAGGAAGACTTGAACGGCCGCATCCGCCGCAACGTGATGGACACGCGCCGCGCCGTGAGCTTCATGATGCGCTCCAAGATGCTCAACTCCGAGCAGTTCGAGGAAGCCCGCCAGATCCTGCGCGACATCGAGTCGCTGGACAACCACACGGCGTTCCTGTTCGACAAGATCAACTTCTTGATGGACGCCACGGTCGGTTTCATCAACATCAACCAGAACAAGATCATCAAGATCTTCTCGGTGGCCAGCGTCGCCTTGCTGCCACCCACCCTGATCGCCAGCGTGTACGGCATGAACTTCAAGTTCATGCCCGAACTGGACTGGTCGCTGGGCTACCCGTATGCGCTGGGCCTGATGCTGGCCAGCGCGCTCGGGCCCATGTGGTACTTCCGCAAGCGCGGCTGGCTGAAGTAGCCCCCCTCCTGTGGCGCTGCGCGCATCCCCCCGAGGGGGGACGCCTCCAGCGGCCCGGCAAAGCCGGTTCCGCGGTGGCGCTGGTAGATACATAGCGCCGGTTGCAGCGCATCGTATCGAACGGCAAATGGGATGCGGTGGAGTCCTCTTTAGAGGGAAAATCTGCCGCAAGCGCTAGTGCAACATGCCTTAGCCGCTATCAATTTCATAGTTTTTTTAAAAACGACAGCACCATGTGCTCGGCGTACCGGCTGGCCACGGTCTGCACGAATTGGGCGAAGTCGCCGTGTGCGTCGTCGTCGGCGCGGTCGGAGATGGTGCGCACCGCGGCAAAGGGCAGGCTGTAGTCATGGCACACCTGGGCGACGGCGGCACCCTCCATCTCCACGGCCAGCACATCGTGCCCGGCCGCGCGCAGGGAGGTGCACAGGCGCTCGGACTCTTGTGCGGTGGCCACAAAACGATCGCCGCTGGCCACCAGGCCCTGGTGCGCCCGATGGGCACCCCCATCGATATTTTTCAAGCCCCAGAGACCGCTTGCGCTAGTGACGCATAGGTTGGCAGCTTCCAAAAGCATAGCAGTCAGTACCGGATCGCACGCCAAGCGGGTGCGTGCGTAGCCCGGCAGCTCCCACCGAGGGAACAGCGGCGAGGCATCCATGTCGTGCTGCACATAGTCTTGCGCCACCACCACATCGCCCCGGTGAACCCCATCGCCGACACCACCCGCGACGCCCGTGAAGACGATGCGCGCTACCCCAAAATGTTCAATCAAGGCCGTGGCCGTGGTGGCAGCGGCCACCTTGCCGATGCCCGACAGCGCCAGCACCACCGGGCGGTCGTGCAGCTCTCCGCGCCAGAACGCGCGGCCGGCGTGCATCAGCCGCTGCGGGTGCGCCAGCTGTTGCACCAGCGATCTCTGTTCTTCGGGCAGCGCACTCAGAATGGCAGTGCTCATGCAAAGGTCCTTGGGGTCATGTCATGGGGCCACAAAACACCCGCGCCATCCTGGGCAGCGCGGTCGCAAAAAAGGCGGCCGAAGCCGCCTGGGGATTGTGACGTGCCAGCAGGCCGCGTCACTTCTTGTCGCGCAGTTCGCGGCGCAGGATTTTGCCCACGGGGGTCTTGGGCAGCTCGGTGCGGAACTCGATCACCTTGGGCTGCTTGTAACCCGTGAGCTCGTGGCGGCAGAACTCCTTGACCTGCGCTTCGGTGAGCGCCGGGTCCTTCTTCACGATCACGAGCTTCACGGCCTCGCCGGTCTTTTCGTCGGGCACGCCCACCACGGCGCATTCGAGCACGCCAGGGCAGTTGGCCACCACTTCTTCGACCTCGTTGGGGTACACGTTGAAGCCGCTGACCAGCACCATGTCCTTCTTGCGGTCCACGATCTTGAAGAAGCCGCGCGCATCCATCACGCCGATGTCGCCCGACTTGAAGTAGCCGTCTTCGGTCATGACCTTGGCGGTTTCATCGGGACGTTGCCAGTAGCCGGCCATCACCTGAGGGCCCTTGATGGCGATTTCGCCCGGCTCGCCCAGCGTGGTGACCTCACGGCCTTCATCGTCCAGCAGCTTCATGGAGGTGCTGGGCAGCGGCACGCCGATGGTGCCGGTGTATTCGGTGCTGGTGGTGGGGTTGCAGCTGGCCGAAGGGCTGGTCTCCGACAGGCCATACCCTTCGCAGATGGGGCAACCCGTCTTTTCGAGCCAGAGCTTGGCCACAGCACCCTGCACCGCCATGCCACCACCCACCGAGACCTTGAGGTTCTTCCAGTTGACGGTGTTGAAGTCCGGGTGGTTGGCCAGGCCGTTGAACAGCGTGTTGACGGCCGGGAAGCTGTGGAAGGTGTGCTTGGACAGCTCCTTGAGCACCGCAGGCAGGTCGCGCGGGTTGGGGATCAGGATGGTCTTGCCGCCCGTGCGCATGCTCAGCATCATGTTCACCGTGAACGCGAAGATGTGGTACAGCGGCAGCGCGCAGATGCTGGTGGGCTGCTCACCTGCGGGCACCTTCTTCATCACGGGCTCGTTCCAGGCCTCGGACTGCAGCACGTTGGCGATCACGTTGCGGTGCAGCAGCACCGCGCCCTTGCTGACGCCCGTGGTGCCGCCGGTGTACTGCAGCAGCGCGATGTCGTCGGGCTTGATGTCGGGCTTCTTGAGGGTGCCGCGCGTGCCCTGGGCCACGGCGTCATTGAAGCGCACCGCACCCGGCAGGTTGTAGGCGGGCACCATCTTCTTGACGTTGCGCACCACGTAGTTGACCAGGGTCCCTTTGAGCAGACCGAGCTGGTCACCCATGGCGCACAGCACCACGTGCTTGACGGGCGTGTGCGCGATGCACTGCTCCAGCGTGGTGGCAAAGTTCTCGATGATGACGATGGCCTTGGCGCCCGAGTCCTTGAGCTGGTGCTCCAGCTCGCGCGGCGTGTACAGCGGGTTCACGTTGACGACCACAAAGCCCGCGCGCAGCACGGCCGCCACGGTCACCGGGTACTGGGGCACGTTGGGCATCATGATGGCCACGCGGTCGCCCTTGACCAGCCCCAGGCCCTGCAGATAGGCAGCAAAAGCGCTGGAGAGCGAATCGGTCTGGGCGTAGGTCACGTCCTTGCCCATGAAGCTGTAGGCCACGCGGTTGGCGTACTTCTTGAACGCCTCGTCCATCAGCGCCACAAGGGAGCTGTACTGCGTGGTGTCGATGTCTGCGGGAACACCTTGTGGATAGGCGGCCAGCCACGGGCGGTCGGTCATTGGGATTGTCTCCTGGTAGGTTTTATGGGGGTCCTGCAAGCACGCCGATGTTTTTCAGCACGATCGTGCTTTTATTGTGGAGGAATTATGCCCGTCAGCTCTTGAGCGCGGTCAGTACCTCATCCAGCATTTTCTTGGCATCGCCAAACAGCATGCGGTTGTTGTCCTTGTAGAACAAGGGGTTGTCCACCCCCGCATAGCCCGAGGCCATCGAGCGCTTCATCACGATGGAGGTCTTGGCCTTCCACACTTCGAGCACCGGCATGCCAGCGATGGGGCTGGACGGATCGTCCAGCGCGCTGGGGTTCACGATGTCGTTGGCGCCAATGACCATGGCCACGTCGGCATCGGGGAAATCCTCGTTGATCTCGTCCATCTCCATCACGATGTCGTAGGGCACCTTGGCCTCGGCCAGCAACACGTTCATGTGGCCGGGCATGCGGCCTGCCACGGGGTGGATGGCAAAGCGCACATCCACACCCTTCTCGCGCAGGGTCTTGGTGATCTCGTACACCGTGTGCTGCGCCTGGGCTACGGCCATGCCGTAACCGGGCACGATGATGACGCTCTTGGCGTCGCGCAGCAGCTCGGCCGTCTCAGCGGAGCTGACGGGTACGGCCTCGCCCTGAGGCTCGGCAGCTTCGCCCTTTTTGGCGGGCTTGCCCGCGCCCGAACCAAAGCCCCCCGCAATCACGCTGATGAAATTGCGGTTCATCGCATTGCACATGATGTAGGACAGGATGGCGCCCGAAGAACCCACGAGCGCGCCGGTCACGATGAGCAGGTCGTTGGACAGCATGAAGCCCGTGGCCGCCGCCGCCCAGCCCGAGTAGCTGTTGAGCATGGACACCACCACCGGCATGTCGGCACCACCAATGGCCATGACCATGTGGATACCGAACAGCAGCGCAATCACCGTCATCACCATGAGCGGCACCATGCCTTGCTCGACGGTCTCGGCGCGCAGGAACTCACGGCCAAACCAGATCACGATCAGCAGCGCGGCCAGGTTGAGCCAGTGGCGGCCGGGCAGCAGCAGCGGCTTGCCGCCGATCTTTCCGTTGAGCTTGCCAAAGGCAACCAGCGAGCCGCTGAACGTGACGGCACCAATCAGGATGCCCACATAAATCTCCACCTCGTGGATGATCTTCTCGGCACCCTGCAGCTGAATCGAGGTATCGACATAGCTGGCAAACCCCACCAGGCAGGCCGCAAGGCCCACCAGGCTGTGCATGAGCGCGACCAGTTCGGGCATCTGGGTCATCTTGACGACCCGGGCCGCATACAGGCCAATGCCGCCGCCAATGACCAGAGCGCCGACGATCCAGGCCACGCCCGCAGGACTGACACGCGGGCCGAACACCGTGGCCAGCACGGCGAGCGCCATGCCGACCATGCCAAACAGGTTGCCGCGGCGCGAGGTTTCAGGGTTGGAGAGCCCGCCCAGGCTCAGGATAAACAAAATGGCCGCACCCAGATAGGCAACGGTGGCGAGACTTTGGGACATGTTCTGTGCTCCTCGTTGTTCTTGTCGTTATCGGATTACTTGCGGAACATGGCGAGCATGCGGCGCGTGACCGCAAAGCCGCCGAACATGTTGATGGCCGTGAGCACCAGCGCGGCAAAGGCCAGCCAGAGGATGAGTCCATCCGGGCGCCCGTTGATGCCCGCATCCGGCGGTGCAATCTGCACCAGCGCACCGATGGCGATGATGCTGGAGATCGCGTTGGTCACGCTCATCAGCGGCGTGTGCAGTGCGGGTGTGACGTTCCACACCACCATGTAGCCGATGAAGCAGGCCAGCACGAACACCGTGAAGTGCCCCAGGAAGGCCACGGGCGCGTAGGCACCGATGGCCCAGAACAGCACAGCCAGCACGGCAAAAACGATGGTCAGCGTCTTGGCGGACATGGGTGCGCCTGTGCCGTGGCTCGATTTCTTCTCGGCCACCGGGGCTGCCGCCTTGGGCGCGGGTGCCGGCGCCTGCTTGAGCGGCGGCGCAGGCCAGGTGATCGAGCCTTCCTTGACCACAGTGAGGCCGCGGATCGCGTCGTCCTCCATGTTGACCACGGCCACGCCGTCCTTGGCCTTGCACAGCTCTTCCGTCAGGCGCAACAGGTTGGTGGCGTACAGCGTGGACGACTGCTTGGCCAGGCGCGAGGCCAGGTCGGTGTAGCCGACGATGGTCACACCATGGCGCACCACGGCCTGGCCGGGCACGGTCAGCTCGCAGTTGCCGCCCTGCTCGGCCGCCATGTCCACGATCACACTGCCGGGCTTCATGCTCTGCACCATCTCGGCGGTGATGAGCTTGGGCGCGGGCTTGCCCGGGATCAGCGCGGTGGTGATGATGATGTCGGCGTCCTTGGCCTGCTCGGCGTACATCTTGCGCTGCGCAGCCTGAAAGCCCTCGCTCATGACCTTGGCATAGCCGCCGCCGCCCGAGCCTTCTTCCTCGTAGTCCACCTTGACGAACTCGCCGCCCAGCGACTTGACCTGGTCGGCCACCTCGGCACGGGTGTCATTGGCGCGCACGATGGCGCCCAGGTTAGCTGCGGTGCCAATGGCGGCAAGGCCGGCCACACCAGCGCCTGCAATGAACACCTTGGCGGGCGGCACTTTGCCTGCGGCCGTGATCTGGCCGTTGAAGAAGCGGCCGAAGGCATTGGCCGCCTCGATGACGGCGCGGTAGCCACTGACGCCTGCGGTGGAAGTGAGCGCGTCCATCTTCTGGGCGCGCGAGAGCGTGCGCGGCAGGCAGTCGATGGCCAGCACCGTCGCCTTGCGGGCCGCCAGCTGCTGCATCAGTTCGGGATTCTGGGCGGGCCAGATGAAGTCGATGAGCGTCGTGCCCTCGCGCATCAGCGCCACTTCATCGCTGCTGGGCGGGCGGACCTTGAAGACGATATCGGATGCAGCCCACAGCGAGGCAGCGTCGCCCACGATCTCGGCGCCCGCAGCGCGGTAGGCGTCGTCACTGAAGTTGGCGCCATCCCCAGCCCCAGACTCCACCGTGACAGTGAAGCCCAGCTTGATCAGCTTCTCCACCACATCGGGCACGGTGGCCACGCGCTTTTCACCGGGAAAGGTTTCCCTTGGCACGCCGATACGCTGCGGCTGCGGGACGGGGCTTGTCTGCATCAGAGGTCTCCTCGAGTTTCGTAATCGTTATGCAAGGCCGCCAGGCAGGGGAGGACTGGCGCGCTAGGGTTTGGATGTGGGCGCAGGGAACGGGAAGGGCGGAATGGCCAGATGGCCGTCCACCATGCCGGAGCTCAGGCGCACGGCCTGGGCCAGGTCACGCCCCCATTGCAGCGCGGGTCTTCCCGCCACAAGGAACTCCTCGTTATTGCGCGTAGCCGGACGCAACAGCCGCTGGTCCACCAAGGCATCGACCTTCACCCAGGCACCCGCCTCCGTCACGTAGCGATAGCTCAGATAGGTATAGGGCTGGGTCAGAGTGATCTGGCGGGTGCTGAGCCACTCGACAAGGTCCGGCCGGTTCTTGTCCAGCCACTGGGAACTGCTTCCCCACCGCTTGAGGCGCAGACAGTCTGCGCGCACGGGGCTGCCTGCAGCGCCATCCTCCACGGTGACGTCCTGCTGGGTGGGGCAATAACCGATGCCCTGCGGAGAACCACTCAGGTCTCCTGCGCGGTTGGTCTGCACGCGCAACACGGCCAGCCAGTCTCCCTGCGCATTCCGCAAGCCCACATCGCGGGTCTGGAGCGCAATACGTCCTCCGGAGCCTGCAATGGCTTCCTCGGAGGTACCCAGGTCCTGCCAGGCCCCCGGCGGCAGTACAAGGCGGGCACGCCCGACTGGATATTCGGACTTGGGAGGAACGGTCAGGGGCGCGCACGCCACCGTGAACACCGTCACAGCCAACACAGGCAACAGCCGCCGGAACTTTGAAATGGTCAGAGTCATAGAGAAAGGTTCATACGAATTCGCCTTCAATCATCCCACGGCACCCAAGTCCGTCCCTCGACGGCTTCTGCCATGCAACAACCAGCGCGGTGTAGCTGGTGAAAATGTGTTGAAAGCGCCCTGGTATCGGACACTTCTCGCGGCGCTGCCGGTGGGCAAGCTGACCACGAGCTTACATGAAGAAAATCTTGTCGCTGTCGCCTTTGTCTGCAGTAGAGGGAACTCCCCAGTCTCCCCCCGCAAACAGGTAAAAAAAAAGCCTGGCAGCACAAAGCAGCCAGGCTGGGCAGCGGCCCCGCAGGGCCTGGTGCCAACGATCAGTTCACCACTTGGGCCAGCGCACCCGAGGCGTACTGGGCGGCCACGGCCTGCAGGCTCAGGCCCTTGATCTTGCTGCCCTGGCCTTCGCAGCCGAACTCCAGGTAACGCTGCTTGCACACCTGCTTGGCCGCTTCGCGGGCGGGCTTGAGCCATTCGCGGGCGTCGAACTTGTCGGGGTTTTCAAACAGGAACTTGCGCACCGCGCCCGTCATCGCCAGACGGATGTCGGTGTCGATGTTGATCTTGCGCACGCCGTGCTTGATGGCTTCCTGGATTTCCTCGACGGGCACGCCGTACGTTTCCTTCATCTTGCCGCCGTACTGGTTGATGATGGCCAGCAACTCGGCAGGCACCGACGAGGAGCCATGCATCACCAAGTGGGTGTTGGGGATGCGCTGGTGGATTTCCTTCACGCGGCTGATGGCCAGGATGTCGCCCGTGGGCTTGCGGCTGAACTTGTAGGCGCCATGGCTGGTGCCGATGGCGATGGCCAGGGCGTCCAGCTGGGTGGCCTTCACAAACACGGCGGCTTCTTCGGGATCGGTCAGCATCTGGCTGTGGTCGAGCTTGCCGACGGCACCAATGCCGTCTTCTTCGCCCGCGTCCCCGGTTTCGAGGTTGCCCAGGCAGCCCAGTTCGCCTTCGACCGTAACGCCCACCTTGTGCGCCATGTCCACCACCTTGCGCGTCACTTCAACGTTGTAGTCGAAGGACGAAGGGGTCTTGCCGTCTTCCATCAGCGAGCCGTCCATCATCACCGAGCCAAAGCCCAGGTCGATGGCACCCTGGCAAATCTTGGGCGAGGTGCCGTGGTCCTGGTGCATCACCAGCGGGATGTGGGGGAAGGCCTCGACCGCCGCCTGGATCAGGTGCTTGATGAAGGGCTCGCCCGCGTACTTGCGTGCGCCAGCGCTGGCCTGCAGGATGACGGGAGCGCCCACTTCGTCCGCAGCAGCCATCACGGCCTGCACCTGCTCCAGGTTGTTGACGTTGAAGGCAGGGATGCCATAGCTGTTGGCAGCGGCATGGTCGAGCAGTTCGCGCATCGAAACGAGGGGCATGGTCGTGGGGTCCGTGGTGGGTTGATGAAGGAGGGGGCGAGGCGCTATAGCGCCCGGCAATGCGGTGGTAACCGCTTGGTAACTCGCAATTTTAACCGGGGGCCGACACGGAGGGCGATGGCAAATCCAACCGGTAGCAGGTGGTAAAGGGCGCCGGTGCAGGGGCTGCGCCAAAGTGCCCCCCATGGATGTCCGCCACGCGGCGCAGGATTTCGTGCCCCAGATGCAGGCTGTCCACCGGCACCGCCGCCGCACGGCCCGGTGCGCCGCCGGCCTGCGGGCGCGCCCCGTCATCACACACCTGCAGCCACACGCCACCAGCGTCCGCCATGCGCAGCTGGACGGCGATCCGGGTGCCTTCGGGCGTGTGCTTGAGCGCGTTTTCCACCAGATTGCGCACCGCGATGTCCAGCAACACGGCATGGCCGGGCACGGTGAGCGCGGGCGGAGCCGACAGGGCCAGGTCGTCGCCGCGTTTCCACGCCGCCTGGGCATAGTCGGCGCACACCGACCGCGCCAGTGCGCTCAGGTCCACGGGCGCCTTGGCTTCGTGCAGCTCGGCCCGGCTGGCGCGGGCCAGGGCCAGCAGCTGGTTGAGAACGTGACCCGCACGCAGAGCATCCTGGCCGATGCGCGCCAGCGACTGAGCACGGGCCTCTTCCGTCAGCTCCCCCGCCAGGGCGCTGGCCTGCAGCGCGATGGAGGACAGCGGGGTGCGCAATTCATGGGCCACCTCATTGGCCAGGCGGCGCTCGCGCACCATGGCGACCTGCTGGCGGTCCAGCAAGGTATTGATCGATGCCACGACCGACTCGAACTCGCTCCAGGCATGGCGCGATGCCAGCCGCTGGGTACTGGTCGGATCCAGCGCTGCCACGTCGGCCGACAGCGCGTACAAAGGCCGCAAGCCGCGCCACAGCGCGAGCCCCAGAGCCAGAGACACCACAGGCAGCAACCACAGACCAGGCTCGATGAGCTGTCCGGCAATGTCATCCGCCAGCTCGTCCCGCTCGCGCAGCTCCAGCATCACCATGATCTTGCGGGTGCGCTCCGCATCCCATTGCGAGAAGCTGCGCCAGGCCACCTTGTCCGGGCCCAGCGTGAGGTCGGCAAACCCCTCGGCATCGCTGAAAGGCGGCTCGGACACCGAACCCGTGAGGGAGAGCACCCGCCCCTGCGCATCCCACTGCACCACGCTGATGGTCTGCTGGTAATCGTGCGATTTGAGCCATGGCGTGGGGGTGCGCTCGGTCCGCTGTGGGCCTTGCATCGCCTCGGTGGCACGCAGGTTGAGCAGCAGCGCGGCCACGCTGGCCAGGTGCCCGTCGGTCAGCTCGTCGGCCTCATGCACACCGGTCTGGTAGCCAATGAAGACGAAGCTGCCCCAGACAATGGCCAGTGCCCCCAGCGACCATAGCAACAGTTGCCGGGTCAGCGATGGGCGACGCGCTGGCGCCGGGCGAGGAGCGGTGGGTGCGTTCACGCCGGTTTCTCCTGCGGCATGAAGTAACCCACCCCGCGCATGGTCTGGATACAGGCACTGCCCAGCTTGCGGCGCAGGTGGTGGATGTGGACCTCGACCGCATTGCTCTCCACAGCGGCATCCCAGCTGTACAGGCGTTCCTCGATCTGCTGGCGCGACAGCACCCGACCCCGCGCCTCCAGCAGCACCAACAACACGGAAAACTCGCGCGGAGACATTTCCACGGGTTTGCCTTGCTGGCGCACCGTGCGGGTCGCTGGATCCAGCTCGATATCGCCCAGACGGATGGTGGGCGACGTCCGTCCCGCCGCGCGCCGCAGCAGCGCCCGCAAACGCGCGTCCAATTCATCCACATCAAAGGGCTTGGTCAGGTAGTCATCGGCGCCCTGGTCCAGCCCCGCGATGCGCTGGTGCACCTGGTCACGCGCCGTGACGATGAGGACCGGCGTAGCGGGGTCCGGCAGAGCTGCCGATGCAGCCCCGGTGGCGTGCGGGCTCAGGCGCAGACGCCGTAGCAGTTCGCTACCGTCACCGTCCACCAACCCCAGGTCCAGCAGCACAGCGTCAAAACGCTCGGCGCGCAGGGCACTCCAGGCACTGGCGACGCCGTCACTGACATCCACCGCATAGCCGCGTTGCTGCAGATTGCTGCGCAGGCCACTGGCTATGCCCGCATCGTCTTCGACCACGAGTATTCGCATGCAGGCATTGTCGCAGCCCATCGGACAGGGGCGGGACAAGGGCGGCACCGGCTTTAAGACGGCGTTAAGTACGCCCGCCTATCTTCCGGCACATGCAGCCTTCGCCCGTCACGCCGTCCATCACACCCCACGCCCCCTCTCACCGCCACACGCTGCTTTTCTGGACCCTGGGCGCTCTGGCCTGTGTGGTGGCCTGGGATGCCGCAGGGCAGGACCTGGCGTTTGCGCAGGTGTTTGGATCGTCCAACGGGTTTCCGATGCGGGACCAGTGGTTTTTTGTGCAGGTGCTGCATGAAGGCGCCCGCCGTCTGGGCTGGCTGCTGGTGCTCCTGCTGGCGCTGAGCGTGTGGTGGCCGCGCGGCTTTCTGCGCAAGCTGGACGCCAGCGAGCGCCTGCAGATGGCCGTGAGCGCCCTGCTCTCGCTGGCCGTGGTCAGCATCACCAAGAACCTCAGCGCCACCAGTTGCCCGTGGGACCTCGCACAATTTGGCGGCGTGGCGCGCCATGTGTCGCACTGGGCGCTGGGTGTGCTCGATGGCGGTAGCGGTCGCTGTTTTCCGGCGGGCCATGCGTCGGCGGGATTCGCCTTTTTGGGAGGCTACTTCGCATTGCGCCACAAGCTACCGTCGGCCGCACGCTGGTGGTTGGCGGGTGCGTTGCTGGCGGGATTCGTGTTGGGTGCGGCCCAGCAGGTACGGGGCGCCCATTTCATGAGCCACACACTGTGGACGGGCTGGCTGTGCTGGGTCACCGGCTGGCTTTGCGACCTGGCGGCCACGGCTCTGCGTCCACGCTTCCCGCATTTCGCCACCACCACCACGCCACCGGACAGCTCCCATGCTTGAACTCGATCTGGCCCTGTTTCAGGCCCTCAATGCCGACGCCGCGACCTTGCCTGCCGTGGTGGCGGTGGCACGGTGGGTGTCACAGCAACTACCCACCGCCATGGGCGGCCTGCTGCTCGGCAGCTTTGTGCTGGGCAACGCAGCGCAGCGGCGCGCCCTGGTGCTGGCGCTCGCGTCCATGGCCCTGGCGTGGGTAGGAGTACAGCTGTTGCGACTGGCGGTGCCGGCGCCGCGGCCTGCGCAGCTGGGCATTGGCGTCCAGTGGATCGAGCACGCAGCGCGCGCAGGCTTTCCCAGCATGCATGTGGCAGGCGCCGCCGCGCTGGCGGCCAGTCTCGCCCTGCGGCCGGTTCGCGGGCTGACCTGGCTGGCCGCGGCGGTCACA
Organism: Acidovorax sp. K2F; assembly: GCF_025246485.1. Taxonomy (NCBI): domain Bacteria; kingdom Pseudomonadati; phylum Pseudomonadota; class Betaproteobacteria; order Burkholderiales; family Comamonadaceae; genus Acidovorax; species Acidovorax sp. K2F. The sequence continues at coordinate 19,147 of NZ_JAOBSQ010000059.1, forward strand.
GCCGCCATGGTCTGGAGCCGCGTCTGCCTGGGAGTGCACTTCCCGTCTGATGTGCTGGCGGGCCTGGTCACCGGGGGGCTGGCAGCGGCGGCCATCCACGCACTGGCCGCGCGCGCACCGCGCTGGCAAGCAGCCCTGGAGCACAAGTCGCCACAAGGCAACGCGCACTGACCGCCGCCCAGCGCCGCCGGACTCCTGCCCGGGACGCTGCCCCGCAGCGGTGAGGGTGCAACCCCTCGATCGGTCAGCTGGCCACGCAGATCTTCAGCATGTTCGTGCCGCCGGGTGCGCCCATGGGCTCACCACAGGTGATGGCGTACACATCCCCCTTTTGCACGATGTTGCGGCTCTTGAGGTGGCGCTCGGCCTGATCCAGCGCGGTGTCGCGGTCGGCACTGGTGTCCATCAGCAAAGGGCGCACGTTGCGGTACATGGCCATCTTGCGTTGCGTGGCCACCTTGGGGGTGAGCGCATAGATGGGAATGCGGATGCTGTGCCGGCTCATCCACAGTGCCGTCGCGCCACTGTCGGTCATGGCGACGATGGCCTTGGCGCCCAGGTGGTGGGCGGTAAACAACGCGCCCATGGCAATGGACTGGTCGATGCGGCCAAAGGTCTGGCCGGTGAAGTCGGCATCGAGCTGGTGGTCTTCCGCCGCCTCGGCCGCGGCGCAGATGGTGGCCATCTCTTCCACGGTCTCGAGCGGGTAGCGGCCTGCGGCCGTTTCGGCACTCAGCATCACGGCGTCGGTGCCATCCAGCACGGCGTTGGCCACGTCACTCACCTCGGCGCGCGTGGGCACGGGGTTGGTGATCATGCTTTCCATCATCTGCGTGGCGGTGATCACGACCTTGTCCAGCTCGCGCGCCATGCGGATCATCTTCTTTTGCAGCGCGGGCACGGCCGCGTTGCCCACTTCCACCGCCAGGTCGCCGCGCGCCACCATGATGCCGTCGCTCACGCGCAGGATGGCTTCGAGGTGCGGGATGGCCTCGGCCCGCTCGATCTTGGCGATCAGGCCGGGCTTGTGGCGGTACTCGGACGCGGCCACATTGCACAGCTGGCGCGCCATTTCCATGTCGGTCGCGTTCTTGGGAAAGCTCACCGCTACATAGTCGGCCTGAAAGCTCATGGCCGTGCGGATGTCTTCCATGTCCTTGGCCGTCAAGGCCGGTGCCGTAAGGCCGCCGCCCTTCTTGTTGATGCCCTTGTTGTTCGACAGCTCGCCGCCCACCTTGACGGTGGTGTGTACTTCTTCGCCCCGCACCGCATCCACGGTGAGCACGATCAGGCCATCGTTGAGCAGCAGCAGGTCACCTGCTTTCACGTCACGCGGCAGCTCCTTGTAGTCCAGCCCCACGCCTTCGATATCGCCCAGCTCGGTGCGCGAGGCGTCGAGCACGAATTTGGCACCCGATTCCAGCTGGACCTTGCCTTCGGCAAACTTGCCCACGCGGATCTTGGGTCCCTGCAGGTCGGCCATGATGGCCACCTCGCGGCCTGCGCGCTGGGCGGCGGCACGCACGGTGGCGGCGCGATCGATGTGGTCCTGCGCCTTGCCGTGGCTGAAGTTCAGCCGCACCACGTTCACCCCTGCTCGGATCATCGCCTCCAGCAGCGCCGGGTCGCTCGATGCAGGACCCAGGGTGGCAACAATCTTGGTGGCGCGGCGGGTAGGCATGGACATGTCTCTTTTCTCTCGGTCGTTGGGGATGTAATCGAGTTTCAATTCTCACACGAAGCGGTTACATGCGAGTTACCCCGTGCAGCGGCACCGTGAATCGGCCTCTCAGAGCAGCGGAGATGACAGGAGATGCGCCAGCACGTGCGCAATGACCGCTGCCTCCAGGCCGTGGCGCGCATAGAGCCAGCCCGCCACCAGACCAAAGGCCGTGTTGCCCACCAGCACGAATGCCACCACGGGCACGGTCAACACCCCAGCCAGCGCCTGCGCGGCAGGCAGGTGTCCCAAAGCAAACAACACAGCGCTGAGCACCACCGCCACAGCCACCAGCCCCTTGCCGGGCCGCCCCTGACCACGCTGCAGCAAGCGCCAGCCCAGCCACAGCAGCAGGGTCATCACACCCCAGCGCACCAGCAGCTCTTCGGTGATGCCGCCATACAGCAGCTTGACCGCTAATGGCATGGCACTGGCAGGATCGGAGGGCTGCAGCGCCGTGGGCGCCAGCCGGGACAGCACCCATAGCCACGCAGCGCCCGCCACACCACCGCAGACTCCGGGCAGGAGTTGGGCCCGCAGCGCGGGCCCTGCGGGCCGGCCGGCCAGCCAGGAAGACATGGCGGGCGCCTGCAGGCCCACGCGAGGCGCCAGCCAGACCCCGATCGCCGCTGCCAGCGCCAGGAGCACCGCCGTCTGCAACCCGCTGAGCACCAGTACGACCCCTGGTGGCAGCGGCAGCAGGGCTTCGTTGGCCTTCAGTGTGGGCAGCAGCGCCCAGACCACCGCCACCACGCCGGGCATGCCCAGCAGCCACAGCGCACCGCCCAGCCGCCACTTGCCGGGTTGCGCCGGAGCGCGCGCTGCGTCTGCCCCCGCAGTGTTGTCCACGGCCATGGTTTTGCCCACGCTCAGGCGCGCATCAGCGCTTCGATCTCGTCGGCCTTCACCGGGACACCGCGCGTGATCAGCTCACAACCCGTCTCGGTGACGATGGCATCGTCTTCGATGCGGATGCCGATGTTGTGGAACTGCTCGGGCACGCCGTCGGCGGGGCGCACGTAGATGCCGGGCTCGATGGTCAGCACCATGCCGGGCCGCAGGATGCGGCTGGGGCGATTGGTGATCGTTTCGCCCGAGAGAGGGTCTTTGCGTTCGCTGGTCTGCCCCACCTCGCCGGGCTCCACATAGCTGCCGCAGTCGTGCACGTCCATGCCCAGCCAGTGGCTGGTGCGGTGCATGTAGAACTGGAAGTAGGCGCGCTTGTCGATCACGTCCTGCGCGGTGCCCACCTTGTTCTTGTCGAGCAGGCCCAGGTCCAGCATGCCCTGCGCCAGCACGGCCACCGTGGCGTCGTGCGGGTCGTTGAAGCGTGCACCCGCCTTGGTGGCAGCCACGGCCGCGTCCTGGCTGGCCAGCACCAGGTCGTACAGCGCGCGCTGTGGGCCCGTGAATTTTCCGTTGGCGGGGAAGGTGCGCGTGATGTCGCTGGCGTAGCTGTCCAGCTCGCAACCCGCGTCGATCAGCACCAGCTCGCCATCACGCACCGGTGCGGTATCGGCCCGGTAGTGCAGCACACAGGCATTCGCGCCCGCCGCCACGATGGAACTGTAGGCCGGGTACTGCGAGCCCGCGTCGCGGAACGCATGCAGCAGCTCGGCATCCAGGTGGTATTCACGCACATCCTCCCCGGCGCGTAGCATGCGGGCCGAGCGCTGCATGGCGCGGATGTGGGCCTGCGCGCTGATGGCGCTGGCGCGGCGCATGATGTCCTGCTCGTGGGTGTCCTTGAACAGGCGCATCTCGTCGAGCAGCGTGCACAGGTCGTTCTGTTCTGCGGGGCAGATGGCGCCATAGCGCACACGGCCGCGCACCACGTTGAGCCAGCCCTCCACCCGGGCGGCCAAGCCGCTGTGCGTGGCAAACGGGTACCAGACGCAGGCCGTGTTTTCGAGCAGGCGTGGCAGTTTGCTGTCCAGTTCGGCCATCGAATGCGCGGCATCCACACCCAAGGCCGCAGGCGCAGCGGTCGGGCCCAGGCGGTAGCCGTCCCAGATCTCACGCTCCAGGTCCTTGGGCTGACAGAACAGCGTGCTGCGGCCATCGTGCGCCAGCACCAGGCAGGCGCCAGGCTCGGTAAAGCCTGTCAGGTAGTAGAAGTAGCTGTCGTGGCGGAACAGAAAGTCGCTGTCCCGGTTGCGCGGACGCTCCAGTGCCGTAGGAATGATGGCAATGCCCCCGGGGCCCAACTGGGCAGCGAGGTGCGCGCGGCGCTGGGCATAGACAGAGGCAGGCACGGTGGTGTTCATGGCGCGTCGTGAGAATAGGAATTGAGTTCGGCCAGCCGCTCTGGCGTGCCCACATCGGTCCAGCGGCCGGTGTAGAGCTGCGCACTGACGCGGCCATTGTCCATTGCACGGCGAAGCAGCGGCGCCAGCGGGGCTTTGATGCCGCCGGGGTTTCCGGGCGGAATGTCGCACCACGGCGCTGCAAACAGCTCGGCGCGCAACAGGGCGATGGTGCTATAGGTGTAACGCGGTGCGGAGTCGTCGGCGGGCAGGTTCAGCGCCAGCCCGTCTGCCGACAGGCCAAAGTCGCCGCGCGGGTTGTGGGCGGGGTTGGGCACCAGCCACAGGTGGGCCAGGTGGTGGCTGGCTTCAAAGGCCGCCACGGCGGCGCTGTCGAACACGAAGTCGGGGGCAAACACATCACCTGCCGCCAGCCAGAACACGGGGCCCAGCTGGGGCAGCGCGCGCGCGATGCCACCGGCGGTTTCCAGCGCATCGCCAAAGTCCACGCCTTCGTGCGAGTATAAAATTGATAGCTGCTTGCGCTTACCCATTAAGCGCTGGAGGCCAAAAACACCTAGAAAATGGTCACTGATCTGCGCCCCCAGCCACGCGGTGTTGATCACCACCTGTTCCACACCCGCCTCCTGCAGCGCCGCCAAGTGCCACTGCAGCAGCGGCTGGCCCTGCACCGGCAGCAGAGGCTTGGGGGTGGTGTCGGTCAACGGGCGCATGCGCTCGCCACGGCCGGCGGCCAGCAGCAACGCGGGTACCTGGTGATGGGAGGCGGCACTAGAACTCATGCCGCCACCTCGTTCACAGCACCCCGCTGCAGCGCGTGGCGCTCCACCGTGGTGGGGTCGAACAGGGCCAGCAGCGCGTCCATCAGCGCCCGCGCCTTGCCCGAATGGTCGGCGCCAAAGTTGCACACATACACATCCAGCGTCACCGCGCGCTGCTCGGGCCAGGTGTGCACGCACAGGTGGGATTCTGCTAGCAAAACAGTAGCGGTCACCCCTCCAGGGCCATGCGCCGTGGCCGGAAATTCATGAAATAACTGCCCCACGGGCTGCAGCCCGGCGGCGTGCACCGCATCGGTACAGGCGCGGCCCAGGGCGGCGGCGTCCAGCAGCCAGGCAGGGGCACAGCGGCAGCCATGGAGATCGGCGGTGAGGTGCAGTCCTTGCATGGCCCGCACTGTAGTGCATTGCCACCGGGCTTACGGCTTGCAGCCTGCGAATTCAGGTGGGCGAAAGCCGCCCCGGTAAAATGCCGGGTTTCCCCCGAATCACCCACCCTGAACCCTCCCCCCATGGCCAACACCCAGCAATCCCAACAGATGGCAAATGCGATCCGCGCATTGGCCATGGACGCCGTTCAACAAGCCAACTCCGGCCACCCCGGCGCCCCCATGGGCATGGCCGACATGGCCGTGGCGCTGTGGAGCCGCCACCTCAAGCACAACCCTACCAACCCCCAGTGGTTTGACCGCGACCGGTTTGTGCTGTCCAACGGCCACGGCTCGATGCTGCTGTACGCGCTGCTGCACCTCACGGGCTACGACCTGCCGATTGGCGAGCTGAAGAACTTCCGCCAGCTGCACAGCAAGACGCCCGGCCACCCCGAAGTGGGCTACACCGCTGGCGTCGAGACCACCACCGGCCCCCTGGGCCAGGGCATCACCAATGCCGTGGGCTTTGCGCTGGCCGAAAAGCTGCTGGCCGCCGAGTTCAACCGCGAAGGCCATGCCGTGGTGGACCACCACACCTACGCCTTCCTGGGCGACGGCTGCCTGATGGAAGGTATCAGCCACGAAGCCGTGTCTCTGGCAGGCGCCTGGAAGCTCAACAAGCTGATCGCCCTGTACGACGACAACGGCATCAGCATCGATGGCCAGGTCGCTCCCTGGTTTGCCGACAACACCCCCCTGCGTTTTGTGGCCAGCGGCTGGAACGTGATCGGCCCCATCGACGGCCACGATGCTGACAAGGTGGCCGCAGCCATCGAAGAAGCCAAGAAGCAGACCGAGCGTCCCACCCTGATCGTGTGCAAGACGCACATCGGCAAGGGCAGCCCCAACCGCGCCAACACCGCCAAGGCCCACGGCGAACCGCTCGGCGCCGAAGAAATCGCGCTGACCCGCGAAGCCCTGGGCTGGGCCAGCGAACCCTTCGTGATCCCCGAAGACGTCTACGCCAGCTGGGACTGCAAGGCCAACGGCCAAGCTTTTGAGGCCGCCTGGAACGAGCGTTTTGCCGCCTACACCGCCGCCTTCCCCGAACTGGCTGCCGAGCTGACGCGCCGCATGAACGGCGACCTGCCCGCCAACTTTGCCCAGGTGGCCGTGGACACCGTGGTGGCCGCCCACACCAAGGGCGAAACCGTGGCCAGCCGCAAGGCCAGCCAGCTGGCGCTGGAAGCCTTCACCGCCGCCCTGCCCGAACTGCTGGGTGGCAGCGCCGACCTGACCGGCTCCAACCTCACCAACACCAAGAGCACGCCCAACCTGCGCTTTGACATGCAGGGCAACGTGGTCAAGACCGAAGCCGCGAATGGCGACAAGGTCGGTGGCCGCCACATCAACTACGGTGTGCGCGAATTCGGCATGGCCGCCATCATGAACGGCGTGGCGTTGCACGGTGGCTTCATCCCCTACGGCGGCACCTTCCTCACGTTCAGCGACTACAGCCGCAACGCCATCCGCATGGCCGCGCTGATGAAGCAGCGCGTGATCCACGTGTTCACGCACGACTCCATTGGTCTCGGTGAAGACGGCCCCACGCACCAGTCCATCGAGCACGTGGCCAGCCTGCGCCTGATCCCGAACCTGGATGTGTGGCGCCCTGCCGACACGGCCGAAACCGCCGTGGCCTGGAGCGTAGCCCTGTCCAACCGCAACAAGCCCACCGTGCTGGCCCTGTCGCGCCAGAACCTGCCCTACGCGCCCAAGCGCGACCTGGGCGACATCTCGCGCGGCGCCTACGTGCTGAGCGAGCCTGCCGACGTGGGCCTCAAGAAGAAGCCCGTGGCCGTGATCATTGCCACCGGCTCTGAAGTGCAGCTGGCCCTGAAGGCCCAGCGCCTGCTGGCCGACAAGAAGATCGGCGTGCGCGTGGTCTCCATGCCCAGCACCACCACCTTTGACCGCGAAGATGCCAAGTACAAGAGCAGTGTGCTGCCTGCGGGCGTGCCGCGCGTGGCCGTGGAAATGGGCGTGACCGACGGCTGGTGGAAGTACGGCTGCGCCGCCGTGGTGGGCATCGACACCTACGGTGAATCGGCCCCCGCGCCTGTGCTGTTCAAGCACTTCGGCTTCACCGAAGAGAACGTGGCCGACGCAGTGCTGGTGGCCATCGGCGCGGCCCGCCTGAAGCCTGCCAAGAAGGCGCGTTAAAACGCCCTTTGCCCGCTGCGCACCGCTGCCAGCGGGCGCGCGGCGGCCAATTCATGATTTCGACTTTGCAACTTTGAAGAGGCTCCCTATGACGATCAAGATTGGTATCAACGGCTTCGGCCGCATCGGCCGCAACGTACTGCGCTCGGCCATCCAGAACTTCAGCGACATCGAAGTCGTGGGCATCAACGACCTGCTGGAGCCTGAGTACCTGGCGTACATGCTGCAGTACGACTCGGTGCACGGCCGCTTCAAGGGCACCGTGGCGGTCGAGGGCAACACCCTGATCGTCAACGGCAAGAAGATCCGCCTCACGCAAGAGCGCGACCCCGCCAACCTGAAGTGGAACGAAGTCGGCGCCGATGTGGTGATCGAATCCACCGGCCTGTTCCTGGACAAGGTCACGGCGCAGAAGCACCTGGACGCTGGCGCCAAGAAGGTCATCCTGTCGGCTCCGTCAAAAGACGACACCCCGATGTTCGTGTTCGGCGTGAACCACGACACCTACGCTGGCCAGGCCATCATCTCCAACGCATCGTGCACCACCAACTGCCTGGCTCCCGTGGCCAAGGTGCTGAACGACAAGTGGGGCATCAAGCGCGGCCTGATGACCACCGTGCACGCTGCCACCGCCACGCAAAAGACCGTGGACGGCCCTTCGAACAAGGACTGGCGCGGCGGCCGTGGCATTCTGGAAAACATCATCCCCTCCAGCACTGGCGCTGCCAAGGCCGTGGGCGTGGTGATCCCTGCGCTGAACAAGAAGCTGACCGGCATGTCCTTCCGCGTGCCCACCTCCGACGTGTCGGTGGTGGACCTGACGGTGGAGCTGGACAAGGCTGCCACCTACGAAGAAATCAAGGCCGAAATGAAGGCCCAGTCCGAAGGCGCCCTGAAGGGCGTGCTGGGTTACACCGAAGACAAGGTGGTAGCCACCGACTTCCGTGGCGACACCCGCACGTCCATCTTTGACGCTGACGCCGGCATCGCGCTGGACGGCACCTTCGTCAAGGTCGTGAGCTGGTACGACAACGAATGGGGCTACTCGAACAAGTGCCTGGAAATGGTGCGCGTGGTCGCCAAGTAAGCTTTTTTGAGAAGTTGAAAAAGCGCTAGTAGCAACTACCCTGTTCAAGCCGGTCGCCTGCAAAGGCCGCCGGCTTTTTTTCGTCTGCGCGTTTGTGGTGGCTTGCCCCGCCTCAGAGCATGGCAGCGGTAGGTGCCCGCGGCGGCGCGCTGGCAATGTGCACCGTGCGGGTAGGAAACGCAAATTCCACGCCCATGGCTTTGAACTCGCGCAGCAGCCCCAGGTTGATGGACTGCTGCAGGTCCATGTAGAGGTTGTAGGCCGGGTCTTCGACGATGTAGACCACCTCATAGTCCAGCGAGTTGGTGCCCAGCGCCTTGAAATGTGCACGGTCAAAGCGCAGCTCCGGGTGTGCCTCGATGAGGTTGCGCACAACGCCTGGAATGGCCTCGGCCTGCTCGGGGGTGGTGCCATAGGCTACGCCAAAGGTGAACACGATGCGCCGCCGCTCCAGCATGCGGAAGTTGCTGATGGTCTGCTTGAGCAGGTCGGTGTTGGACATCACGATCTGCTCGCCCTGCAGACTGCGGATGCGCGTGGTCTTGAGACCAATCACCTGCACGGTGCCCGACACATTGCCCACCACGATGAAGTCGCCCACCTCGAAAGGCTTGTCCACCGCAATCGCCAGCGATGCGAACAGGTCGCCCAAAATGTTCTGTACCGCCAACGCCACGGCAATACCGCCCACCCCCAGGCTGGCGATGAAGGCCGTGATGTTCACCCCCACGTTGGACAAGATGGCCAGCAGCACCACGCTCCACAGCAGCGTGCGCAGCCCCCACGACATCAGCGTGGCCGAGGCGCTGACCTGCGTCATGCCGCTGGACGAGTGCCGCTCCACATAGCGGCGTACGCCAATGCCAATCGCGCGCATGCCCCACAGCCCCATCTGCAGCGCCACGGCGACAAACCACAGCTGGCTCAGACGGCTCTCCCAGCGGCCCGGCAGGTCGAGCAGGCTTGCGCCCACCAGCAGTGCCACCACCAGCATCAGCGTGCGGCTCGTGCCTTCCAGCACATCCACCAGAGTCAGTGCCATGCCGCTGTGTGACTGCGTGGCCCACACTTTGGCGCGGCGGGTCAGTAGGTGCAGCACCACAAGGATGGCTGCGTAGGTGGCCACAGCCGCCGCCAGGGCCACACACAGGCTCCATAGCGGCACGCCCGCAAAGGTGGTCTCCTGGACCCAGTTAAAAAAGGTGGATGGCGGCATGCAGTAACTCTCCTCTTCGTTGTGTTGCGGTGATGGAGCAGGCGTGCGCAGCGCCCGCGCAGAGGCCACGGCCATGGGACGTGGCGTACGGGTGAAGGGCACCCGCAACAACACGCTGCGTGCGCGTGCTGTCATTGATCGAGACCTGGGGGAGATGAGAGTTCCCGAACGCAACAAGCCACTCTCCTTCACGCAAATAGTGGGCGCCTTGTTTGCAAGTGTTCGTAAGACATGCCCCACAGCAATACAGAGGCAGGGCCTACGCCTGCTTGCCGGGCGAGCCCCAACAATGCATCAACACCAGAACCCCCTGGTGGCCCGCCCGATACGTCGGTACGGCCTACCCAACCACCTCCAGAGGAGTCCACCACACCATGCATTCATCCGCATTGATCCGTACCGCCACAGCGGCACTCGCACTGGGCGCACTGGCCGCCTGTTCTTCCACCCCGGCGCCCACCGAACAGATGGCGGTCACCCGCACCACTGTCAACCGCGTGGCGGCTGCCCCGGCTGTGGCCACCAGCTCCCCCGTGCAGCTGCAGCAAGCACGCGAGAAGCTGATGCAGGCCGAAAAAGCGATGGCAGAGAAGGACTATGTGGCGGCACGCCGCCTGGCCGCTGAGGCCGAGGTAGATGCCCGTGTCGCTGAAACACGCGCAGACGCGGCCAGCAATGCCGCCAACCTCGCCCAAGTGCAAGACGGTATCCGCGCACTGCAAGAAGAAATCAACCGCCGATCGCCCCGCTGAGCCAGCGCCAACCATGGGGCCACCGCGCCCCCTGGCTTCGCCTCAGGCACACACCGTTGAGGCCCCCGCGATTGCCCCACCCCATTTCAAGGAACACCTGACCATGCACCGCTTTTTTCACCGAACCACCGCCCTGTGCACCAGCCTGATTGCCGTTGGCCTGCTGGCCGCCTGCGCCAGCACCACCCCATCGCCCGCGCTGGAAGAGGCCCGTACCGCAGTGAGCACCGCTGCAGGAGACCCGGCCGTCAACCAGTACGCGCAGCTCGAACTGAAGCAAGCCACCGACGCACTGGCCAAGGCCGACCGCGTGTGGGCCGATGACCGCGACACGTCCGAGACCAACCACCTGGCGTACATCGCCCGCCAACGCGCCGAGATCGCCACCAATGCAGCCCGCGCACGCCAGCTCGATGCCAACATCAAACAGGCAGGCAGCGAAGCCGACCGCATCCGTCTGCAGGCCCGCACCCAAGAGGCTGACGCGGCCCGCCTGCGCGCCCAGCAAGCCCAGCAGCAGGCGATGAGCGCCGAGCAACGCGCCGCACAACAGCAGGCGCAAGCCACCGCTGCCATGGCCCAGGCCAATGCGGCACAAGACCGCGTGCGCGCACTCGAAGCGCAATTGCGCGAACTCGAAGCCCAGCAGACCGAACGCGGCCTGCTGGTGACCTTGGGCGATGTGCTGTTTGCCTTCAACAAGGCCGAACTCTCGGCCCAGGCCGGCCCGCGCCTGGACAAGCTGGCGAACTTTCTCAAACAGTTCCCGGACCGCAAGCTGTTGATCGAGGGCTACACCGACAGCGTGGGTGGCGACAGCTACAACCAGGACCTGTCAGACCGCCGCGCGCAGGCCGTGCGCGATGCGTTGGTGCAGCGCGGCGTGGACAGCAGCCGCATCGCCGCACGCGGCTACGGCAAGGCCCACCCGGTGGCTGACAACGCGTCGCCCGAAGGCCGCGCCATGAACCGCCGTGTGGAGATCGTGATTGCCGATGACAAGGGCAATTTGCGAGGCCGTTGAGGCCCCACAAAAAGTCCTACCGTGAAGCCGTATTGAAGCTGCAGTGAACCTGCACTGAAGCCCACAAAGACCGCGCCGCCTACGCTGCGCGGTCTTCAAACGTTTCGGTATCGACTTCGCTCGCGGATTGTGCGTTGTAGCGCTGGCCCACTACCGTGCGCTCGTTGATCAGCGCATCCAGCCGCGCCATGGTGGCGGCGTCCAGCCGTACGTTGGCAGCACCCAGGTCGTCCTGCAAATGCTCCACACTGGTGGTGCCTGGGATGGGAATGATGTGCTCGGCCTTGTGCAGCAGCCACGCCAGCGCCAGCTGGGCGGGGGTGCAACCCATATCGTGCGCAATGGCTTGATAGCCGTCGAGCAGATTCAGATTGGCGGCATAGGCGTCGGGCGCAAAACGGGGCATGGCGCGGCGGATATCCTTGGCATCCAGCGTGCTCACATCGCGCAGATCGCCACACAGAAAGCCCCGCGCCACGGGGCTGAACGCCACAAAGGCGGCGCCCAGTTCTCGGCAGGCGTCCAGCACAGCAATCTCGGGGTTGCGCGTCCAGAGCGAATACTCGGTCTGCACCGCAGCAATGGGGTGCACCGCGTGCGCCTTGCGCAGCGTGGCGGCCGACACCTCCGACAGGCCGATGCTGCGGATCTTGCCCGCACGCACCAGGTCGGCCAGTGCGCCCATGCTGTCTTCAATGGGCACCTTCTTGTCCCAGCGGTGCAGGTAGTACAGGTCGATCACGTCGGTCTGCAGACGGCGCAGGCTGTCTTCGCAGGTCTGGCGCAGCGTGGCGGGGCGGCCGTCGATCACGCGCACCAGCTTGCCGTCGCCATTCACATCCACGCCCTGCATGCCGCATTTGCTGGCCAGGGTGAAACGGCTGCGGTGCTGCTTCAGCACACGGCCCACCAGGGTTTCGTTGGCGCCAAAGCCGTACAGCGTGGCGGTGTCAAACAGCGTCACGCCCGCATCCAGCGCGGCCAGCAGCACGCGTTCGCCCTGCTCGGCAGACACCGGGGCGCCATAGGCGTGCGACAGGTTCATGCAGCCCAGGCCGATGGCCGAGACGGAGAAAGGTCCAAGGTTTCTTTGTTGCATGCCGCGAGCTTACGGCAAGCGAGGCAACCCACCGGGTGGCTCGGGCTTGGAGGCTGGGCTAAGCCTTTGCAACGGGTGGCCGCTTCGCCCACAGCTCAATGCGCTCGCCCGCAGCACAGGCGGCCACCAGCTGCGCAAACCGCGCCTCCCGGGTCGCATCGCGTTTGGCGGATGTGACCCAGTGCAGCATCACCTTGCGGTAGCTGGGCGGTGTGGACTCCTGAAAGTACCGCCACGCGGCCTTGTTGCGCTGGAAAATGCGTTGCAGCGCCACCGGCAGCTCGGCCCCCCCCGCCTGCTCGTGCGAGTAAATGGCCGACCTGTCTGCCTTGCGGTGCGCGAAGGCGGCCAGCCCCGCAGGCGTCATGCGGCCTGCCGCCTGCAACTGCTCCACTTTGGCGATGTTGACCGCACTCCAGATCGACGACGGCTTGCGCGGAGTGAAGCGGATCGAATACGTGTGCTCGTCAATACGCCGCCGAATGCCATCGATCCACCCAAAGCACAGCGCTTCGTCCACCGACTCCGGCCAGCCCAAGCTGGGGCGGCCCGAGCCCACCTTGTGAAAACCCACCAGCAGCTCCGTCGCGCTGGCGGCGTGGCGCTCCAGCCAATCGCGGAACGCCTGCGGGGTGGCAAAGAAGGTGGGCGCGGGCTGCTGGATCATGGTGCTGCAAACGTCCTTCCGTCTTGCCTTCTTCCTACCAGTTGCAGCTGCAGGTGCGCGGGTCAGGCCACCACGGCGTCATGCACTTGCTCGGCGTGTGGTCCCAGCGGCACCACGCACAGCGTCACACCATCAAGCGTGAGCACCAGCCCCAACTGCCCGCCTACCTGCACCACCCCACCCACAGTGGCGCTTGCGCGCTGGGCACGCGGTGGCACAAGCTGCATCGCCTGGGCTGCGGCATGCACCGCCCCCGCGCTGACGGGCGGCTGGCGCAGCAGCGCCCACAGTGTCTGTGGGTCTCGCGATTGCAGCGACTGCAGATACAGGCGCAGCACTGCGGCGTTGGCGCCCTTGGGTTCATCGCTGGATTCGTCGCCCTCCTGCGCCTGCCGCAGCCGCTGCAAGGCGCGGCGCAGTTGCTGGCGGCTGGCTGCTTCAGACCGACCGCTGGCCTGCGCCAGCTCGGCATGGCTGGCGTCGAACACCGCATGCAACAGCAACGCAGCGCCCTCCGCAGGCGTCACATACTCGGCAAGTCGCCGCAGCGCCAGCGTGGCCTGCTGCGCAAGAGCCGCATCGGCCTCCGCAGAAGGTGCGACCGCGCCAGCGACATCGGCGTGCGCGCTCTGCACGGCTTCAGCCAGCCATTGCGCCATCCACTGGCGCCGCCGCAAACGGTCGATGGCCAGATTGCGCACCACAGTCAGCAGCCAGGCCTGGGCAGCATTGAGCGCAGGGGCATTGGCCTCCAGCGCGCGCACATAGGCGTCCTGCACCGCGTCTTCAGCATCGGCCGGGCCTAGAAGGCGCGTGGCGGCGCGCACCAAGGCACTGCGGCTGGCGCCTACGAGCGCCACGGTGTGTTCGTCTTTTCGCATCGGAGCATGGTGCCACAGGCAGACCCAAAGCAGACTAGGACAGCAGTTGATGGACGAATGCAAGGATCCGGCGTTGGGTCGAAGGAAGGGCTCAGGCCCAAAGCAGACCTTGCGCGTAGCGTACCAATCGATCGGTGTGGCGGACTTCTGTAAAGTCTCAACATGTTGATCCATCACCCTCGTTCCACGCCCCAACTCCACCGCGATTTCCTCGATCGCGCCGTCTCTATCTTGGCAGCAGACTCCCGGGTTGTCGGTGTTGCAGCGGCCGGCTCCTATTCTGCAGACCTGATGGACGACTACAGCGATCTAGATTTGGTCGTCGTGTGCGAGGGCGCGAGCTTTGACGAGGTGATGCAGAGCCGCAAGCAAGTCGCTTCCAAGCTCGGGCGGCTGGTGGCAGCGTTCACAGGCGAGCACGTCGGCGAGCCACGCTTACTGATCTGCCTTTACGGACCACCCGCCCTTCATGTTGACCTCAAGTTTGTTCGCATTGAGGATCTGAAAGACCGGGTCGACCAACCCACCGTGTTGTGGGAGCGCGATGTGCGGCTGACCGAGGCACTAGCCCACGGGAAGCGAGCATTTCCCCCGCCCGACCACCAGTGGATCGAAGATCGATTCTGGGTGTGGGTGCACTACGGCGCCTCGAAGATTGCCCGCGGAGAACTGCAGGAGGCGTTGGACTTCTTCTCTTTTTTGCGCGGGTGCGTGCTTGGTCCGCTTGGGCTTGAACGTGCGGGCAAGGCACCCATCGGTGTTCGGCGGGTAGAACTAGTGCCAGAGTTGGCGTCATTGCTGGCAAACACGGTTGCTACTCTGAATGCTCCCGCATTGTTGGAAGCGCTGGAGAACACTATCGCGGCGTATCGGACCCTTCGTGCGTCGACGGTCAAAGTGAACACAGACGGCGAATACGTTGCCATGAATTTTCTGCACCAAGTACGCAGCCAAATGGGTTGAAGGCCCCGGGGCGTTCTTCACGTACCCTGGAGCCGCAAGTTCCGGTTCTGGCCGATAGCACCCACCCCAATGTCACCCAGCAGTTGCAATGCAGCCTAACCCTCTGGCCTGGGGGAAACATAGGTAGCTACGCCTGACAAGGCTGGCTGAACGGGCACAACCCGCAGCAAAAAGCCACCCGCTATTCCCCCCCGCGACAAGCTCCACCCGCCGTTCCATGGACAATCTCGGCATGTCTGGCGCACCTACTCCTACTTCACCCCCCTCCTCGCCCCGCCCCGTGCTGATCGCTGGCGGCGGCATCGGTGGCATGGCCACTGCCCTGACCCTGCACCAGATCGGCGTGCCCTGCATCGTCTTTGAAACAGTGCCCGAGCTGCAGCCGCTGGGCGTGGGCATCAACCTGCAGCCCAACGCCGTGCGAGAACTGGCCGACCTGGGGTTTGGCAACGAGGTGCTGGACACGATTGGCCTGCAGGCGCGCGAATGGGCGCTGGTGGGTCGCAACGGCAACGAGGTGTACGCCGAGCCACGCGGGCTGGAGGCGGGCTACCACTGGCCCCAGTATTCGGTGCACCGGGGGCAGCTGCAGATGATGCTGTTCAACGCGGTGCGAGAGCGCCTGGGAACCGACGCAGTGCAGCTGGGGCAGCGGGTGGTGGGCTACCGGCAGGATGCAAACGGCGTCACCGCCATTGTCGAGACACGCGACGGAGAGAAGCGTGAGGTAGCTGGCTCGCTGCTGATTGCCGCCGACGGCCTGCACTCGGCCGTGCGGGCGCAGATGCACCCCACGCAGCCGCCCATCCAGTGGGGCGGTGCCATCATGTGGCGCGGCACCACGCCGGGGGTGCCGGTGCGCACGGGCGCGTCGTTTGTGGGCGTGGGCTCGCTGCGGCACCGTGTGGTGTTCTACCCCATCACCCCGCCCGACCCGGCCACAGGCCTGGCCACCATCAACTGGATCGCCGAGATCACGGTCGACAACCAGGGCGGCTGGCAGCAGGGCGACTGGAACCGGCGCGTGGCACTGGAGGAGTTCATCCACCACTTCGAGGGCTGGAACTACAGCTGGCTGGACGTGCCTGCCATGCTGCGCGGCGCCAAGGACATTTTTGAGTACCCCATGATCGACCGCGACCCCGTGCCCACCTGGGTAGACGGCCGCGTGGCGCTGCTGGGCGACGCGGCGCATGTGATGTACCCCGTGGGCTCCAACGGTGCCAGCCAGGCCATCGTGGATGCGCGCGTGCTGGGGGCGCAGCTCATCGCGCACGGTGTGGGCCCGCAGGCGCTGCGTGCCTATGACGACAAGCTGTGCAAGGACATCTCTGCGCTGGTGCTGCGCAACCGGGGCTCCGGCCCGTTTGGTCTGCTGGGGCTGGTGGACGAGCGCTGCGGCGGGGTGTTCGACCATATTGACGACGTGCTGCCACGTGAGGAACGCGAGGGCTTCATGGCCCGCTACAAGGCGGCGGCGGGCTTTGCCATCGAGACGCTGAATGCGGCGCCGCCCACCATTGCGCCGGGGCAACGCGTGGCCGCAGGCTGAACAGTCCGAGGGGCTCAGTGCGGGCCAGTGGGTCCGCCATGCAGCGCTGGCCTGAATATGCAAGCGCAGAGAAATGTCACGCCCGGCGTGTCTCGTTCGTCAAGACAGTCCTATCACTCGCAAGGACTTGCCCCATGGACACGCCAGACACCACCACACCCGCTCCAGCCCCCGCCCAAGGCGCCGAACCGCGCACGTCTTACCTGGAAGAGAAAGCCTTCAAGGCCCGCACCCTGCTGGTCTTTGGCACCATCACCGACACCCTGGCCGCCGATGTGGCGCGGCGGCTGATTGCGCTGGATGCCGAGAGTGCCGAGCCCATCGACATGCTGGTGAGCTCGCCCGGCGGGCACCTGGAGTCGGGCGACACGATCCATGACCTGGTGCGCTTCATCACTGCACCGGTGAACATGATTGGCACCGGCTGGGTGGGCAGCGCGGCCACGCACCTGTACCTGGCGGCGCCCCGCGAGCGGCGGTTCTGCCTGCCCAACACGCGCTTTCTGATCCACCAGCCCAGCGGTGGCGCCGGCGGACCGGCCAGTGACATCGCCATCCAGGCGCGCGAGATGGTGAAAGCGCGTGAGCGAATTGCGGGCACCATCGCTCGGCAGACCGGCAAGCCGCTGGAGGTGGTGCTAGCAGACATCGAGCGCGACCGCTGGCTGTCGGCCGAAGAGGCGGTGGAATACGGCCTGGTCTCACGCATCATCGAGCACAAGGCGGCATTGAAGGGGTGATGCCAGGCACCCCTAACTATCAAATGCATAGCTGCTGACGCTTGATACAAAAGCGCCAGCAGCCAATTGGGCTTGCAATCAGCCTGCGTTGAGCTGCAGCTCCAGGTCGTGCAGCACCTGGTAGCACGGCAGCACCTGGGCCACGCTGGCATTGGGCTCGCGGCCTTCGCGGATGGCGGCGAAGAACTCGCGGTCCTGCAGCTCGATGCCGTTCATGCTCACATCGACCTTGCTCACGTCGATCTTCTCTTCCTTGCCATTCACCAGGTCGTCGTAGCGCGCGATGTACGTGGCCGAGTCGCCGATGTAGCGGAAGAAAGTGCCGAGCGGGCCGTCGTTGTTGAACGAGAGCGACAGCGTGCAGATGGCACCGTTGGCGGCCTTGAGCTGGATGCTCATGTCCATCGCAATGCCCAGCGTGGGGTGGATGGGGCCCTGGATGGCGTTGGCCTTCACGATGGGGCTGCCGGCCTGGTAGGCGAACAGGTCCACCGTGTGGGCAGCGTGGTGCCACAGCAGGTGGTCCGTCCAGCTGCGGGCCTGGCCCAGCGCGTTCATGTTGGTGCGGCGGAAGAAGTAGGTCTGCACATCCATCTGCTGGATGTTGAACTCGCCTGCCGTGATCTTTTTGTGCACGTACTGGTGGCTGGGGTTGAAGCGGCGGGTGTGGCCACACATGGCCACCAGGCCCGACTGCTTTTGCAGGGCGATGACCTTCTCGCCATCGGCCAGCACATCGCACAGCGGGATCTCGACCTGCACATGCTTGCCCGCTTCCAGGCAGGCGATGGTCTGGCTGGCGTGCATCTGCGTGGGCGTGCACAGGATCACGGCGTCCACTTCCTTGATCGCCAGGCTGTCGGCCAGGTCGGTGGTGACATGCTTGATGCCGTACTTGTCGGCCACTTCCTGGGTCTTGGCCAGGTCGCGGCTGATGAGGGAGACGACTTCGACGCCGTCAATGTTCTTGATGCCGTCCAGGTGCTTGATGCCGAAGGCGCCAGCGCCGGCGAGTGCGACTTTGATGGTCATGGTGTGTGTCCTTTGGCGTGTTTTTTAGGTGTTCTCAAGAATCAGGTGGCCCACGGCGGTGTTGGACGCGGGCACATGGTAGAAGCGGTGCGCCAGCTTGGGCGGCTTGCCACCAGCCACATCGGCCATGGCGCCGCGGGCGATGAGCCACATCACGAGTTCGATGCCTTCGCTGCCCGCTTCGCGCACATAGTCGATGTGCGGGATGCTGGCGGCGGCCTCGGGGTCGTTGATGAGCTTGTCGAGGAAGGCGTTGTCAAACTCTTTGTTGATGAGACCTGCGCGCGGGCCCTGCAGCTGGTGGCTCATGCCGCCCGTGCCCCAGATGTGCACATTGAGGTCTTCGTCGTAGCTCTCCACCGCCTTGCGGATCGCCTGGCCCAGGTTGTAGCAGCGGCGGCCGCTGGGCACGGGGTACTGCACCACGTTGACGGCGAACGGGATCACCGGGCAGGGCCAGGCGCCCGTCTTCGGGTCTTGCTGGCCGCACATCAGAGACAGCGGCACGGTGAGGCCGTGGTCCACGTCCATCCTGTTGACGATGGTGAGGTCAAAGTCCTGCTGGATGACCGACTGGGCAATGTGCGCGGCCAGGTCGGGGTGGCCCTGCACCACAGGCACAGGGCGGGGGCCCCAGCCCTCGTCGGCGGGCTGGAACTGCGCGGCCGTGCCGATGGCGAACGTAGGGATCATCTCCAGGCTGAAGGCCGTGGCGTGGTCGTTGTAGACCAGGAAGATCACGTCGGGCTTGTTGTCCTTCATCCATTGCTTGGAGAAGTCGTAGCCCGCGAACAGCGGCTTCCAGTAGTCTTCCTGCGTCTTGCCCAGGTCCAGCGCAGCGCCAATGGCAGGCACGTGCGACGTGAACACGGAGGCGGTGATCTTGGCCATGGTCAGTTTCCTTTCTTGCCGGCAGCGCCTTGTGGCTGGCGGTGTGCCTGTGCGTCGCCGTCTTCGCCGATCACGCGGTTGCCATTGGCCGAGCGGCCGCCGCTGATCATCATGTTGCGGTATTCCTCTTCGGTCATGCCAGTCATGCTGCCCGCCATCTGCTGGAAGCTCTTGCCATCGGTGGCGCCGATCTTGGCCAGAAAGTAGATGTTGCCGCCCAGGCGGATGCACCAGTTCAGGTCGCGTGCCAGCACGGCCTGCTTCTGCTCTTCGGTCATCGCCCATTCATCGAGGTAGGCGCGTTCGTTGGCCTTGAAACGCTCGCGGTTGCCGGCCTTCATCAGGCTCATGCAGAACTGGTTGAGCCAGTAGCCCTTGCGGCTTTGCTCGGCGTCGAAGATGGTCGTGCCGGGCACGTCCAGGTAGGGTTTGTCGAGTGGCATGGCATCAGCCTTTCTTTGTCACTTCTTCAGGCCAGTAGAGGCGCATGGGGTTATCCACCAGCAGCTTTTGCTGCAGCTCGGCCGTGGGGGCGATGTGCGGAATGAAGTCCACCAGCAGGCCGTCGTCGGGCATGTGGTCCTTGAGGTTGGGGTGCGGCCAGTCGGTGCCCCAGAGCACACGGTCGGGAAACTCTGCGACCACCTTGCGGGCGAACGGGATCACGTCGGTGTAGGCATTTTGCTCGCCGTTCAAGGCCTTGGGGCCAGTCACGGAGAGGCGCTCGGGGCAGCTCACCTTGCTCCACACATTGGGATGCTGGCGCATGAATTTGAGGAACAGCTCAAACTCCGGTCCGTCCACCGGCTTGTTCACATCGGGGCGGCCCATGTGGTCCACCACCACGGTGGTGGGCAGTGCAGTGAAGAAGTCCCACAGCTCGGGCAGGTCCACGGCCTCGAAGTAGATCACCACGTGCCAGCCGAGCTTGGCGATGCGCGCGGCAATCTCCATCAACTCGTCCTTGGGCGTGAAGTCCACCAGGCGCTTGACGAAGTTGAAGCGCACGCCACGCACACCGGCGTCGTGCATGGCCTGCAGCTCTTGGTCGGTGACCGAGCGCTTGACGGTGGCCACGCCCCGCGCCTTGCCGCCAGAGTGGACCAGCGCATCCACCATCGCGCGGTTGTCCGCACCGTGGCAGGTGGCCTGCACCACCACGTTGCGCGCAAAGCCCAGGTGGTCGCGCAGCGCGTACAGCTGGTGTTTGCTGGCGTCGCAGGGCGTGTACTTGCGCTCAGGCGCGTAGGGGAACTCGGCACCGGGGCCGAACACATGGCAGTGCGCGTCCACAGCGCCTGCGGGCACCTGGAAGCGGGGTTTGCTGGGGCCGGCGTACCAGTCCAGCCAGCCGGGGGTCTTGGTGAATTCGCTCATGAGTGTGGGTCCTTGGTTGCTGGGTGGGGCAGGTCAGTCGAGGGACACGTTGGCCTTCTTGATCACGTCGCCAAAACGCTGGCTCTCGTCCTTGACGAACTGGGCGAACTGCGCGCGCGTTGTGGGGAAGGGCTCGTAGCCAAAGCTCTTGAACTTCTCCTGCACATCGGCGCCGGACAGGGCCTGCTCGATGTCCTTGCGGATCTTGTCGGTCACGGCAGCGGGCAGGCCGGGCGGCACGGCGATGGCGTTCCAGCCCGTCACCTCAAAGCCCTTGGGGCCACCCGATTCGCCCACGGTGGGCACATCCGGAAAGCTGGCCAGGCGCTGCGGCGCGGTGACGGCCAGAAAGCGCAGCTTGCCCGCACGTTGCAGCGGCCCGGCCGTGGCGGCGCTGCCCAGCGCAAACGACAGCTCGCCGGTGGAGACCGAGGTGTAGAGCTGCGTGGTCTCTTTGTAGAGCACGTGCTCCATCTGCGTGCCGGTGGCGCTTTCAAACAGCTCGGAGCCCAGGTGCACCGGGTTGCCGATGGACCAGGAGCCGTAGTTGAGCTTGCCGGGGTTGGCCTTGGCGTCGGCCACGATGTCGCCCACGGTTTTGTATTTGCTGTTGGCGGCCACTGTGAAGAAGAAATAGGTCTTGAACAGCGGCAGCAGCGTGTCGAAGTCTTTGGCCGTGTCGTACGGCAGCTTTTTGAACAGGCTGGGGTAGGCGGCCAGGTGCACGTTGTCGAGCACGATCAGATCATGCCCGTCCTTGGCTCCGCGCTTGAATGCATCGATGGCGATGAAGCCGTTGCCACCGGGGCGGTTCTCGACCACCACGGGCTGGCCCCAGCTTTTGGACAACTTGTCGGCCACCAGGCGGGCCACGCCGTCCGGGCCACCGCCCACGGGGAAGGGCGTGATGATGCGCACGGGCTTGGACGGAAACGCCTGCGCCGAGGCGAACTGGGGCACACAGCCCAGGGCTGTGGCCAGGCCCACGGCCAGGCCCACACGGCGGGAGAGAGAAACAGGAGACACGGAACAACGCATGGAAAGAAGAAGCTGCTTGCTATTAATTACATAGCTGCAAGCACATGATTGACTGGCGCTTGCAGCCCAAAAGACTGAAAAACTGCTCAATCGATGTACTTGAGGCCCGCCTTCTCCAGGCCGGGGCGCATGTTGTACATGTCCAGGCCCAGCACGCCGCTGGCGAGCTTGGCGCGCTTCTCGCCTTCAAAGCTCTCGCGCTTTTGGGCGGCGGCCAGGGTCTCGGCCGCGCGGGCGGCGGGCACACACACCACACCGTCGTCGTCGGCCACGATCACGTCGCCCGGCGTGACCAATGCACCGGCGCACACCACGGGGATGTTGACCGAGCCCAGCGTGGCCTTGATGGTGCCCTTGCTGCTGATGGCGCGGCTCCACACGGGGAAGTTCATCTCCTGCAGCGTCTTCACGTCGCGCACACCGGCGTCGATGATGAGGGCGCGCGCGCCGCGGGCCTGGAAGCTGGTGGCCAGCAGGTCGCCAAAGTAGCCGTCGGTGCACTCCGAGGTGACGGCCGCCACCACGATGTCGCCGGGCTGGATCTGCTCGGCCGCCACATGCATCATCCAGTTGTCGCCAGGCTGCAGTAGCACGGTGACGGCCGTACCGCTGACCTGCTGGCCGCTGTAGATGGGGCGCATGTAGGGCTTGAGCAGCCCCACGCGACCCATGGCCTCGTGCACGGTGGCCGAGCCGAGGGCAGCCAGGCCGTCAGCGGCTGCGCGGTCAGCGCGGGTGATGTTGCGATAGACAACGCCAAGTTCAAACATGTCAGAGCCCCTTTGCCTTCAGGCGTGAATCGAGTCGGGAGAACACGCGGCGCGTGTTGGCTTCGTAGATCTGGTGCTTGTCGTCGGCACTCAGGATGGTGGAGGCCTCGATGTAGCGCTTGGTGTCGTCGTAGTAGTTGCCGGTGGTGGGGTCAATGCCCCGCACCGCGCCGATCATCTCGCTGGCAAACAGCACGTTCTTCACAGGAATCACGGTGTTCAGCAGGTCGATGCCGGGCTGGTGGTACACGCAGGTGTCGAAGTACACGTTGTTCATCAGGTGCTCGTCGAGCAGCGGCTTCTTCATCTCCTGCGCCAGGCCCCGGAAGCGGCCCCAGTGGTAGGGCACCGCGCCGCCGCCGTGCGGGATCAGGAACTTGAGCGTGGGGAAGTCCTTGAACAGGTCGCCCTGGATGAGCTGCATGAAGGCCGTGGTGTCGGCGTTCAGGTAGTGCGCGCCGGTGGTGTGAAAGCACGCGTTGCAGCTGGTGCTCACGTGGATCATGGCGGGCAGGTCGTACTCCACCATCTTCTCGTAGATGGGGTACCAGTGCTTGTCGGTCAACGGGGGGCTGGTCCAGTGGCCGCCGGAAGGGTCAGGGTTCAGGTTGATGCCCACGGCGCCGTATTCGTGCACGCACTTTTCCAGCTCAGGGATGCAGGTCGCGGGATCGACACCGGGGCTTTGCGGCAGCATAGCCACGGGCACGAAGTGGTCGGGGAACAGCGTGGAGACCCGATAGCACAGCTCGTTGCAGATGGCGGCCCAGGTGCTGGACACATTGAAGTCGCCGATGTGGTGGGCCATGAAGCTGGCGCGTGGGCTGAACAGCGTGATGTCGCTGCCGCGCTCCTCCATCAGCTTGAGCTGGTTGGTCTCGATGGACTCGCGCAGCTCGTCGTCGCTGATGTGCAGGTCTGCCACTTTGGGCATGGCGGCTGGGTCTTTGATGCCGGCGATCTGCGCATTGCGCCAGTTCTCCAGCGCCTTGGGGGCCGTGGTGTAGTGGCCGTGGCAGTCGATGATGAGGCTCATTTTTGGGTGCTCCAGGAAGGTGTTCTTGTGATCGGTCAGGCGGGGGTCATGCCCTGCTTTTGCTTGGCGTCCGCCGCAGCGGGAGAGGCCAGGTAAGCCAGCAACGCACGTGCTGCATCCGCCTGTTGCGAATGCACGCCAACGCCTGCGGAAAACGTGGTGGTGATCTGGATGGCCGGTGGCAGCGGGCCCACGATCTGGATGCCCTGCACGTGCAGCAGCTCGCTCAGTTGCTGAAAGCCCAACGCCACCTCGCCCTTGGCCACCAGCGAGCCCACGGGCACGCCGGGGGGCGCCTGCACCATGCGCGGGGCGATCTGATCGGCAATGCCCCAGCGCTCGAACAGCTTGGCCAGCGCCACGCCGCTGGGGCCGGTGGACAGGCTGATGCTGGGCGCAGCCAACACGGCCTGGCGCACGGCGTCTTCGCTCGACAGGTCGGGCAGCGGCGCGCCGGCAGGCACGGCCACGGCCACGCCGGAGTGCACCCAGTCCACCTTGCTGCCGGGCACCAGATGGCCCGCAGCCAAAAGCTTGTCGATGGCGTCGGAGGCGAGGATCACCACGTCGAACGCCTCACCGGCCGCCACACGCTTGGCAGCGTCCACACCGCCCACCGATTCGATGGCGGCCTGTGTGCCCGATTGCTGCGCAAAACCGGCCACCAGGTCTGCCAGCACTTGGCGCGTGGCCATGGAAGAAATGCCTCGGATCACTGGCGCCGTCATGCGTTGTCTCCTGCCGGGCTGCGGGTGGCCCAGGCGGTGCGTGCAGTTGTATACATGCCGCCGATTGTGGGCAGCCGCAGCCCAAACATGAAGGCGGCACCGGCACTACCAGATATATCATTCCGTGATCGTTGACCTACAGCTATTGCAAATAGCAGAGAGCCTTGCCATGGACCTCAAGCAGATCGAATACTTTGTGCGGGTGGCCGAGCTGGGCAGCTTTACCCGCGCCTCGGTGGTACTGGACATCGCCCAGCCCGCCCTGAGCCGCCAGGTGCGCCTGCTGGAGGTGGAGCTGCGCCAGAACCTGCTGGTGCGCAACGGCCGGGGCGCCACGCCCACCGAGGCGGGCAAGCTGCTGCTGGAGCACGGGCGCGGCATCCTGCACCAGGTGGAGCGCGCCCGCGAGGAGCTGGGCCGCGTGCGCGGCGCCCTGGCCGGGCGCGTGGCCATCGGCCTGCCGCCCAGCATTGCCAAGGTGCTGACCGTGCCGCTGACCCGCGCCTTCCGCGTGAAGATGCCCGACGCGGCGCTGGCCATCAGCGAGGGCCTGTCGGTTGCCATGCGCGAATCGCTGACCACCGGGCTGCTCGACATCGCACTGCTTTACAACACCACGCCCGCGCCGGGCATCGAGACCACGGCGCTGCTGGAGGAAGACCTGTTTCTGGTGCAGCGCCGCGCCCCAGGCCAGAGCGAGGCGGAGGCCGATGCCCTGGCCCGCACGCCCCTGCCGCTGGACGAGCTGCCGCGTTTTCCGCTGGTCATCCCTACGCGCCCCAACTCCATCCGCATGCTGGTGGAATCCGAACTGGCCGCACGCGGCAAGCGCCCGCAAATCAGCCTGGAGATCGATGGCGTGGCGGCCATCCTGGACCTGGTGGCCGATGGCGCGGGCTGTGCGGTGCTGCCCATGAATGCGGTCACCACGTCGGGTAAATCGGAAGTGTTCAGTACCCGGCCCATCCACGGCGCGGGCAGCGATGGGGACGGCGAGGAGGAAGGCGGCAGCACCCGCCTGCGCAGCAAGCTGTTCATGGCCGTCAGCTCGCAACGCCCGGCCACACTCACACAGCAGGCGATGGCAGAGCTGATTCGGACGACGCTGCAGGCGTTGTACAGGTCTCCCCCCTGAGCCGCTGCGCGGCATCCCCCCAACGGGGGACGGCACCCTTGCTGCGGGGCGGCCCTTGCTCGGTGCCTCTGGCATTGCGCCGCGCCAGTTTCACCGGCGGGTGGCGATTCGCAGGCTCAGTCCTTTGCAGGCACGACGGACAAACTGCCCAACACCCGGTCCGCATAGTCCTGCCAGCGCGCGTCCTTGGGCAGGCCGTGAAAGACGCCTCCGCGCGCGAGGTCGGCCACCCACTGCTGCTTGGCGGCGATGGCCGAGGCCATCAGTGGCTCCATGCCGGCCTCGTGCACCGTGTGGGCCGATTCGCGCATCTCTTCGGCGCGGCGCTGGCCGTGCTGCACGACGCGGCTGAAGAAGTAGCGACCCTGTTCGTGCCAGTCGATAGAGGGAAAGGTCTCAGCCAAGGTGGGCAGCACATGGTCTTCCACGCCGTAGTGGCGGGCGGTGGAGTAGCTCTCAATCACCAGGGCTTCGAGGCCCTTGATCATGATGCTGCGGCACATCTTGATGGCACTGGCCACGCCCAGTTGCTCGCTCACGGGTTGGGCATCCATGCCCCAGCTGGTCAGCACAGTGGCCAGCGCGGCAGCCTGCACGCCGCCCAGCAGCATGGGCACGCGGATGCCGTAGGGGGGCACCGAGGTCATCACGCCCGCCTCGACATAGTGCGCACCCCGCGCCTCGATGAGCGCAGCGGCCTGCTGCTTGGTGCCGGGCGATGCCGAGTTGAGGTCCAGGAACACGGTGCCGGGGCGGATGTGCTGCGCGGCCTCCTGCGCCACGGCCAGCGTGTTCGATGCGGTGACGGCCGAGATGATGCAGTCACAACGCGTGCACAGTGCCTGCATCCCATCCACGGCCACCACGCCCGCTTGCGCGGCGTGCTTCTGCAGGGCGTCGCGGTGCGCGGGGTCGGCCAGCTTCAGGTCCCAGGCAGCGACCGAGGCCACGCCGGGCTGGACACGCAAGCCCGCACTGAAGATCTTGCCCACCTCGCCATAGCCCACGAGGCCGATGTGTGTGATGTTCATCCGATTTGCCTTTCGGTCACAAAAGCCGAAGCGCAGCAACCGTCACTGCCGCGCGATCTTGGCCTGGGCGATCACGTCGCTCCAGCGGCGCACATCGGCCGCCAGGTGCTCGCCCAGTTGCGCGGGGGTGCTGCCCTGGGCATGGAGGTTCAGTTCCAGCAGGCGCTTTTTCACATCGGGCTGGGCCAGTGCGGTCTGCACTTCGCGCGACAGACGCTCCACCACGGCAGCAGGTGTCTTGGCGGGCACGGCCAGGCCGTTCCACGACGTGACGTTGAAGCCCGCCAGTGGCCCGCCGCTTTCGCGCACCGTGGGCACGTCGGGCAACTGCGGCGCCCGCTGCGCGCCCATCACAGCCAGCGGCCGCAGGGCCTTGGCGCCGATCTGTGGCATGAGACCCCCCAGGATGTCGATCATCACGTCGATCTCGCCACCCCGCAGCGCCGTGATGACCGGCGGCGTGCCGTTGAAAGGCACCACCTGCGCGTCGATGCCCGCCGTCACCTTGAACAGCTCGGCCGCCAGGTTCTGTGTGGTGCCGATCTGTGGCGTGCCGATATTGAGCTTGCCCGGGTGGGCACGCGCATAAGCCAGAAGCTCGGCCAGGGTGGCAAAACGCCCGCCTTCTTTCACCACCACGGCCAGATCAAACGTGGCCAGCAGCGAGACAGGCGCAAAGTCCTTGAGTGTGTCGAACGGCAGCGACTGGAACAGCGCCGCGCTGACCGCCGTGCCACTGCTCACAAGCAGCAGCGTGTGGCCGTCGGGCTCAGCCCGCGCCACCAAGTCTCCCGCTAGGACGCCGCCAGCGCTGGGTTTGTTTTCGATGACCACGCTTTGCCCCAGCGGGCCGGCGATCTTCTGGCCCACGGTGCGCGCCGTGATGTCGGCCGCACCGCCCGCCGCATTGGGCACGACGATACGCAGCGGGCGTGAGGGGAAAGCGGCCTGAGCGCTGGCCTCACCGCCGAACGACGCTGCCAGCCAGGCCAGAAGGGTTCTGCGGTGCACGGCTTGCATGGCGCGCGCTACCGTGCCACGCCCAGCAGGCGGTCCAGCAGCTCGGGTTGGGCGCTCAGCTCGGCAGCGCTGCCGGTGTGCACCACGGTGCCCCGGTCCAGCACGGCGGCGTGGTCCGAGATGGCCAGGATGGCCTGCGGATGCTGCTCCACGATGATGGCCGACAGGCCCTCTTCGCGCGTGATGCGGCGGATGGCGCGCAGCAGCTCTTCCACGATGATGGGCGCCAGGCCTTCGAGCGGCTCGTCGAGCAGCAGCAGGCGCGGGTTGAGCACCAGCGCGCGACCCACGGCCAGCATCTGCTGCTCGCCGCCCGAGAGCTGCGTGCCCAGGTTGGTCTTGCGCTCGGCCAGGCGCGGGAACATTTCGTACACGCGCTCGGGCGTCCACGGCCGTGCGGTCGATCCTTTGCGGCCCGGGCGCGCCACGGCCGTGAGGTTCTCGTGCACCGTGAGCGACTTGAAGATGTTGCGCTCTTGCGGCACCCAGCCGATGCCGGCCGCTGCGCGTTCGTGCGGGGGCAGCTTGTGCAGCGCCACGCCGGCCAGGCTCACCGTGCCGGCATGCTGGCGCGTGGCTCCGGCCAGAGTGTTGATGAGCGTGGTCTTGCCCGTGCCGTTGCGCCCCAGCAGGGCCAGCGTGTCGCCTTCGGGCAGGGCCAGCGAAATGCCTTGCAGCACCACGGCCTCGCCGTAGCCTGCGCTCAGGCCCTCGATGCGCAAGAGTTCTGTCTTAGACATGCGCATCCTCCCCATGACCGAGGTACACCGCCTTCACCTGCGGGTCATTGGCAATCGTGTCCGGGTCGCCCTCGGTGAGCACCGTGCCGTTGACCAGCACCGTCATGCGGTTGGCAAAGCTGAAAACCAGGTCCATATCGTGTTCGATCAACAGCACCGAGACATCGGCGGGCAGGGCCGCCACGGTCTGCAGCAGCTCCTCGCGCTCGCCGGCGGGCACACCGGCCACGGGTTCGTCGAGCAGCAACACGCGCGGCTCGCAGGCCAGCGCAATCGCAATCTCCAGCAGGCGGCGCTTGCCGTAGGCCAGCACGCGCGTTTCCTCGGCCATCACTGAGGTGAGGTGGAACTGCTCCAGCAGCTGCTCGCAGCGCTCGGTGACGGCCTTGCGCGCCCCCAGCGGTTGCCACCACTTGCCGCCCAGGCCCTGGTGCTGCGACACGGTGAGCGCCAGTGTCTCCAGCGGCGTGAGGGTGTCGAACAACTGGTTGATCTGGAAAGTGCGCACCATGCCGCGCTGCACACGCTGGTGCGGCGCCAGGCGCGTGATGTCCTGGCCTTCGAGGGTGATGGAGCCTTCGGTGGGCTCCAGCACGCCAGTCAGCAGGTTGATGAGCGTGGTCTTGCCCGCGCCATTGGGGCCAATGAGCGCATGGCGCGCGCCCTTTTTCAGGTTCAGCGTGACGTTGTTGGTGGCCGTGATGCCGCCAAAACGCTTGACCAAGCCCTTGGCCGACAGCACGGTGGTGGAGGTTGTCGTGTTCATATCAATGGCCTCCCGCTTTGGAGGCAGCCCCGGCCTTGCGACCGGCGCCAAACCAGGTCCAGGGGCGGAACAGACGGTCACGCCCGACCAGTACCAGCACCACCAGGAACAAGCCCACCCAGAAGGTCCAGTACTGCGGTGTGATGGACGAGATCACGTCCTGCAGCAGCTTGAAGCCAATGGCGCCGAGGATGCCGCCGTACAGCCAGCCCACGCCGCCGATCACCAGGATCAGCATCACGTCGGCCGAGCGGTGGAACTCGAACAGGTCGAGCGAGGCAAAGCCCGTGGTCTGCGTGAGCAGTGCGCCCGCGGCACCGGCCAGCGCAGCGGCCAGCGTGTACACCTGCGCCAGCTTGGCCGTCACGGGGATACCGATGGCCATGGCGCGCAGCCGGTTGTCGCGGATGGCCTTGAGCGTGGCACCAAAAGGCGACTGCACGATGCGGCGCGCGATGAGGAAGAACACCAGCAGCACGGTGAGCGAATACCACGCGGCCGTGCGGCCGTACAGGTCAAACTCGAACTGGCCAAGCACCGGCCCCATCATCACGCCCTGCAGGCCGTCGGCGCCACCGGTCAGCCAGTCGAGCTTGTTGGCCAGCTCCAGCATCACCAGTCCCACGCCCAGCGTGACCATGAGGCGGGTGAGATCGGTGCCGCGCATGATGGTGAGCGACGCCACGGCGCCCAGCACGGTGGCCGCGCCAATGCCCACGGCCAGGCCCACCAGCGGGTCGGGCATCACATGCTTGGCAAACAGCGCGGCCGCGTAGCCGCCCAGCCCGAAGAAAGCCGCATGGCCCAGCGAGACGATGCCGGTGTAGCCCAGGATGAGGTCCAGCGAAATCGCGAACAGCGCCACGATGGCGATCTCGTTGATGATGAGTGCGTGGCTCGGCAGCGCCAGCGGCGCGGCAAAGGCCAGCAGCCACAGCACGGGCTCCCACCAGCGAAAGTGCCGGGCCTGCAGCAAGGTGTTTTGCAGGTTTGACATCACTTGCCCCCCTTGCGCACAAAGAGGCCCTGGGGGCGCCAGATGAGGATCAGGATCATGAGGCTGTACACAATGAAGGCGCCCAGCTTGGGGATGTAGTACTTGCCTGCCACGTCGGCAATGCCGAGCAGCAGTGCGGCCAGCAGCGGGCCGGTGATGGACGAGGTGCCGCCCACCGCCACCACGATCAAGAAGTAGATCATGAACTTGAGCGGGAAGCTCGGGTCGAGACCCAGCACCTCCGCGCCCAGCGCACCGCCCAGGCCCGCCAGGCCAGAGCCAAAAGCGAAGGTGGACAAAAACACGATGTTCACGTTGATGCCCATGCCAGCGGCCACGCGCTGGTCGTCCACACTGGCGCGCAGGCGGCTGCCGAAGCGGGTTTTGGTGAGCACATACTGCAGGCCCACGGTGAGCGCAGCGCACACCGCGATGATGAACAGGCGGTAGTGCCCCATGCCCAGCATGAGGGCACCGCTGCCGATCTCGGTACGGCCCTTGAGCCATTCAGGCAGCTGCATGATCTGCTGCGTGGAGCCCACAAAGTAGTCCACGCTGGCCACGGCCATGAACACCAGGCCAATGGAGAACAGCACCTGGTCCAGGTGGGCCTTGTGGTACAGCGGGCGGTACAGCGTGCGCTCCAGCACGCCGCCCAGCAAGGCCGTACCGACAAAGGCGATGGGCAGGCAGACGAGGAAGGGCACATCCAGCCGCTGCATGAGCAGCACGGTGATGTAGCCCCCCGCCATGGCAAAGGCCCCGTGCGCGAGGTTGATGAAGTTCATCAGCCCCATGGTCACGGCCAGGCCGACTGCCAGGATGAACAGCAGCATGCCGTAGGCAACGCCGTCGAAAAGAATGGTCAGCATGAAATCACTTCATTGAAGACAAAAGTGCACCACCCTGCTCAGGGCTGTGGAAGTGCGACGAATCACCAAAGCCGGACGTTCAACCTGCGGCCCCCGGTTTCGACAGGCTCAGCCCGAACGGATCGAGAGGGAGCCTGCCCGTAAATACCGGCGCGGCCCAGACCAGCGGCCGCCGCGCAAGGACCGCCCCGCCACGCTGGCGGCGTCCCCCTGGGGGCTGAGTGCCGCGGCTCCGAGCCTGCCTGCGCAGGCTTGGACGGCAACGAAGAGTGGCCGCATCTGGCGGACACACCGAGCGGGTCGCGGCTCAGGGGGGCTTATTTAGTCTTGCCGGGGTCCTTGACGTCCTTGATCACGTCGAACTCCACGTTGTACAGCTGGCCGTTCACGCGCTCCACCTTGCGCAGGTACACGTCCTGCACGATGTCGCGGGTCTGCGCATCGATGAACACCTTGCCGCGCGGGCTTTCGAAGATCTGGCCCTTCATGGCGGCCAGCAGGGCGTCACCGCCGCCGGCACCCTTGGTGGTCTTGAGCGCTTCATAGATCACGCGCATGCCGTCATAGCCGCCCACGGCCATGAAGTTGGGACGCAGGCCCTTGTTGGCCTTCTCGAAGGCTTCCACGAACTTCTTGTTCATGGGCGAGGGGTGCGCAGCCGAGTAGTGGTGCGAGGTGACCACGCCCAGCGCGCCATCGCCCATGTCGTTGAGTTGATCGTCGTCCGTCACGTCGCCGGTGCCGATGAGCTTGATGCCGGCCTTGTCCATACCGCGCTCCAGGAACTGCTTCATCACCGCAGCGCCCGCGCCCGAGGGCACAAAGACAAACAGCGCGTCGGGCTTGGCGTCGCGCACCTTCTGCAGGAAGGGAGCGAAGTCGGGGTTGCGCAGCGGCACGCGCAGGGCTTCGGTCACCTGGCCGCCGTTGAACGTGAGGCGCTGGTTGAAGAACTTTTCGGCGTCGATGCCGGGGCCGTAGTCGCTCACCAGGGTCACGACCTTCTTGATGCCGTTCTTGGGTGCCCAGTCGGCCAGGGCCACCGACACTTGCGGCAGCGTGAAGCTGGTACGCACCACATAGGGCGAGGCCTCGGTGATGCTGGACGTGGCGGCAGCCATCACCACCAGGGGGGTCTTGGACTGCGTGGCCAGCGGGGCGGTGGCCATGGCCGAGGGCGTGATGCCCATGCCGGCGAGCACGTTGACCTTTTCGTTGACGACCAGCTCCTGGGCCAGGCGGCGGGTCACATCAGGAAGACTGGTGTCGTCCTTGATGATGAGCTGCACCTTCTTGCCACCCACCATGTCGCCGTTCTGGGCCATGTACAGACGCGCCGCGGCTTCGATCTGCCGGCCGGTGGTGGCTTGCTGGCCGGTCATGGGCAGAACCAGGCCGATCTTGAACACGTTGTCCTGCGCCACGGCGGGCAACACGGTCAGGCCGGTGGACAGCGCGATGGCGGCGGCAGCCGAGGCACGAAGAAGGTGGCGTTTTTGCATCGTTGTCTCCTGTGGAAAGTCGTTGTATACAGAAAATGCTTGCGGGAGTTTGGCGTGGGCTGGGTTATTTCACAAGCGCAAATTCAAGCATTCAGGTATCGCCAAATGCAATAACCCAAGGAGCCCCGGACGCCTGCACCGGCCGTTATGCCCGCTCGCGGATCAGCTGTACACCGGGCAAGCCCTGCACCTGCGACGCCTGCACCGCCGCCAGCAGGTTGCGCCGGGTGATGCGCGAGTGCTCTCGCAGGATGGCCTCGGCCCGTGCCCCCTCGCGCCGCTCGATGGCGTCCAGCGCCTGGCGGTGCTGGTCTTGCGCCACCACCAGCATGTCGCGCGCCTGGGTCGAATGCGTCTGCACCACCACAAACGCAGAGGGCGACGCAAACGGCAGGCCCTTGACACGGTCCAGCTCCCGCGCCACCACATCGCTGCCCACCATGCGGCTGAGCAGCAGGTGAAACCGTGCATTCAGCTCCACATAGCGCGAAAAACCTTCGTCATCCAGCGTGGGCGGGGCCAGGGCACTGTCGATGGCGTCCAGGCAGGCATGGGCCTCGGCCAGCAGGGCGGGGGCTACGCCCCGCTCGGCCGCCAAGCGCGCGGCCAACCCTTCCATGGTGCCGCGCAGTTCAATGGCGTCGGCCACATCGGTTTCAGAGAACGTGCGCACGGCGTAGCCGCCACCGGGCAGGCGGTGCAGCAGGCCCTCCTGCTCCAGCCGCATCAGCGCGGCGCGAATGGGCGTGCGCGATACCCCCAGCTTCTCGACGAGGGTCAGCTCGGCAATGCGGGCGCCGCCGGGCAGCTCGCCCGCCAGGATCATCTCGCGCAGGCGCAATTGCGCCTTGACGGCCTGCGAGGTACCTGCCTCGGCGGCCTCGGCCGGCAGGGCAATGGTCAGGGGTTCGGGAGGGTTCATGGCAATAGTGAGCGACGCGACCAGCGAGGGGGAGGGAGTCAGTCAGCGCAATGTATACACAAACCATAACAACATCCACTCAAAAACACTTCAGCACATTACAAAACAACAAGTTAGAAGATATTCCAGAGTGCAATAGCTGCTTTACGTCTTTACTATGTATACATAAACCCACCTTTTTCGCACAATCGCCCCACCTAACCTGCGATCTGCGAGCGGGCTGTATACCAAGCCTGCAACGACACCATCCACCCACGGAGAGAGACAACCATGTATCCCAAGAACGCCTGGTACGTAGCCTGCACGCCCGACGAGATCGCGGACAAGCCCCTGGGCCGCACCATCTGCAGCGAGAAGATCGTGTTCTACCGCCCCGCGCCCGACCAGGTCGCCGCGCTGGACGACTTCTGCCCCCACCGGGGCGCCCCGCTGTCGCTGGGCACGGTGTGTGAAGGCCACCTGCAATGCGGCTACCACGGCCTGCGGGTGGAATGCACGGGCAAGTCGGTGTCCATGCCCGGCCAGCGCGTGCAGGGGTTCCCCAAGGCGCGCAGCTTTCCGGTGGTGGAGCGCTATGGCTTCATCTGGGTGTGGCCCGGCGACGCCGACAAGGCCGACCCCGCCACCATCCACCACCTGCCCTGGGCCAACAACCCTGAATGGGCTTACGGCGGCGGGCTGTACCACATCGCCTGCGACTACCGCCTGATGATCGACAACCTGATGGACCTGACGCACGAGACCTATGTGCACTCCACCAGCATCGGCCAGAAGGAAATCGACGAGGTGCCCTGCAAGACCCGCGTGGAGGGCGACGAGGTGATCACCAGCCGCTTCATGGAAGGCATTGAAGCCCCCCCGTTCTGGAAGATGGCGCTACGCATGAACGGCCTGCCCGATGACCAGCTGGTGGACCGCTGGCAGATCTGCCACTTCACGCCCCCCAGCCACGTGCTGATCGAGGTGGGCGTGGCCCTGGCCGGCAACGGCGGCTACAACGCACCGGCCGACAAGAAGGCATCGAGCATCGTGGTGGACTTCATCACGCCCGAGACCGAAACCTCGATCCACTACTTCTGGGGCATGGCGCGCAACTTCAAGCCACAAGACCCGTCGCTCACCACCCAGATCCGCGACGGCCAGGGCAAGATCTTTGCGGAGGACCAGCAGATGCTGGAGCAGCAGCAGGAGAACCTGCTGCGTTACCCCGACCGCAAGCTGCTCATGCTCAACATCGATGCGGGTGGCGTGCAGTCGCGCAAGATTCTGGACCGCCTGCTGGCGGCAGAACGCACACCTGCCGCAGCACAGGCGGTGGCCGCATGACCGCGCAGGAGACCCTGCAGGTCCGCGTCGTCAAGAAGCAGGCCGAAGCCGAGGGCATCGCTAGCTACGAGCTGGCGCGGCTGGACGGCGCCGCACTGCCGCCGTTCAGCGCGGGCTCGCACATCGATGTGCATCTGCCGGGTGGGCTGACGCGGCAGTACTCGCTGTGCAATGCCTCGCACGAGTCGCACCGCTACCGCATCGCCGTGTTGCGTGACCCGGCATCGCGCGGCGGCTCGGTCGCCATGCACGACAGCGTGCACGAGGGCGACGTGATCACCATCAGCACGCCGCGCAACCACTTTGCGCTGCACCCTGCACAGCGCACGCTGCTGCTGGCGGGCGGCATTGGTGTGACGCCATTGCTGTGCATGGCCGACCGGCTGGCGCGCACGGGCGCTGACTTTGCGCTGCACTACTGCACCCGCTCTGCCGAACGCACGGCGTTTGCTGCTGAAATTGCCGCATCGGCCATTGCGCCCCACGCCCACTTTCACTTCGATGCAGGCGCCCCCGAGCAGAAGCTGGACACCGCCGCCGTGCTGGCAGCCCCCGGCCCCGACAAGCGTCTGTACGTGTGTGGCCCGGCAGGCTTCATCGACCATGTGGTGACCACCGCCAAGGCCCTGGGCTGGGCGCAGGACCACATCCACCTGGAATACTTTGGCGCCCCGGCGCAAGACACCTCGGGCGACCAGGGGTTTGAGGTGCGCATTGCCAGCACGGGCAAGGTCTACCCGATTGCGCCCGATGTGTCGGTGGTGGAAGCGCTGCGCAAGGAGGGCATCGACATCCTGACCTCGTGCGAACAAGGCGTGTGTGGCACCTGCCTCACGCGCGTGCTGGAAGGCGAGGTGGACCACCGCGACATGTACCTGACCGACGAAGAAAAGGCGGCCAACGAGCAGTTCATGCCCTGCTGCTCCCGCGCGCGCAGCAAGCTGCTGGTGCTCGACCTGTAGGCGACCCCAACAAAAAGGCGCTGCAACCTTCGGGCTGCAGCGCCTTTTTCATTACTCCTGAATTGATAGCTACCAGCACATGAAAATCATGCGCTAGAAGCCTATTTCACCTCGAATTCACTTCAATCCCGTTCGTCGGCGGCCACACGGATGGTGTCACGGCCATTGCGGTCCTTCACACGGCCCAGGTCAGTGTCGAGGGCGCGGGCCAGTTTGTCGGCCGCGCCGATGAAGGCGTTGGCCATCTTGTCGGCCTCATCAGTCACGGTGATGGGCTGGCGGCCCGTGACGCGCGCTTCGATGCGGCAGCGCTTGTCATTGGCACCGGACTTGCCCGCATCCAGATCGGTGAGGAACACCTCCAGCCGCGTCACATGATCCTGAAAGCGGGACAGCCGGCTCTTGCACTCGTCTGTGATCCAGCGCGCCAGCGAATCGCCGCCGTGGATGTGGTCGTCGGTGTTGACTTGTACTTGCATGGAGAGGGTCCTTCCTGATGAAGTTGCGAAGTCCCCATCATGGCACCTGCATCCATATCCCCGGTGAATACATGTCAAAGGATGTAGAGAGCCTGGTGACGATGTCGCGGGGGATGGTCCACAGGCTCTTACAGTTTGTCGAGCGCCACGGCGGCCTGCCAGGGCGCATCGGCAGGCAACCCCCGCGCTTCATTCACACGCGCCAGCAGGCGGGTAGCGGCCGGGTCTCCGGGCAGCCGCTCCAGCACCGTTGCCAGCTGTGCCTCGGCGCCGGCCCAGTCGCGTGCATGGAAGGCGTTCAACGCGGCCAGGCTGGCATCGCGCACCGCAGCATCCTCGCATGGCGTGAATACGCGCACGGGCTCGGTCTTGCCCTTGACGATCACATCGTCCAGCGCGCGCAACGCCACCGTGGGCGGCAGCTGCGCTGCGGTGGCGGCCGACAGCAGGATGCCGGTGCCAAACGCCTTGTTGGCGCCCTCCAGCCGCGCGGCCAGGTTCACCGCGTCGCCAATGGCCGTGTACGAAAAGCGCTGGTCCGAGCCCACATTGCCCACCACCACACGCCCCGTGTGCAGCCCGATCCGCATGTGGATGGGCGGCAGTCCGCGCGCGCGCAGATCGGCCACCAGCGCCTGCATGGCCTGCTGCATGGCGATGGCGGCGGCCACGGCGTGTTCGGCATGCCGCGGGTCGTCCAGCGGCGCGCCCCAGAAGGCCATCACCGCGTCGCCAATGAACTTGTCCACGGTGCCGCCCGTGGCGTGCACGATCGGCGTCATGGCGTTGAAGTAGCCGGTGAGCACCTCCACCGTTTGCTCGGCACTGAGCTGCTCGGACAGCGTGGTGAAGTTGGCCAGGTCGGTGAACATGAGCGTGACCTCGCGTGCCTCGCCACCCAGGCGCATCAGCTCGGGCTGCGCAATGAGGCGCGAGACCACGGCAGGCGGCACGTACTGCGCAAACATCGCCCGCGTCTGGCGCGCGCGCTGGCGCACCACGGCATAGCCCACCAGCGCAGCCGCCCCATAAATGGCGACTGCCGCCGCCGCAGGCAACAGCGGCGGCCACCACAGGCGCGGGCCGGCAAACAGCCCCCACGACACGGCTCCCATGGCCACCACCAGCGCCGCCGTCAGCGCCGCCGCGCCCGCCGGGTGCAGCCGCCGGCTCGCCCCCAAAAGCACCGGCAGCAGCAGCACGGTGATCACCAGGGTCCACGCGTCCGACACGCTGCGCAGCCCACCGCCGGTGAGATAGTTGTCCAGCAGCGTGGCCTGCAGCTCCACCCCCGGGAAAAGCCGCTCACCGCCCGCCGTGCCAAACGGCGAGTTGAACAGGTCGGCCTGCGAGTGCGCCAGCTCGGTGGCGGTGCGCGCCGAGCGCCCCACCAGCACGATCTTGCCCTTGAAGAAACCTGCAGGCAGCAAACCCGGCTCCAGCGCCTGGTAGTACGAGCGCGTGTCAAACGTGCCGCGCGGGCCCCGGTAGCCGATCCAGTCGAAATGGTGCAGCGCCGGGGTCTGGCCGCGCGCCTCGGTCACGCGCTGGGCCAGCCGCAGCGCAAAGCCTTCGCGCGCGACGGGGGCGCGGCGCACCACGAAGTCGTCGTCCGGCTCGACCCCGGCATCGCCCGCATCAGCGCCAGCGTCCAGAAACCGCTGCAGCGGCTGGATGTCCATCCACAGCGCGGCATTGGCGCTGTCGATCTTCTCGCGGGTGGAGGCCAGCACCACGGGCAAGCCCTGCCCCACCTGGGCCATCGTGCGGTCCAGAGCGGCGTCTTCGGCCTCGGTGGTGGGGTCGGCAAAAACAATGTCCAGCCCCACGGCCAGGGCGCCGTCTGCGCGCAGCCGCTCCAGCAGGGCCGCATGCACGCTGCGCGGAAATGGCCAGGTCTGTTGCAGCTCCTGAAACGTCGGCTCGTCGATCGCAAGAATCACCACCGGCACGGTCGTGCGGTGGGGGGCCGCCAGCGCTGTCAGCACGTCAAAGGTCTTGAACTCCAGCGCATGCCAGGTGCGGCTGAGCGTGGCGGCCCCCACCAGCAGCAGCGCCAGCACACCCGCCGCAAGCGAGAGCCACCGCTGGCGCTGCCGGGCGTGCGGCACCGCCGCCCGATCAGAAGCGATAGCGCGCATCCAGGACATAGCGGGTCTTTTGCCGGTCGGACTTGGGCGCCCACAGGTTCATGGCCGCAACGCCCACCACCCAGCGTTTGTCCTGCGTTTCCCAGAAGCCCATCAGGTCCACGCCCCAGCCCGGCGCGCGGCGCGTGAGGTTCTCCTTGTCCTCAAACCGCTCCGAGCGGTACACCGCGCGCGCGCTCAGGTACAGGCGCTGCGCGCTGGCCCAGGTGGCGCCCAGCGCCACGGTATGGCGCGGAATGTAGGGAATGCGCCCCACCACCTCGGCACCACCATCGAGCATGCGGCTTTCGCTGTGCTGGTACAGGTACTTGGCGTAGCCCGACCAGCGGCGGCTGAACATGTGGTTGACCGTGCCACCCAAGGTCTGCAGCGTGCCGCGCTCAAAACTCGGCGTGTCCTCCAGCAGATCACTGGTGGACAGGTTGACCAGCTGCGCGTTGCGCATCTCTTCGAGGAACGGCAGGCTGGGCGTGCGCAGGTCCACGCCAATCGTGCCAGGGTTGTTCACCCGCAGATGGTCGGCCCGCAGGCCCACGAAGGTGTTGGCACCCACCTCCATGCCCAGCTGTGCCACTGTGCGTTTCTGGCGCCCTCCAGCCTCCACCAGGCGGTCCTCGACAGGGATGCCTGCGGTCTCCACGCTGGCAAGGGTGGAGACGCTGAGAGGCCGCAGCCAGTCCTGATAGGCCACGCGCAGCGTGGTGCCCGCAGCAGGCTGCCACACCGCGCCCAGGCGCGGCGTGACCACGCGCTCGGTGTCCGCGCGGCGGGCCTGGTCTTCGCTCAGGGCATCCAGCCCCACCAGGTAGCTCTGCGTGAGGCCGTCCACGCGGTGGCGGATTTGCTGCAGCCCCAGGGCTGCGTCCAGGCTCAGCGCCGGGTCCAGGCGTTGCGTGGTGGCCAGGGTCAGGCCGGTGTAACGACGGTCAATGCGGTTGTAGCCTGCCAGGACGAGGTAGTCGCGGTACAGGCCCACGTTTGGAATGTCAGCCACCACGGCAGCCTCGCCCGCCAGCAGGTTGTTCTGGCGCTCGCGCACATGCTCCAGCGTCACGCTCCAGCGGCTGCCGGGGGTGGTGTCCACGGTGTGGCGCAGCTGAATGTCGCTGAAGTCCTTGCGCGGGGCACTGCTCACGCCCATGACGGTCAGGAACGGTGGCTCGATGTAGGCCGTGGGGTAGCGCAGCAATTGCAGGTTGTCCACGCTGCGGCCCAGCTTGATCCAGGTTTGCTCCGTCGGTCCCCACCGGTAGGCCATGCCCAGGGCGCCCTGGGTGACGGTGTCGTCCAGCGAAGTCTCCTGCGCGTTCTGGCCGCGCAGGCGCATGCTGAACTGGTTGGCGTAGGCAAACAGGTTGATGCGCTCGGTGGGCTGCATGCCCACCCCAGCGGTGATGGCATGGGCACGCAGGTCTCCCTCGCCCGCACGCATGGCAGGAAGGCGGTTGACCTGCAGGTCGAACGGATAGGCACTCACATCCGCCGTCTGCGCCTTGAAGAACCAGGACACCGGCACATGGCTGTTGTCCAGGCCATTGAGCGTGACCGCTGGCGCACGCATCCGGTAGAACTCGCGGTCCAGCGTCACACCCACCGATCCGTGGCTGCCGGGCTGCTGCAGCAGCGGCGAATAACGCTGGCTGCCCCCAAACGCCATGGGGTCGGTCAGAAAGCCCTGGAACAGCGCCGAGTTCTTGTTGAATTCGCCCGCATAGCGGTCTGCCATGAACAGGTGGCTGCCGCCCCAGTAGGGGTAGAAGCTCTGCTGCGCCATCTCCAGCGCCCAGTCTTCCATGCCAAAGAACGCCAGCGATGACCCCAGGTTCGCACTGCCCTTCTGGTCGTTGGCCACCTGGTTGAGCGACTTGAGATATGGCATGCGCACTACGGCGGCGCGCGCAGCCTCCACCGCTTCGCCGGGCTGGAACAGATCGGTGTGGATCTGTGCCAGCAGCATGTAGGGCACAGGGTCCTTGTCGTCCAGTACGGTCGCCTGTTGCAAGGTGGTCAGCGCATCCTGATGGCGACCCAGCTGGTAGTAGGCCACGGCGGTCCAGGTCTTGGCGCGGGCATAGCGGGGCTCCATCACGCCTGCCCGCAAGAACGCATCCAGCGCGGCATCCGGCTGCCCTTGTTTGAGGTGCAGCAAGCCCTGGCCGGTGAGCGCAACGTAGTCCGCAGGGTTGTCGCCCAGCGCGGTGGCAAAGGCCTGACCCGCCTCGGTGAACTGGTTCACAAAGGTTTCCAGCGTGCCCAGCTCGCCCCAGGCGCCGGGCGATTGCGGCGACAGCTGCAGCGCACGCCGCAGGTTTTCGCGGGCGGGGCGCGGGTCCTCGCGCTCGGCGTGTGCACTGCCCAGGCCTTGCCAGGCACGTGCATCGCCGGGTGCCAGCGTCTGCGCCTCGGCATAGGCCGCCAGCGTGCCGGGCGCATCGCCCCGGCGCCGGGCCAGCTCGGCGCCCACCAGCGCCAGGTCGGCGTGGGCTGTGCCTTGCGCGAGGGCCAGGGTGGCAGCCGCTTCGTCCACCCTGTCGCTCAGGATCTGCACCCGCGCCAGTTGCGCCACGAGCGCCGGATGGGCGGGCCAGCGCTGGAGCGCCGTGCGCAGCGTCCCGGCCGCTGCTGCCCCTTCCCCCTCCATCAGTTGCACGTCGGACTGCATGAGCCACGCGGGCAGCGGCGCGGCGTCCACCGCAGACACCTGCCGCGCCAGCGACCCGCGTGCGGCCAGCAGGTCGCCCGCCTGCAGGGCCACGGCCGCATCAAACACATCCACCCATGCAGGCGCTGCGGTAGTGCGCGCCTGCGCCAGCGCGGCACGGGCTGCCGCGAGGTCGCGCGCCGCCAGGGCATCCCGCACGGGCGCCAGCGCTGCAGGCACGGGCTCTGCCGACAGGTGGGGCACCGGGTCGGCCCGCAGCGCGTTGACCCACTGGATGCGGTCTCGCGGCTGGCTCAGCACCAGCTTGACCGGGGCCTTGCCCACTTCGGCCAGCGCCGCTTCGTTGGCGCCCACCGACACCGAGCCCTGCGCGTTGGAAAACTCCACCGTGCCCGACAGCACGGTGATCAACGTACGGCCATCGTCCTCCACACTGATGTCCCAGTCGGTGCCACGGATCGCAGCGGTCGCGGCCGGTGTCTCCAGGTTCAGGCGGCTGCCGTCGGCACGTTTGGTCTGCGTCCACGCACGGCCGGCGTTGAGCAGCAAGGTGGTCACGGGCTGTGCCGGGGTGGCCACGCCCTTGACCTGCAGCACCGTGTTCTGGTGCAGGCGCAGCTGGGTGTCGTCCGCGAACAGCAGCGCCATCTTGGCGGCCTGGCGCGTGCGCACAAAGTCGCCCTGGGCCAGGGCCTGGGCCAGTCGGGCAGGGCCCCAGTCGGCTGCGGAGGCGGCACGCTGGTCACCTGTGCCTTGCAGGCTGATGATCTCGGCTGCGGCACCGGCGGGCACGGTGGCCTGTGCCACCAGCGGGCAGGCGGCAGCTGTCGCGGCCACCAGCGCAGCCAGGGCGGACAAACGGAATTTTGGATGGGACATTTTTCTGCTTTCGGGGAAGGCGTGCATCGCGCCACCGGGCGCCCCTCCCTGGCACCGGGTGAGCCGAAATTATGGCGATCAGCCCCCCAGATTTCGCCCGCGTCCCGTCGACATGCGGACACATTTCATGAAGAAAGCCACATTTCGTTGCAGGTTGTGGCGCTTTGCGCGCCCCACCAACCCATGGAGGCGACGCGCCGCTCCGCACGGCCCTTTCCTACAGACGCCACAGGGGGTGCGGTGCTACAACTGCAGGAATCACGCGCACAAGCGCTGCCCGGAGCTTTCCCCCATGCCTGCTGCCCCCCGCCTCAAGATTGGCCTGTCCGCCTGCTTTCAACACGCCGACCCCGCCCGCCCGCTGTTCACAGGCAAGACGCTGCAATACGTCGAGCAGTCCATCGCCCACTGGCTGATGTCGGCCGGTGCCATGGTGGTGATGGTGCCCTGCCCCACGGGCGAGACCGCGCGTGGTGACGTGACGCTGGACCACTACGCCGAATGGCTGGACGGCATCGTGATGCACGGCGGCGCCGACGTGTGGCCGGGCAACTATGGCGAGGAGCCCTTGCGCGAGGAGTGGGTGGGTGACCGCGTGCGCGACCTGTACGACCTGGCCGTGGTCAAAGCCTTTGCCCAGGTCGGCAAGCCCATCTTTGGCGTGTGCAGGGGCCTGCAGCTCATCAACGTGGCCTTTGGCGGCGCGCTGTACCAGGACATCGAGACCCAGCACCCTGGCGCGCAGCAGCACC
Organism: Acidovorax sp. K2F; assembly: GCF_025246485.1. Lineage (NCBI taxonomy): Bacteria > Pseudomonadati > Pseudomonadota > Betaproteobacteria > Burkholderiales > Comamonadaceae > Acidovorax > Acidovorax sp. K2F. Next base: position 61,555 of record NZ_JAOBSQ010000059.1, read on the forward strand.
GTAACGCCACCACCTACGACCAGCACTTCCACGACATCCAGATCCTGCCGGACTCGCACCTGGCCAAGCTGTACCCCAACATGCCACGCGCCCGGGTCAACAGCATCCACCACCAGGGCATCAAGCGGGTGGCTCCGGAATTTGTGGTCGAGGCACTGAGCGAACCCGATGGCGTGCCCGAAGCGATTCGCCTCAAACCCGCGCCAGGGCGTGGTTACATCGCGGCCACTCAATGGCACCCGGAGTTCCACAAGCAGGGTTCAGACACGCTGGATGACACGGCCATCCTGAATGACTTTCTGGCGGCGTGCGAACAGGCCAAGGCCCACCCACGGCCGGTACTGCGCCCCGCGCCTTCGTTGCGGGAACGGGCGGCGCGGCGGCTGCGAAAGGCGCTGTCACGGCAGCGCGACTGACCCTGCGGGTCAGGCTCCTTCCACAGGCAACACAGCGGCCAAGACCTCTTGCAGCTGCGCCCGCAGCCAGCGGTGTGCCGCGTCTTGCTGGTAGCGCACATGCCAGATCAGGTACATGGGCAGACTGGGGCAGGCCACGGGCACCGGCACGCCCGCCAGCGCGGCCAACGCGGTGCGCCCCATCAGCGACGGCGCTGTAGTGAGCAGCGAGGTGCCCCGCACAAACGCGGGCAGCGCGGCAAAGCCCGGCACGCGCACCACCAGGCGGCGGCGCACGCCACGTGCTTCCAGTTGCCGGTCCAGTTCCAGCCCCCGGTGCGCCTCATAAGCCACCGTGGCGTGGTCCGCCGCCAGGTACTCCGCCTCTGAGGCCGGAGCGCTGCGCGCGGCCGGGTCATAGAACACGCGGTATTGGTCTTCAAACAGACGCTTCTGCACGATGTCGGTGCCCTCGGGCGGGCGGGGGCTGATGACCAGTTGGCACGCGTCAGACCGCAGCAGTTCGGCGCTGGGCGCGCCGCTGGGCACGATGCGCAGCGTAACGCCCGGTGCAGCGCTGCGCAGGCGCGCGGCCAGCGCGGGCAGCAGCAAATCGCGCTGGAAGTCATTGGCGGCGATGGTCAGCTCGGTCTGCCAAGCGCGCGGGTCAAAGTAGGCCCCTTGGGCAAACAACTGCATCTGGTGCAGCATGTCGCGCGCGGGCTGGGCCAGGGCCTCGGCGCGTGCGGTGGGCACGATGCCACGCCCGCGCTTCACAAACAGCGGGTCGCCGGTAATGGCGCGCAGCTTGTCGAGCAGGTGGCTCACGGCCGACTGGGTGACGCCCAGGCGATTAGCCGCCGCCGTGATGCTGCCCGTCTCCAGCACGGCCAGCAGCAGCTTCAGCAGGTGTCCGTCCAGCGCTGATCCATCGAAATTGCTCATACATTCGATGATGTTTTGAGGCTTCATCTTTGGCAATGGCGTCGCGACACTGCGGGCTGACTTACATCAAGCCCCGGAGACTTCCATGCCTTCCAAACTGCCCCCGATCCCCGGCACCACGCCGTTCGATGGCGACCAGGCCCGCAAGGGCTATGCGCTGAACAAGATGTGCTTCTCGTTCAACAACGAGGTCAACCGCAAGGCCTTTCTGGCCGACGAAGAGGCGTACATGAAGAAGTACGGCCTGAACGAACAGCAGGCCGCCGCCATCCGCGCCAAGAACGTGCTGCAGCTGATTGCCGCGGGCGGCAACGCCTATTACCTGGCCAAGTTCGCGGGCATCTTCAAGCTGGACATGCAGGACATCGGCGCGCAGCAGACGGGCATGACCAAAGACGAATTCAAGGCCATGCTGGTCGCAGCGGGCAAATAAGGAGACATCACATGGCACAACTCATCGGCGGCCTCGGCACCTCGCACATCCCGGCCATTGGCAACGCCATCCACAAGGGCCTGCAGAACGATCCGTACTGGAAGCCCTTCTTCGACGGCTTTCCACCCATCCGCCAGTGGCTGGGCGAGAAGCAGCCCGACGTGGTGGTGATGTTCTACAACGACCACGGCCTGAACTTCTTTCTCGACAAGATGCCCACCTTTGCCGTGGGCGCAGCGGCCCAGTACAACAATGCCGACGAGGGCTGGGGCATCCCCACGCAGCCGCCCTTCCCGGGCGAGGTGGACCTGTCGTGGCACCTCATCAACACGCTGGTCGACCAGGAATTTGACGTGACCACCTGCCAGGAGATGCTGGTGGACCACGCCTGCACGCTGCCGCTCAAGCTCTTCTGGCCCGAAGGCGATTGCCCGGTGACGGTGGTGCCGGTGTGCATCAACACCGTGCAGTTTCCGCTGCCATCGGCCAAGCGCTGCTACGCGTTGGGCAAGGCCGTGGGGCAGGCGATCCAGAGCTGGGACAACAACAAGAAGGTGGCAGTAATTGCGTCAGGAGGCCTCAGCCACCAGCTCGATGGCGAGCGCGCGGGCTTCATCAACAAGGCGTTTGACCTGCAGTTCATCGAGAGCCTGACCACCAACCCCGAATGGGCCACGCAGTTCAGCGTGCACGAGCTGGTGGAAAAGACCGGCACCCAGGGCGTGGAACTGCTGATGTGGCTGGCCATGCGCGGGGCGCTGTCCACCGCCAGCGCGGGGGTGCGGCGGGTGCACAGCAACTATCACATCCCCATTTCGAACACGGCCACGGCGGTGATGGCCCTCGAAACGGTGTAATCCAGCAATTTTCAGGTGATTTTGGCTGCAAGCGCATGATTTTCAAGCGCTTGCAGCTATTAAATCAGGAGCATATTACCGCTATCGCTTGACCCCAGGCTGGCGTCAGACAATCAAAATACTGTAAATTCATACAGTGAATTTACAGTCCAAACTCGCCATCCTGGCCGACGCCGCCAAGTACGACGCCTCGTGTGCATCGAGCGGCGCTGCGCCGCGCAACTCCGTGGGCGGGCACGGCATGGGGTCCACCGAGGGCATGGGCATCTGCCACAGCTATGCGCCGGACGGGCGCTGCATCTCGCTGCTCAAGATTCTGCTCACCAACTTCTGCCAGTACGACTGCCTGTACTGCGTGAACCGTGTCACCAGCAACGTGCCCCGGGCGCGCTTCACGGTCGATGAGGTGGTGCGGCTCACGCTGGACTTTTATCGTCGCAATTGCATCGAGGGACTGTTCCTGTCCAGCGGCATCATCCAGAGCCCCGACTACACCATGGAACAGGTGGTGGAGGTGGCGCGCGTGCTGCGCGAAGAGCACGACTTTCGCGGCTACATCCACTTGAAAACCATTCCCGACGCATCGCCCGAGCTGATGCAGCGCGCAGGCCGCTATGCGGACCGCCTGTCCATCAACATCGAGCTGCCCACGGCCGAAGGCCTCACGGCCCTGGCGCCAGAAAAAGACAGCGCCGCCATCGATCGCTCCATGGCCCGCATGGCGGTGCACATTGGAGAATCCCGCGCCGCGCGCAAGGAGCAGGCTGCACTGCCCATCGTGTCCATGCCGCAGTCGCGCACCACACGCCGCGCCAGCGTGCCGCACTTTGCGCCCGGCGGGCAGAGCACGCAGATGATCGTGGGGGCGGATACGACCAACGACCGCACCATCCTCGCCACCAGCGCGCGGCTGTACGGTGTGCACCGGCTGCGGCGCGTGTACTACTCGGCCTTCAGCCCCATCCCCGACGCCGCCCGCGCCCTGCCGCTGGCCGCGCCACCCACGGTGCGTGAGCATCGGCTGTACCAGGCCGACTGGCTGATGCGCTTTTATGGCTTCACCCACGACGAGATCGTGCCGACATCTCAGCAGGGCATGCTGGCGCTGGACATGGACCCCAAGCTGGCCTGGGCCCTGGCGCACCGCGAGCGCTTTCCGGTCAACCTCAACACTGCCCCGCGCGAACTGCTGCTGCGCGTGCCCGGGTTTGGTGTGCAGACGGTGGATCGCCTGCTGGCCGCGCGCCGCGTGCGCCGCCTGCGGCATGCGGACCTGGCGCGGCTGCATGTGCCGCTCAGGAAAGTGCTGCCCTTTGTGGAGGCGGCCGACTACCGCCCCGGCCGTGCGCTGGACGCTGCCGACCTCGCCGCGCAGTTGACGCCGCCGCCGGTGCAGCGCAGCCTGTTCTGAGCTGGAGAGGCCCGCATGCAGCGCCACACCATCACGCTGGACCACGCCACCGACTGGCCCGGTTTTCGCCAAGCGGCACGCGCCCTGGTGCAAGCCAACGTGCCTCCGCAGGCTGTGGACTGGCGCTGCCTGGCGGATGCCGCTGAAGACCTGTTCGCGCCCGAGCCTGCTGCCAGCCACACCTTGCCCAGCCCTGCCCCCGATGCGCCGCCGCTGCGCGTACCGCCCGACTTTGTGCACCTGTGCGAGCAGCTCATCCTGCACCGCGACCCGGGCCGCTTAGCGCTGATGTACCGCCTGCTGTGGCGCATGGCGCAGGGCGGCCATGAAGCCGACAGCGCGCGGCACGACCCGCTGGACGCCGACCGCATGTTGGCCCACCACATGGTCCGCAGCGTGCGGCGGGACATCCACAAGATGCACGCCTTTGTGCGCTTCCGGCCTGTGGTGGAACCCGATGGCCAGACCCTGCACATGGCCTGGTTCGAGCCCGACCACTACATCACCGTGGCCAACGCGGGCTTCTTCATCCGCCGCTTCACGCAGATGCGCTGGGCCATCCTCACGCCCGACGCCAGCGTGCGCTGGGACGGCGAGCAGCTGCACACCGGCCCCGGCGCGCAGCGCAGCGACGCGCCGCCGCCCGATGCGGGCGAGGCGCTTTGGCTCACCTACTACCGCCACATCTTCAACCCCGCGCGGCTCAAGCTCAACATGATGAAAAAGGAGATGCCTACGCGCTACTGGCACAACCTGCCCGAGGCCGCGCTCATCACCGAGCTGGCGCAGACAGCACACGAGCGCAGCGCCAAGATGGTGGAGGCCGAGGCCACCGTGCCGCGTAGGCGCATCGCGGGGACAACAACACCCCGTGCGCGGCCCGCTGGTGGTGCCCCACTCAGTCCAGCGCCGCCTCACGCATCACCCGGAACTGAGGGGCTGACACCGGCGACGTCCAGCGCCATGGCAGCACCTGCGGCCGCCACAGGGCGCGCAACACCGTGAGGCGCAGCACACGCTGTGCGCCGGGCCAGGCAGCACGCGCTGCGCGGTCCCACAGCACCTCGGCCTGTGCGGCAATGTGCAGCAAACCGCCCTCTTCATAGTCCACCACCAGCAAGCCTGCCAGCGGGTGCAGCGCAAGGTTGCCCAGGGTGTTGAAGAACTGGTTGCCAGGGTAGTCCGGCAGGCTCAGCACCACGCCGGCCTCCGTGTGCGCCACCTGCACAAAGCCCGGCTCGCCGCCCCGGTGCGATACATCCACGCCTTCGCTGTGCCCGGCACCAGGGCGTGGCGCCGAGGCACTGGCAATGAACAGGGTGTCGGCACGCTGCACACGCGCGATGGCGTCGGCGTCCAATCCGGCCCCCAGCCACTGCACCGGGCCCGGAGCGACCAGCGCAGCACGCAGGCCAGGCTGCCGCGCCTGGATGTATTTGGGGCAGTTGCCAAAGCTCTGCACCACCTGCACGCCCAGGCCGGTATCGCCAAACGCTGCTACCCGCCCGTTCATGCGGTTGCGCCGCCGCGTGTGCGGCTCCAGCCCCAGCACGCCCACGGCCGCGCCTGGCGCCAGGTGTGCGAGCACCGGGTCCTTGGAATCCGGCGCGGTCGCGATCTGCATGCGCTGCGCATCGGGGGTGTGCACAAACCCGGGCGGTCCGGCAAGCATCGTGGCCCACGGCTGGCCTTGCTCATCCAACGTCCCCAGCAGCAAGGTGGGCAGCTTTTCAAACAGCTCGCGGTGCTGGTCGGGCATGTGGTCGCGCAACACCATGGCACCCACGGCCGCCATGCGCTCGCGCACGCCCACGCGCGCCTGCAAGGCCTGCTCACCGGGGTGGAATGCCTCGGGCGGCACCGGCACCCCAACCGATGCAGCGGGCACGGTGGCTGTCATGCCGCCACCTGCTCGGCAGCGGGCAGTTGGTCGGCCAGCACCGGATAGCCCGGCAAGGCCTGCATGCGCGCCACCCAGGCCGCAATGCGCGGGTAGGCATCCAGCGGCAGCCCTGCCAGGTGGGCCTGCGAGGTGTAGCTGACCATGGCCACATCGGCCAGGCTGGGCGCTGAGCCCCCGAGCAACCAGGCCCGCCCCTGCAGTTCGTCCTCCATGAAGGCGAGCAGGCGCTTGCCGGTGGCCTGCGCCACCTCGTTCACGGCACGGCCCGTCAACGTCGCAAAGCGCGGCCCCCCAATGCCCGGCGCCAGAAAGCCCGCCGCCAGGCTGAACCAGCGCTGCAGCTGCGCCTGCCCCACGGCGTCTTGTGGCAGCCAGGCACTGCCGGGGGCGTAGCGCTGCACCAGATACACCAGGATGCCATTGCTGTCGCTCAGCACCTGGCCCGCGTCCACCAGCACGGGCACCTGGCCCAGCGGGTTGAGTGCCAGAAACTCCGCGCGCTGGTGTTCGCCGCGCAGCAGATTTACATCAATCAGTTCATAGGGCAAGCCGAGCAGGGACAGCATCAGCTCCACGCGATGGCAATGGCCCGAGATGGGCATGCGGTACAGCTGGAGCGGGGTGGAGGGGAACATGGTGAAGCCTCGTCGGGTGTGAGTGAAAAGATGGCTCGACGATATCTATTGCAAGCTGCGATGTGAATAACCAATCACCGCTTTTCATAATTGCGATATCCGCAATAATGGGTTGCATGGACTATCTCGACACCCTGCGCTGTTTTGTGGCCGTAGCGGACGCTGGCGGCTTTGCCGTGGCGGGCCGGCGGCTGGGCTGCTCCGCCACGGCTGTCACGCGCGCCATTGCGGCGCTGGAGGCGCGGCTGGGTGTGCTGCTGTTCCAGCGCAGCACGCGCATGGTGCGCTTGACCGAGGCGGGCGAGCGCTTCTTGCACGACTGCCGTCCCCTCCTGAACGACCTGCACGAGGCCGAGCAGGCCGCCAGCGGTGCACAGGCCGAGGCCCAGGGGCTGCTGTCCATCACGGCACCGCAGATGTTCGGCATCCAGCATGTGGCGCCCATCGTGCAGGGCTTTTTGCAGGCCCAGCCGCGCGTGCAGGTGCGCACGCTGTTCGTCAACCGCCTGGTGCACTTGCTCGATGAAGGCATGGACGTGGCCATCCGCATCGCGCACCTGCCTGACTCCGGCCTCACTGCCGTGCAGGTGGGTGCGCTGCGCCGCCTGGTGGTGGCGTCTCCCGCCTACCTGGCGCAACACGGCAAGCCACGCCACCCGGCCGACCTGAGCAGCCACCGGGCCATCGGCTTCGCCTTTGATGCACGCACGCCAGCGCCCTGGAAGTTTCGCGATGGCGCCACCGGCCAGCCGCAATTCACATGGATCAGCAACAGCAACGAGGTGGACATTGCCGCCGCAGAGGCAGGCATCGGCCTGACCCGCTGCCTCGCCTACCAGGCCGCAGCCAGCCTGCGCGCAGGGCGCTTGCGCATCGTGCTGGCCGACCACGAACTGCCACCCGTGCCCGTGCACATCGTGTACCCCGCAGGCCGACGGGCCCCGGCGAAAGTGCGCGCCTTTGTGGAATGGGCACGCGAGCGCTTGACCAAGGAGCCGGTGCTGAACGGGCGCGGTCTGGGGCGCGGTAACGCCTTGTTGCCAATGACTTCGTAACCTGTCATCGCAACGCCTCCGAGCGCCGTTGCATAGCTAAGTCCGACGCTGTGTCGGGCGGTTATCCGATCTGAAAGGATTTCTCATGAACAAGCTCCTCGCTGCCCTGCTCGCCGGTTTCTTTGTGACCGCATCGTTTGCCCAAGCCCCTGCGGCCCCCGCAACGCCAGCAACCCCCGCGAAGGCCGCGGCGCCTGCGACCCCTGCCACATCGGCCATGCCTGCCACCCCAGCGACTCCAGCCACGCCCGCCACACCAGCGGTCAAAGCCGAAGCCAAGCCCGCAGTAACGCCGACCGCCACCGCGTCGGCCCCTGCAGAAAAGAAGGCAGACAAGAAGGCGAAGGCCAAGAAGACCAAGGCAACGGCAGAGAAAAAAGCCGACGCTGCCAAGCCTGAAGCGGCCAAGTAATTCACAACGCTTCACCCAACAAAAAAGCCCGCAATGCGGGCTTTTTTGTGCCTGGATATCCGCTACCGGACGCCAGCGCAGATGGCTGGTTCACCAAGGTCTGAGGGCGTCACCAGCCCCAGGCTGGCGAGCAACCATCAATGGTGGTGGCCGTGCGCACCATGCACATGGCGGTGCGCAACTTCTTCGGGGCTGGCAGCGCGCACTTCAGTGACCTTGCAGCTGAAGGTCAACGCCTGCCCTGCCAGCGGGTGGTTGCCGTCCAGGTGCACTTCGGGGCCCTTGATCTTGACCACGTTGAACACGGCGGGCTGGCCGTCGTTGCCCACGCCTTGCAGCTGGCCGCCGACCTTCACGCCGGGTGGGAACTCGCTTTTGGGAATGGTGCGCACCAGGCTTTCATCGCGCGCGCCGAAGGCGTCTTCCACCGCCAGCTGCAGCGTGGTGCTGAAGCCCACGGCCTGGCCATCGAGTGCGGCCTCGACCTTGGGGAAGATGTTTTCGTAGCCACCGTGCAGGTACGACAGGTGCCCCGCATCCAGCGGCTTGCCCTGGGGGGTGGTGACCTTGTAGGTGATGGTGACGGCGGAGTCTTTGGTGATGGTGGTAGCCATGGTGGTGCTTGCGCTTTCAGGCGGTGAAGAGTCGGCGCGGGGCTGGCAGGGGTATGCCACCAGCCGCCGCACAGGTCAGAACGAAACCCCGGATTGTCCACGAGGCGCCGGACGGCTGCCGCAGCGCCCCGTGAAAGCTTGTCAGGGCCTGGTGAACAAACCTATGCGCCCGCCGGGGCCTCGGCCGGGCGCTCTTCCTCCGTCTGGCCCGGGTAGCGCGCAAAACGCCGCGCTTCGGTGCCGTGCACCGGGTCCTGGTCGGGCCAGGGCCAGCCGCCGAACTGGGTACGGCGGTAGTCGTTCATGGCCTGCATGATCTCGGCCTGTGTGTTCATCACAAACGGGCCGTACTGCGCCACGGGCTCGGCGATGGGCTGGCCTTGCAGCAGCAGGCATTCCAGCGGCGTGGCGCCGGTGTTGGTCAGCTGCCAGTCCTGCCCGGCCACCAGCTCCAGCGCGGCGTGCTGGCCCACGTCCTGCGGGCCCACGCGCAGGCTGTCGCCCACAAAAAAGTACAGCATGCGGCGCGTGCCCTGACCGCGCGCGGCGGGCAGCGTCCACTGCGCGCCGGGGTCCATGCGCAGCGTCCAGATCGCCACATCGCCCTCGGGCTGCGAAGCCCAGGACTCGGGTGGCGGCGCCAGCGGCGCGGGCGCGCCGGGCAGGGCGCCCGCCACCACCGTCACCGTGGTGGCGCGACCTGCATCGTCGTGGTGGACCAGGCGCGGAATGCGCTCGTTCCACAGCATGGTGAAGTGCGGCTCCACCATCTTGTTCTTCGCGGGCAGGTTCAGCCAGATCTGGAACAGCTCCAGCGGGTTGGGCTCGGTGGCGTTGAGCAAGGGGAACATCTCCGAATGCACGATGCCCTTGCCCGCCGTGACCCACTGCACATCGCCCCCGCCAAAGCGCGCGGCGGCGCCCAGCGAGTCGGAATGGTCGATGAGGCCCTTGCGCACGAGGGTGACGGTTTCAAAGCCCCGGTGCGGGTGGCCCGGAAAGCCGGGCACGGTGTCGCCGTGGTACATGCTCCAGCCATCCTTGCGGCTGAAGTCGCTGCCGATCTGGCGGCCCTCCAGCGACACGGCCGGCGCAAACGCGCCGTTGCCTGCGGGGTAGGCGTCGTCATGATGGGCGCAGAACAGGAACGGGTCCATCGTGGGCCACAGCGGACCCAGCGCCTGGGCCTGCACGACGGGCAGGCTGGCGGCAGACGAAGACACGGTGGGGGAGGACGACATCAAGGACTCCTTGGGTTTGCGCCACCGGCTATCGGGCAGCACGCCTGCCAAAGATAAGGCCAGCGGCCGCTTTCAGAAGTGCGCTGGGTGGAACAGTGCGGTGCGGCATACAGGACAGTGCCGCACAGCGTGCGCACACAGCTTCGCCACCATTTCAAGCCAAAATGACGGCATGCGCTAGTGGAATATGCCTGAACCGCTATTAATTAGATAGCACTCTATCTCCTCACACGGCACCCGCGTGGGAAGGCGCGGCGGCGGACGGAGGCGGTGCCGGGCGCAACACGAACCCCCCCAGCACGGCGGCCACCAGCGAGCACAAGGCCGACACCCAGAACGCCAGCTGGTAGCCCGCATTGAGCGCCTGCTGCACGCTGGCCCCGGCCTGGCGCAGGTGGTCGGTGCGCGCATCGGCCAGGCTGGCCAGGATGGCGAGGCCCAGCGCGCCGCCCATCATGAACGCGGTGTTCACCACCCCCGAGGCCAGCCCCGAGTCTTCGGGCTTCACATCGCCCATGGCGGCCAGCAGCAGCGGGTTGAGCGCAATGCCGGCGCCCACGCCCAGCAGCAGCATGCCGGGCAGCACGTGGACCACAAACCGCCCCTCGGTGGGCGCCAGCGCAAACAGGGCCAGACCCACCGCCGCCAGCAGCAGCCCCCAGCCCAGCGTGCGGCAAATGCCAAAACGCATCACCACCCAGGCCGACAGCCCCAGCGAGCAGCCCGCCATGATGAGGTTGGACGGCAGGAACGCCAGGCCCACCTGCATGGCGTCGTAGCCCAGCACCAGCTGCATGTACAGCGCCGACAGAAAGAACCACGCAAACATCGACGCCGCCCACAGCACGCCCACCACGTTGGAGATGGCCAGGTTGCGCAGCCGCAGCAGCGGCAGGGGCACCAGCGGCGCAGCCACATGCGACTCGATGAACAAAAACGCCGCCAGCAGCGCCGCCGCAGCCCCCATCAGCCCCAGCGACTGCAGCGAGGTCCACCCCGCCGCGTTGCCGTTGACGATGGCGTACACCGCCAGCATCAGCGACGCGGTGATGGTGAAGGCGCCCGCCACGTCCAGCCGCTGCCCGTGGGCCTGCCCCTTGCCGCCCGGCAGCAGCGCCAGGCAGGCCAGATAGATGGCCACGCCCACGGGGATGTTGACCAGAAAGATCCAGTGCCAGCTCAACGCGCTGGTGAGCACCCCGCCCAACAGCACCCCAATGCTGCCGCCCCCGGCACACACAAAGCCGTAGACGCCCATGGCGCGCGCACGCTCGCCGGGCTCGGTGAACAGATTCATGATGAGCGACAAAGCCACGGCCGACACCACCGCGCCGCCCACGCCCTGCACCGCGCGCGCCGCCACCAGCAGCCCCTGCGTATTGGCCAGCCCGCAGGCCAGCGATGCGATGGTGAACAGCGTGATGCCCGCAAGGAACAGCCGCCGGTGGCCGTACAGATCGCCCAGGCGCCCACCCAGCAGCAGGCAGCCGCCAAAGGTGAGCATGTAGGCGTTGACCACCCACACCAGCGAGGTTTCGGTAAAGCCCAGGTCGGCCTTGATGCTGGGCAGCGCGACATTCACGATGGTGGTGTCGAGCACGATCATCAGCTCGCCCAGGCACAGCAGGATGAGTGCGGGCCAGCGTGCGCGGCCTTCGATGCGGAGGGTCATGGGACAGCGGAAATCAGAAGAGATGGACAGCGCAGTGTGTCACGCGCGTTGCGCTTGCGACTGGCGGAGTGCGATGCCAGTGCGCCTGTGGAGCTGGCTCCGCCAGTCCAACGGGTGCGTCCCCCTCCAGGGGGAAGCCGCGCAGCGGCTCAGGGGGTTCTCGTGTACTTGGCTTGCATGAACTGCTTCCAGCTGCCGTCCGGCTGCTGGCCGAATGAGGTGAGCGTGCGCTCGTTGGTGGTGACCATGGTGATCACGTCCCGGTAGCGCATGGTGGCGCCATCGTTCTTGAAGCTGGGGCCTTCGGTCTCCAGCGTCAGCACCTTCTGGTCCGCATCGAGCGTGCCACGGTACACCCACAGGTGGGTCATCATCGAGCCCACCCAGGTGCCGACGAACGCCTGCTGGTCCGGGTCGTAGCCCAGCGTCATCAGCATGCGGGCGTCGCCGCCCCCGCCGGGCATGGAGCCCGCCCCTTCGCACAGCACCCACAGGCTGCCCAGCGCGCGCACTTGCTCGGTGCCCCGGCTTTGCGCGGGGGGCTGGTCCGGGCCCATGTCGGCCAGGGATTCGCAGGTCCAGTCGCCCAGCAGCTGCTGCAGCCAGCGGTGCATGGCTTGGGGTTCGGGATTCATCATCGGAGTCTCCTGATGCCGTGGTGCGGGCGCTGCTCAGTCGCGGTCGGGCGCACCGAGCGGAAAGTAATGGCGGTAGGGGCGCCCGCCTTCCACCGCGCGTGCAAACGAGGGGCGTGCCAGCAGCCCGGCACGGTAGGCGCGCAGCTGCGGGTAGGTGGCCGCGATGGGGTGCGTCCAGTCGGCATAGAACAGCGAGGGCGCCGCAGCGCAGTCGGCCAGCGAGAATGGCTCGCCCGCCGCCCAGGTGCGCCCTGCCCACATGCCCTCCAGCCAGGCGTAGGCTTTCTCCAGCTTCTCCGCAGCCCAGGCCACGCCTTCTGCCTTGCGCTCGGCGTTGCCGGTCAGCGCGGCATTCACCGCGTGCTGCACCGGGGCCATCACGTGCAGGTCAAAGAAGCGGTCCATGAACCGCACGTCCAGTGCCGCCCGGGGGTCGGCGGGAATCAGCGGCACAGGCCCCGGGTGCGCGAGCTGCAGGTGCTCGATCACGATGCTGCTTTCCACCACCGTGTGGTCACCGTCCACCAGCACCGGAAACTTCGCCAGCGGCCAGTGGCGCAACCAGTCGGCGGAATGGCTAACGGGCTCTGCGGGGTCAAGATTGAGCAGTTCGAACGGTGTCCCGTTCTCGTACAGCGCGATGAGCACCTTCTGGGTGTAGGACGAAAAATGGTGGCCATAGAGAGCGAGCATGCGGGTTCCTGTGGGGGAGTCGGTGGGGGTGATGCTGGTTGCACTCATTCGGGGGCCACCACCATCCAGGGCACGCCAAAGCGGTCGGCCACCATGCCAAAAGCCTGCGAGAAAAAGGTCTTGGTGAGCGGCATCTGCACCTTGCCGCCATCGGCCAGCGCGTCGAAATAACGTTTGGCATCGGCCGCATTGGCGGGGCTCAGCGCCAGCGAGATGCCCTGGAAGCTGGCGTGGCCCGAGCCCATGCCGTCCGACGCCATGATCTGCGTGTCGCCCACGGTGAACGAGGCGTGCATGACCATCTCGGGCGTGGGGCCCGGGCCGCTGCCATCGGCGCAGCCCTCGCCGGCGGCGGGCTCGGGGTTGTCCTTGTAGCGCATGAGCATGGTGACTTGGGCGCCCAAAGCGTGGCGGTAAAACTCCAGCGCTTCATCGCAGCGGCCTTCGAACATCAGGTAGGGCTCGACTTTCATGGGGGTCTCCTGGGGAACATGGACGGGGCAGAAAGGGTTTCGGCGCGCAATTGTGAACACCGTCCACAAACAATAACAAAGATAATGGACAGTGTCCACATCCCAACGATCCATGACCGTAAGCACCCGCAACAAAGCGGCCCCCTCCAGCGCACCCGCCGCACGCGCCACCTACCGCCACGGGGATCTGCACCGTGCGCTGCTGGACGCGGGCATCGAACTGGCGCGCCAGGGCGGGCCGGATGCGGTGGTGCTGCGCGAGGCCACACGCCGCGCGGGTGTGGCGCCCAATGCGGCCTACCGCCATTTCGCGAACCGCGACGACCTGCTGGGCGCCGTGCGCGCCGCTGCCGTGGCCGCCGCCGCGCGGTCCATGGAGGCCGAGCTGGCCCTTGTGCCCACCACCGGCACGCCCACCGAGCAGGCCCACGCCAAGGTGCGCGCCGTGGGCGCCGGCTACCTGCGGTTTGCGCACACCGAGACGGGGCTCTTTCGCACCGCCTTCGGTGGCCGCTTCACGGTGCAACAAACCCCCGACCCCGCCATGGGCGGTGCCACGGGACTCAACCCCTTCCAGCACCTGAGCGCCGCACTGGACGACCTGGTGGCCGCGGGCGCCCTGCCGCCCGGGCGCCGCCCCGGCGCCGAATACCTAGCCTGGTCCACCGTGCATGGCATGGCGCTGCTGGCCATCGACGGGCCGCTGCGCGGCACGCCCCAACAGATGCTGGACCTGCTGGGCCAGCGGTTGCTGGACATGGTGGAACGGGGGCTTTGAGCGCGCGGCCTCACCCGGCCACGCGCGCGCCCTGCATTGCCCTGGCTGGCGGGCCGGAGTGACCCGCCTTTCGTGCCATAGCACGGATTCACATTCGCTGATTTGTAACAAGAACGAATTCCCTGTGGCGGCGCAGGTTGTCGAACTTGGCCTACACGGCCGTGGCGCTTTGTGACCGACAATTCACAAATTGATACGCACGGTTACAAACCACTGCGCGCATAACCCATCCTTTGGCTGGCGCCCGTTTGCCAGCCGGTCAGACGGCACCTCGGCCGTGAATGACACCCACCCGGACTTTCCATGGCTTTTCACCAAAGAACCGTCACCCAAAAGCTGGCGTTTGCCTTTTCTGTATTGATCGCGATATTGATCGCCGTTGCCCTCCTGTCGCTGCGCAGCCTGGGCGACGCGCGCGAAGACTTCCAGCGCTTTGTGGGCAATGAATTCCACCGGGGCGGCCTGGCGCGCGACATTCAGGCGGCGGCCAATGCACGGGCCATTGCGGCCCGCAACCTGATCCTGCTGACCAGCGCCGCAGACCTGCAGGCAGAGACCGTTGCCGTGACGGCCGCGCACGAGCGCGTGCAGACCAAGATGGCAGAACTGCGCCAGGCCGTGGCCAACGCCGCACAGGTGCCCGCAAGGGAACGCGAGCTGTTCGAGCAACTGCAGACCATCGAGCGCAGCTACGGGCCCGTGGCGCTGGCCATCGTGGGCCTGGCGCGGGACGGCAAGAAGGACGAGGCGATCACCAAGATGAACGCCGAATGCCAGCCACTGCTCAAGCAGCTGATCAGCACCACGTCCGTATACACGCAGGCCGTGGCGGCCTCCGCAGACCAGGAAATCAGCCACGCGGCCGAAAAGTTCGGCAACAAGCGCCTCCTGCTCATCCTGGCCACCGTGGTGTCGATCCTGGCGGCCACGGCGCTGGCTGCGCTCATCAACCGCAGCCTCATGCGGTCTCTGGGCGCTGACCCGGTGCACCTCAGCGCGGCAGCAAGGCGCGTTGCGTCGGGCGACCTGGGCACCGTGTCCGGCAGCGCCACGGCGCCCGCCGACAGTGTGCTCGCGTCGCTGGGGGACATGCAGGCCGCGCTGGCCAGTATCGTGGGGCGCGTGCGCGCATCGGCCACGACCATTGAGGCGGGCTCCCAGGAGATTGCGACGGGCAATGCAGACCTGTCGCACCGCACCGAGCAGCAGTCCGGCAACCTGCAGCAAAGCGCAGCCTCCATGGAAGAAATGACCGCCACGGTGCAACAGAACGCCGACACCGCGCAACAAGCGGCCCAGCTTGCATCGGCCGCGCGCGAGGCCGCAGAGCACGGCGGCGCGGTGGTGGCGCGGGTGGTCAGCACCATGGATGACATTACCACCAGCTCACGCCGCATTGGCGACATCATCGGCGTGATCGACAGCATTGCGTTCCAGACCAACATCCTGGCGCTGAATGCGGCCGTGGAGGCCGCCCGGGCCGGAGAGCAAGGCAGGGGCTTTGCCGTGGTGGCGAGCGAAGTGCGCACGCTGGCCCAGCGCAGCGCGCAAGCGGCCAAGGAAATCAAGTCGCTCATCGAGGCCAGCGTGGAGAAGGTGGAGACAGGGTCTGCACTGGCGCACACGGCAGGCTCCGCAATGACCGAGATCGTGGGCGAGGTGAACCGCGTGGCCGACCTGATCGGTGCAATCAGCGCCGCCACGCGCGAACAGAGCGCAGGCATCGGGCAGATCGGCAACGCAGTGGCCGAGCTCGACCAGTCCACCCAGCAAAACGCAGCGCTGGTGGAACAGATGGCGGCCGCCGCCCACACGCTGAACCAGCAGGCCCATGGCCTGGTGGAATCCGTGGCGGTGTTCCGCGTGGAAGAGCCCGTGCGCACCGTGGCAGATGTGCAGCGCCCGCCGCAACAGCGGCCAGGCTCCGTGACGATTCAGCCCCTGGGCGTTCGGGCTCCGTTCCCCAAGGCGCTGACGGCCGTTTAGTCAGGGCTCTGCTACTGCGCGCCGTACAGCCGCGCCGTGGCCTGCACCCGCGCCACCAGCGCGCGGCGCAATGCCATGGGCCGCAACACTTCCACCTCCGGCGACAACCGCATCAGCTGCCCGCAGGCATGCTCCACCGACTCGATGGGGATGGTCACGGGCGTGCGGCCGTCCTTGCGGCGGGACGGAGGAGCGGCGGCCACCGCTCGGGCCACGGCGCTGCTGAGCGCGCGCAGACCGCGCAACCCTTCGGGCGTGGCCAGCAGTGCGGCCTCGCCCGTGTACAGGCCTGACTCAAAACGCCGGATCGACGCGGCCCAGTAGCCCGGCAGGTCAAAGCGTGCGGGACGCCTGGCTGGTTGGTCCAGCGCTGTGGCCGCGAGGATGTTCGACACCCGGTAGGTGCGGGGCCCGCGCGTGTCGGCTCCCGTGGGCAAGGCCACCAGGTACCACACGCCCGCTTTCAGCACCAAGCCCAGCGGGCTCACCGTACGCTCTGCCGTGCGCGCCCAGCCCTCATAGCGCAGGGTGATCTGGTGGCCGCTCCATACGGCGGCTGCCACCGGGGGCAAATGCGGCGTGGGGTCGCTCTCGCGGTACCAGTCCACGGGGTCCAGGTGCAGGCGCGTGCTCACGCGCTGCGCGTCGTCGCGCCAGGCGGCGGGCAGTGCGGCCAGCAGCTTCAGGCGCGCCCCCGCCACATCGCCGCCCAGGCCCAGGTCCTGCGCAGGGCCGGGCAGGCCGCTCAAGAAAACGGCCTGCGCCTCCGACGGCGTGAGGCCTGTGAGCGTGGTCTTCCAGCCCGGCAGCAGCGCAAAGCCACCGTGGCGCCCCCGCTCGGCATAGATGGGCACACCCGCAGCGCTGAGCTGGTCCACATCGCGGTACAGCGTGCGCACCGACACCTCCAGCGCCTCGGCCAGCGCCTGCGCGCTCATGCGACCGCGCGTTTCCAGCAGCATCTGGAGGGACAACAAACGGCTGGCGCGCATGGGTTTTGGCAGGGGTGTGCAAAAAGACAGAACACCAAAGATAGCGCAAATACCTGCCATGGGTTGGCAGGTATCAGTGCGCACACTGCAGGCCTGTCTTTGCCTTGTTGCCCCCCATACCTTTTCAGGAGCCCTCATGCCCACCACCGATCCCCACGCCATCGTTGAACTGCGCCAGTACACCCTACACCCCCAACAGCGCGAGGTGCTCATCGACCTGTTCGACCGGGAGTTTGTGGAAACCCAGGAGGCGCTCGGCATGCGCGTGCTGGGCCAGTTCCGCGACCTGGACCGGCCGGACCGGTTCGTCTGGCTGCGCAGCTTTGCCGACATGCAGGCGCGCCACCGCGCGCTGGAGGGCTTCTATGGCGGCCCCGTGTGGGCGGCACACCGCAACGCCGCCAATGCGACCATGATCGATTCGGACAACGTGCACCTGCTCTGCCCCGCCTGGCCCGGCGCCACGGCGGCCCTGCCACACCATGCAAGGCCGCAGCCTGGCGCGCAGGGTGCCACCGCTGGCGTCCTGCAGGTCACCGTGTTGCCGTTGCGGGAACCCGCCACACCACCACTGCTGGACTTCTGCCGCCACCGCGTGACGCCCACCCTGCAGCGCGGTGGCGCGCGCGAGATCGCCTGGTTCTGCACCGAGCCCAGCCCCAACACTTTCGCCCGCCTGCCGGTGCGCGAAGGCGAACCCGTGCTGGTGGGCCTGGCCCTGTTTGGCGACGAGGCTGCGCTGACATCGTTTACCGACAGCGGGGCCTGGGCGCGTGACGTGGCGCCCGGTCTTGCGCCCTGGCTGGCGGCAGAGCCCGAGGTGCTCCGCCTGCAGCCCACCGCGCGCTCGGCGTTGCATGCGTGACTCACCGCAAACCTCTTCCCCTGACGCACCTACCACCACGGAGCCCCACCATGTCCACCCCAGCCCGCCTCACTCCCATCCCGTCGCCCACCGTGGCGCCCAGCGCTGCGCGCGACTTCGATTTCCTCATGGGCCCCTGGCGCATTCGCAACACGCGGCTGGTGCGCAGGCTCGCGGGCTGCCACGACTGGGAGGTGTTTGACGCCACGGGCACCGCACGTCCATTGCCCGGTGGCATCGGCAACTTCGACGACTTCACGCCGCTGGCATGGAAGCCCGGCTACGTGGGCATGGCACTGCGTGTGTTCAACCCTGTCACGCAGCGCTGGAGCATCTACTGGCTGGACAACCTCACGGGCGGCCTGGACCCGGCCAACGGCCTGCTGCTGCCGCCCGTGGTGGGCGGCTTCCAGGGCGGTGTGGGCCTGTTTGAAGGCGAGGAGCTGTTCGAAGGCCGCCCGGTGCGCGTGCGCTTCGAGTGGTCGCAGATGCACACCGGCGCCCCGCACTGGCAGCAGGCGTTTTCGGACGATGGCGGCGCGACCTGGGAGGTGAACTGGGTGATGGAGTTTGCACGGCCTACGTGAGCGTGGTCAGCCCCCAGCACCAGGCCCAAAAATGGGAGACCCAACAGCCCCTGCCGCCTGATGGCAGGGTGCTGCCAGCTACCCCAGGAGGAGCAGGGACTCACGCCGCCTGAAGCGCGGCTTCCTGCAACGGGAAGTCTGTGGACGCCGCCACCGCACGCCACTGCGCCGTCTCTTTTGCCACGAAGGCATGTTTGTCGGCAATGGTCTGCAGCGTGTCCGTGCCCAGCGGCAGGCGCAGCGGCGGCGTGGGGCTGGCCACCAGCTGCATCACGGCCTGGGCCAGGCGCACCGGGTCGCCGGGCTGGTTCAGGTTGATGCGGCGGGCGGCCTCGCGCACGGCACCGGCGCTCTCGGCGTAGTCGTCCAGCACCCGGGGCGACACGGCCAGCGAGGCGCTGTCCAGAAACTCGGTGCGGAAGTACCCCGGCTCCACCACCGTGGCGTGGATGCCCAGCGGCGCCAGCTCGGCATGCAGCGCCTCGGTGATGCCCTCGACCGCGAACTTGGTGGAGCAGTACAGGCCAAACCCGGCGGCCGACTGCACACCGCCCAGCGACGAGATGTTGACCACATGCCCGGCGCGGCGCGTGCGCATGGCGGGCAGCACGGCGCGGGTCACATGCAGCAGGCCGAACACGTTGGTGTCGTACAGGCGCCGCACCTCGTCGGCGGTGGCCTCTTCCACCGCACCCAGCAGGCCATAGCCTGCGTTGTTGACCAGCACGTCGATGCGGCCGAAGCGGTCGAGCGCCGCGCCTACGGCATGGCGGGCCTGGGCCTCATCGGTCACGTCCAGCGCCAGGGGCAACAGGGCATCGTGTGCGCCCAAGCGCTTTTCAACCGATGCGGCATCGCGTGATGTGGCGATGACGGCATCGCCCTGGGCCAGCGCGGCCTCGGCAATGCGCGCGCCGATGCCGCGCGAGGCGCCGGTGATCAGCCAGACGCGGGAATACGAGGAATGGGTGGTGGTGACTGTGGTGGGAGTCATGACAGGTCCTTGAGGTGGTGTTGAGCAATGGGCGGTGCCCATGGCGGTGGACTTTAGGCAAGCCATTGCCATGCGACTAGCCCATAATCTCTGGATTCATTCGCAAGCAATGCTTGCCAATCCACCACGCAGCCGCCCCGCACAATGCCTGTCCACCATGGCCATCAATGAACTGCGCGCCATCGCCAACTTCGTCAAGGCCGCCGAGCTGGGCAGCCTGCGCCAGGCGGCGGCCGCGCAGGGCATCACGCCACAGGCGTCCAGCCAGCTGCTGGTGCAGCTCGAATCGCACCTGGGCGTGCGACTGTTCCACCGCACCACGCGCAGCCTGAGCCTGACCGAAGAAGGGCGCCAGTTCCTGGCCTCGGCACAGCCGGGCCTGGCCACGCTGCAGCACGCGGTGCAGGGCGCGCGGCGCGGGCGTGAGGCAATGGCAGGGCCGCTGCGCATCGTGGCGCCGCGCTCCATCCTGCTGGAGGTGATCTGGCCGGTGCTTGACGAGTTCTGCCGCCGCCACCCGCTGGTGGAGCCCGATGTGCAGCTCGACGACCGCATCGGCAACTGGGTGGAAGACCGCGTGGATGTCGGCTTCCGCTCGGGCTACCCGCCCGAGGGTGGCGTGGTGGCGCGGCGGCTGCTCACGCTGCAGCTCATCGTGTGCGCCGCGCCTGCCTACATCGCACGCCACGGTGCGCCGGCCAGCATCGACGACCTGGCGCAGCACCGCTGCAGCGGCTTTCGCCATGCGTCCACCGGCAAGCCCATGCCCTGGGAGTTCCAGGTGGGCGATGACATCTTGGCGCGCACCATCCACCCCACCTTCTGCACCAACGACATCGAGGTGGAGGCCCGTGCGGTGCTGGGCGGCCACGCGGTGGGCCAGCTGGTGGGCGTGACGGCCGCGCCGCTGGTGCGCAGCGGCCAGCTGGTGCCGCTGCTGCCCCAGCATGTGGCGCAGCACCTGGCGCTCTACGTGTACTACGGCAGCCGCACGGCGCTGCCAGCGCGCGTGCGGGCCTTCATCGACCTGGCGGTGGAGATGGTCGCCAACAACCCTGCTTACCTGCTCACGCCCAAAGAGCTGGCGACCCACGGCCCTGCAGTGCAGAAAAAGCCCCGGGCGCGAAAGCCCACGCAGTGAGCGCCGTGCTGACCTCCCTCAAGCCGCAAACCCGCCGTCGATCAACAAGCTCGCCCCCGTCACCATGCCCGATTCCGGGCCGGCCAGATACGCCACCATGCCCGCGATCTCATCGGGGTGGGCATGGCGGCTCAGGGCCATCAGGCCGTGCATGTCGCCCGCCATGGGGCCGTCGGCGGGGTTCATGTCGGTGTTCACGGGGCCGGGCTGCACGTTGTTCACGGTGATGCCACGCGGGCCCAGGTCGCGCGCCAGGCCCTTGGTCAGGCCCACGATGGCGGCCTTGCTCATGCCGTACACGCTAAATCCGGCCCACGGCACGCGGTCGGAGTTGGTGCTGCCGATGGTGATCACGCGGCCATAGGCACCGCCTTGTCCCATGTGGCGCACGGCGGCCTGGGTGGCTACGAACACGGCGCGCACGTTGACGTTGAGCGTGTGGTCAAAGTCGGCCAGCGCAAAGCTGCCGATTTCACCCGCGATGGCGACGCCCGCGTTGTTCACGAGGATATCCAGGCGGCCGAGCTCGCGCGCGGCGCGGTCCACCGCCTGCGTGAGGGCAACGGCATCGGCGCTGTCGGCCTGCAGGGCCAGGGCCTTGCCACCGCTCGCCGCAATGTCCGCCACCAGCGCCTGCGCGGGCGCTGCGGAGCTGCTGTAGGTGAAGGCCACGGCCGCCCCGTCGCGCGCCAGACGCCGCACGATGGCCGCGCCAATGCCGCGCGCGCCGCCGGTGACAAGCGCGACCTTGCCCGCCAGCGGGCGACCAGGCGATGAAGGGGCGGAGACCGGGGATGTTTCAGACACAGAAGACATGGTGTTGTTTCTCCAACAAGATGTATGCAGAAAATGGTTCGCAACCGAACCGGGAAGACCTGCAGTGTCAGAAAAACACTCATGCTCCGGTAGCCATGAATGGGCTGTATATCTTTCAACCCTTGGTTGAAAATACACCGCATGCAACCCCTCAGCCACCT
This sequence comes from Acidovorax sp. K2F, assembly GCF_025246485.1. Taxonomy (NCBI): domain Bacteria; kingdom Pseudomonadati; phylum Pseudomonadota; class Betaproteobacteria; order Burkholderiales; family Comamonadaceae; genus Acidovorax; species Acidovorax sp. K2F. The sequence goes on from NZ_JAOBSQ010000059.1 coordinate 83,252, forward strand.
CGAATCGTTTGTGCAGTCCGCCCAGTCGGGCAGCTTTTCGGCCGCCGCACGGCTCATGGGCCTGACGCCCGCCGCCGTGAGCAAGAACGTGGCACGGCTGGAGGCCAGTCTGGGCGTGCGGCTGTTCCAGCGCAGCACGCGCAGCCTCACGCTGACCGAGGGCGGGCAGCGCCTGCTGGCGCAAGTGGGCCCGCCACTCACCGCCCTGGCCGATGCGGTGGACCACGCGGCCGAGGCCGAGCAGCAGCCTGCGGGCACGCTCAAGGTCAGCATGGGCCAGGCCTTTGGCCGCGCGTACCTGGTGCCGCTGCTCACCGAGTTCCTGCGGCGCTACCCGGCCATCCAGCCCGACTGGCGCTTTGAGAACCGGCAGGTGGACTTGATCGGCGAGGGCTTTGACGCCGGCATTGGCGGCGGCCTGAACCTGAACCCCGACATGGTGGCGCGCACGCTGGGTCCCATCCACCTGGTGGTTGTGGCCGCGCCTGCGCTATTGCAGGGCCGCAAGCGGGCACCATGCCACCCGGCGGACCTGGCGCAGTGGGATGGCATTGCACGGCGCAACATCCGCACCGGGCGCATCAACCTCACCACGCTACGCAACAAGGCGGGCGATGCCGCCCCCGTGGAGCTGCGCCCGCGCGTCGTGTTCGACGACCCCGAGGCCATGTGCCAGGCCGCGCTGATGGGCCTGGGCCTGGCCGTGCTGCCCATGCCGTTTGCGCAGCCCTGGCTGGCGCGGGGCGACCTGGTGCGGGTGCTGCCAGGCTGGTGGGCCGATGCAGGGCCGACCTCGCTGTACTACCCCAGCAAGAAGCTGCTGCCCGCCCGCACCCGGGTGTTTGTGGACTTTGTGCTGGAGCAGTTCAGCACGCGCGGATTTGCGCAAAGGGTGCGTGGAGACTGACAGACACAGCGGTGGTGCCAGGCCGCGGCAGCGCGGTGGCAATAATGGGCCTTTGCAACCGCTCTGGACCACCGTCATGCCCCAACACATCGGCATCGTGGGCTGCTCCGCCGAAGGTGCCGCCCTGTGTTACCGTACCCTGTGCGCCGAAGGTGCCGCATTGCTGGGCCGCCCGCATGCGCACCCCGAAGTGACGCTGCACACGCCGTCGCTGGCCGACTATGTGGACTGCCTGGACCGGCATGACCTGCAAGGCGTGGCCGACCTGATGCTGGCCTCCGCCCACAAGCTGGCGCGTGCAGGCGCAGATTTTCTGATCTGCCCCGACAACACCATCCACCAGGCGATGGACCGGGTGCTGCCCCACTCGCCGCTGCCCTGGCTGCACATTGCCGAAGTGGTGGCGGCCGAGGCAGCAGCGCGCGGCCACCGGCGCCTGGCGCTCACCGGCACGCGCTGGCTGGTGGACAGCAGCGTGTACCCCGACGCGCTGCAGGCCCGGGGCCTGCAATGGGTGCGCCCCACCGAGGCCGAGCGCAGCGAGATCAACCGCATCATCATGGACGAGCTGGTGCCCGGCGTCATTCGCCCCGAGGGCGTGGCCATGTTCCAGCAGATCATCGCCCGCATGCAGCGCGAGGACGGCTGCGATGCCGTGGTGCTGGGCTGCACCGAGATCCCGCTGATCCTGAGCGACGCCAACTCCCCGCTGCCCACGCTGGACTCCACCCGCCTGCTGGCCCGTGCCGCGCTGCGGCGGGCCGTGCAAGCGGACTGAACGCAACTACTTGAGCCGCTGCGCCACCACCGCATCCAGCGAGGCCATGAAGGTCTCCACGGCCCGCGTGTAGGCGCTCTCCAGGCCCAGCTGCGCGTTGATCTCGCCGTGGGTCAGCTCCTGCGGCAGCACCTCGGCACGGCCCCCCAGGTCGCGCACGCGGCGGGCCATGCCCTGGGCCTGCAGGCAGGGGTGATCGGGGCGCTCGATGGAACAGACCAACTGGAACGGCGGCACCGGCCCCGATAGCGCGTGGTACGGCGACACTGCGGCCCAGAACAACGGGTTGGCGCCCATCACCTCGTCATAAAACGGGTAGTGCGGCGCGGTCATCACCACGGGCACATTGAGCGCCGCGCTGTCCAGCGACACGGTGCCCAGCCAGGGCCAGGCCCCCTCGCGCTGGGCCAGGGTGGGTGATGCATTGATGAGCGACACCAGGTGCGCGCCCGCTGAGTGCCCCATCAGGATGAACCGCGATGCATCGGCGCCCCAGCTGGCGGCGCGGCTTTGCGCGGCGGCCAGCGCCATGGCCACGTCCTGCGCCTCCTGCAGCACGTTCACGGTGGGGTACAGGCGGTAGTTCACCGAGATGAACACAAAGCCCTTGGGCACCCAGCGCGCCACCTTCTCCTGCACCACGCGGGACATGGCCTTGTCGCCCGTGCGCCAGGCGCCGCCATGCACCATGAAGATCACCGGCGCGCGCGTACCGCTGGCCACCGCAGCACTGCTGGCGGCGCCGCCAGCAGCGGGCAGGTAGACATCCATGCGCTGCAGCGGGTCCGCACCATAGGGCACATCGGCCACGCGCTGCACACCGACGGGCAAGGCCGCAGCGGTGTCGCGCACCTGCGCGAAAGGCCCCAGCCCCCGCAGCTGGGCGTGGGCGGGTGGGGTCAACACGGCGGCCAGCGCGCACAGCGCTGCGCCCAGGCCTGTGCGCAGGGAGGCGAACGCGGAGAGTGGGGTGGAAGGACGGGACATGCGGGATCTCCTGGCTCAATGAAGTAGAGATGAAAAATCAGGGCCGCGCAGGGCAGGTCATCGGGGCGCCGCTGGCGTCAAAGCAGCTGGCGCTGCGGGTGCGGCCGGTGTCTGCGGTGTACGAGCTGCTGGTCTGCACGCTGTTGCCGGTGGCTGCGCTGGTGGCCGTGGTGGTGCGGCCCTGGGTCACGCTGCCGTCGGCGCTGCGCGTGGCGGCGCCCGTGCTCTGCAGCGTGCCCCGGTCGCCCCGGGCGGCCAAGGTGCTGCTGTGGCTGGCCGTGCCATCGGCATTCCTTGCGCTCTGGCCCTGGCGCACCGCCGTGGCGCCGCTGGGGCCCACCACGGCAGCGCCGCTGCGCACACTGCCGTGGCCCTGGCCGTCGGTGGACACGCTGCGGCCGCGCAGCACGCCCCCACCGCCCGGCGCTGCGCGGACCACGCCGGTGCGGGCGGTGGTGCTGCCGTCGGCATTGTGCTCCACCGTGTGGCGGCTGCGTGCGTTGGCATCGTTGGCTACCAGAAGCAACAGTGCCGCCACGGCCAAGGCGGCCAGCAGCATGGCGCGGTAAGTGGCAACGGGGGCGGTCGGTGTCGGGACGGAAGGGAACATGGCGGTCGGCTCCTTGCAACAGAACAGGGGGTGCGGAGCAGCGGGGTGCTGCTCTGGCCTGAACTATGGCCGCCAGGTATGAGCCAGTTGTGGCGCCCGATGCACGATGTATGACAAAGCATGACAAACCACCGGCACGTGTCACGCGTTGTCATGCACCGGAGCACCTGCCCGCGCTGGCACCCGGTGTTTTCGGCCCTACCATTGGCACGCAGCCTTGGCTGCACCCACCCGCTGCCACACCCACACACCGCCCCATGACGGAAGCCCTGGCCAAGATCCTGGTCGCCGATGACGAACCCGACCTGCGTGCGCTGCTGCAGCGCTACCTGAGCGACCAGGGCTACAGCGTACGCACGGTCGATGGCGCGGGCCCGCTCGATGTGCTGCTGCAGCGCGAGCGCTTTGATGTGCTGGTGCTCGACGTGATGATGCCGGGCGAGGATGGCCTGTCGATCTGCCGCCGCCTGCGCGCGCAGGGCGAGACCATTCCCATCCTGATGCTCACGGCCAGGGGCGACCCCGTGGACCGCATCGTGGGCCTGGAGATGGGCGCCGACGACTACCTGCCCAAACCCTTCAACCCGCGCGAGCTGCTGGCCCGCATCCAGGCCATGGTGCGCCGCCAACGCCTGCTGGGTGCACACACCGGGCCGCGCCAGACGGGCGGGCGCATCGCGTTTGGCGCATTCACGCTGTGGCTGGACGAGCGCCGGCTGGAGCGCAACGGTGGCGAGGACGGCCAAGGTGCGCAAGACGTGCCCCTGACCACGGGCGAATTCGCGCTGCTGCAGGCGCTGGCACAGCAACCGCACCGGCCCCTGGGCCGTGACCGGCTCATCGCACTGGCCTATGGCCCCGACCACACGGCCACCGACCGCAGCATCGATGTGCAGGTGATGCGCCTGCGCAAACTCATCGAGGCCGACCCTGCCCAGCCGCGCCACATCCGCACCGTGTGGGGCGTGGGCTATGTGTTCGTGCCCGATGGCGCAGCACCGGGCGGCGGAGGCAAGGCATGACACCCTCCGCCACACACCAGGCCGCCGGGGGCTGGTGGCCGCGCAGCCTGCTCGGGCGCAACCTGCTGCTGATGGCGGTGCTCATCGTGCTGGGTCAGCTGGTGGCGGCCGTGCTGGTGCGGCAGATGATCTTTCAGCCCCGCGTGGCACAGGTGGCCGATGGCGTGGCGCGCAATGTGGGCGCGCTGCGCGCAGGGCTGCAGGCGCTGCCCCCGGCACAGCGGGCCGCATTTGTCGAGGCCTTCAACCAGCAGGCCGTGCGGTCGGCCCCGCCGGTGGCGGCGGAGAACGCTGCGCGGCGTGCGCTGCTGTCGCCCATGGAGCGGCAGTTTGTGCAGGCGGTGTCGCGCCGCCTGGGGGCGGACGATGCGGCAACGAACACTTCGCAACCCGTATGGCGCCGCGACAGCACGGGCGTGCTGGCCCTGCGTGTGGTGCACCAAGGGCCGGAAGGAGCGGAGACTTATTGGCTGAACCTGCCCAGCGTGTTCCCCACGCGCGAGTTCACCGGCGCCTGGCTGGCCGCCACGCTGGCCAGCATGCTGCTGGCGCTGCTGGGGGCCTGGTGGCTGCAGCGGCACATCAACCGCCCACTGGCGCAGGTGGTGGCGGCGGCCCGGCAGCTGGCGCAGGGCCGGCCCCCTGCGCCGCTGCCCGAAGACGGACCCGAAGAAATCGCCACCGTGGGCCGCAGCTTCAACCACATGGCGCACAGCCTGGCCGCTGCCGAGCAGGAACGCGCGCTGATGCTGGCCGGTGTGTCGCACGACCTGCGCACCCCGCTGACCAAGCTGCGCCTGGGCGTGGAGATTGCCGGTGCACAGGTGGATGCCCCCCTGGCCGCGAGCATGGCGCGCAGCATTGACGAGATGGACGGCATCGTGGGCCAGTTCCTGCAATTCGCGCGCAGCGGCGAGGCCGAGGCGCCCACCCCCGCATCGCTCAACGACCTGGCCCAGGCCGTGGCCGAGGCGCAGGCCGACCATGGGCGCACCGTGCGGCTCGCGCTGGGCACGCTGCCCGACGTGCCGGTGCGCCCCCAGGCCCTGCGCCGCGCGCTGGACAACCTGGTGGAAAACGCCTGGCGCCACGGCACGCCGCCGGTGCTGCTGCGCACGGGGGCGGATGCCGACGGCGTGTGGCTGGAGGTGCAGGACCAGGGCCCGGGCATCGCCCCGGCAGAGCTGGACCGCATCCGCCAGCCCTTTGCGCGCGGCGATGGCGCGGCACGCTCGGGCGCGCCGGGCGCGGGGCTGGGCCTGGCCATCGTGGAACGCGTGGTGCGCAGCCACGGCGGGCGGCTGGAGCTGTTCAGCACGCCGGGCGCGGGGCTGCGCGCGCGGCTGGTACTGCCACGGGGCGGGCAGGCCTGAGAGGCCGATGCCACCCGACGTGCCCTGCGCACGCCCTGGGCATGCTGCGCACTGAAAATTCAGCCAAAAGTGCCGCAAGTGCTAGTGCGATATGCGGTGAAAGCTCCTAAATCAATAGCAATCTACCGAACCCGCCATGCCCTCAGGCCACCGGCATCTTCAGCTTGCGGTACAGCGTCTGGCGGCTGATGCCCAGCTGGCGCGCCGCCTGCGACATGTTGCCGCGCGCGGCCTGCAGAGCCTGGTCGATGGCGGCCTGCGACAGCTGCTGCAGGCTCAGGCTGGCAGGCAGGCCGTCCACGCCCGGGCCCACTGCGGCATCGCTGCGCGGCCCGGGGGGCACCGCCGTGAGGGCCTGCACCAGGTCGTCGGGCATGTGCTCCCAGCCCAGGGTGTCTTCGCCCTCGGCCAGCATGGCGCAAGCCGTGCGCAGCACGTTGGCCAGCTGGCGCAGGTTGCCGGGCCAGGGGTAGGCGGCCAGGCGGGCCAGCAGGTCGGGCGCCACCTGCACCTCAAAACCCAGGCCCTGCTCGGTGGCCAGGTCGGCCAGCAGGCGCTGCAGCAGCGCCACAAAGTCGCTGCGCTCGCGCAGTGCGGGCAGCTGCACGGTGAGGCCGTTGATGCGGTAGTACAGATCTTGCCGAAAGCGCCCTTGCTCCGCCGCCTGCATGAGCTGGTTGTGCGTGGCGCAGACCAGTGCAAAGTCCACCGGCACTGCCTTGCTGGCGCCCACGGGCGTCACGCTGCGCTCTTGCAGCACACGCAGCAGGCGGGTCTGCAGGGCCAGCGGCATGTCGCCGATTTCGTCGAGGAACAGCGTGCCGCCATGGGCCTCCCGCAGGCGGCCCAGGTGGCCCTCCTTGCGCGCGCCGGTGAAGGCACCGGCCACATGGCCGAAGAGTTCGGATTCGATCAGGTGCTCGGGGATGGCTGCGCAGTTGATGGCCACAAACGGCGCATCGCGGCGCGGGCCGCTGGCGTGCAGCGCGCGCGCAAACACCTCCTTGCCCACGCCCGACTCGCCCTGCACCAGCACCGCAATCGGTTTGCCCACCACGCGGCGGGCCTTGTCGGCGGCGGCGCGCCAGCGCGCGTCGCCGGTGTCCAGCTGGGCCAGGGCGTCTTGCTGGGACACTGCGGCAGCCGCAGCGGTGGGCCGTGTGGGGGTGGCGACCCAGGCGGCGTCCATCTGCACCTGGGCAAACAGCAAGGCGCCTTGCAGTGTGCGCAAAGCCTGCTGCTGCTGGGGGCGGCGCTTGTGGTGCGAGAGCAGGTCATCGAGCCGCACGTCCAGCACCCGCTCCAGCAAGGTGGCGCCCACGTCCCCCGCATGCAGGCCCAGCTGCGCCAGCGCCACGCGGTTGGCACCCACGATCCAGCCGTCGGCCGACACGGCCACGATGCCCTCGGCCACGCTGCCAATGCCCTCGGGCGCGCTGTGCAGGTGCAGCCGGATGTTGCGTTTGCAGGTGGCCGCCAGCAGGCGGTTTTCGATCATGCGGGCGGCCGTGCTCACCAGGCCCAGCGTGTGGGCGTGGCCGTGGCGGTAGTCGCCCGAGATGTCGAGGATGCCCAGCAACTCGCCCGTGGCCGACAGGATGGGCGAAGCCGCGCAGGTGAGAAAGTTGTTGCGCTCCAGAAAATGCTCGCCGCCGTGCACCTCCACCGCGCAGGCCTCGGCCAGCGCCGTGCCGATGGCATTGGTGCCCCGGTGGGCCTCGTGCCAGGAGGCACCGCTGGTCAGCGCCACGCGCTCGGCCTTGTCCACAAAGTACGGATCGCCCAGCGTGTGCATGAGCATGCCGCGCCGGTCGGCCAGCACCACCACGCTCTGGCTGTGGCGCACTTGCTCGAACAGGTATTCCATCACCGGCCGCGAATGCGCGAGCAGCTCGGGGTTGCTGGCCAGCACCTGGCGCAGCGTGCCGCTGCTGGGGTGGTCGATGGCCTGCGGCCGCCCGGTGGGCAGCAGGCCGGCCGCCATGCTGCGCGACCAGGAGCGCGCCAGGCGCTCGTCCACCAGGCCGCTGGGGCACTGGCCAGAGTCCAGCAGGTGCTGGCGGGCCTGTCGCAGGGCGACGGGGGAAGTGTTGGGGCGCACGCTTTGTCTCCGTGCAGGCTCAGGGCGGCCCGCTTGTGGTGTGTGGGCCAGTATGGCGGGCTCCACGGCGCGGGGCAAGGGTGTGGGCGCAAGCGGTGTGCCAACTGTTCCATTTCGTGACAGGTGTCGCGGCCCGGCACATCACGATGCGGGCGGCTGCAACAGGTGTCCGCCCTGGGCGGCCGAAAAAATCCAATGAAATCAACACTTCGTGCGCCATGGCCTGCTGGCATGTGTTTTGAGTAAGGGGTTGGCATCGGACAGGCTCCACCGAGTCCGCCCGATGCACACAACCATCGCAGGAGACAACACCATGACCGTTTACGCAGCCCCCGGCGTCGCTGGCGCCAAGATCACTTACAAGCCCCGTTACGACAACTTCATCGGCGGCAAATTCGTGCCGCCCGTCAAGGGCCAGTACTTTGATGTCATCACGCCCGTGAGCGGCAAGGTCTACACCCAGGCCGCGCGCTCCACGGCCGAAGACATCGAACTGGCACTGGACGCAGCCCACGCCGCAGCCGACGCCTGGGGCAAGACCGATGCCGCCACGCGCGCCAACATCCTGCTCAAGATCGCCAACCGCATCGAAGAAAACCTGGAGCGCCTGGCCTACGCCGAAACCGTGGACAACGGCAAGGCCATCCGCGAGACGCTGAACGCCGACATCCCGCTCACCGTGGACCACTTCCGCTACTTTGCGGGCTGCGTGCGTGCGCAAGAAGGTGCCTTGAGCAACATCGACGAGAACACGGTGGCGTACCACATCCAGGAACCGCTGGGTGTGGTGGGCCAGATCATTCCGTGGAACTTCCCCATCCTGATGGCCGCCTGGAAGCTGGCCCCCGCGCTGGGTGCGGGCAACTGCGTGGTGCTCAAGCCTGCAGAGTCCACGCCCATCTCCATCCTCATCCTGGTCGAGCTGATTGCCGACCTGCTGCCGCCCGGCGTGCTCAACATCGTCAACGGCTACGGCCGCGAGGCGGGCATGCCGCTCGCACAAAGCAAGCGCATCGCCAAGATCGCTTTCACCGGTTCCACCAGCACCGGCCGCGTGATTGCGCAGGCCGCTGCCAACAACCTGATCCCCGCCACGCTGGAGCTGGGCGGCAAGAGCCCCAACATCTTCTTTGCCGATGTGATGGACAAGGACGATGCGTTTCTGGACAAGGCGATTGAAGGCCTGGTGCTGTTTGCGTTCAACCAGGGCGAGGTCTGCACCTGCCCGAGCCGCGCGCTGATCCAGGAAAGCATCTACGACCAATTCATGGAGCGTGTCTTGAAGCGCGTAGCCGCCATCAAGCACCAGAACCCGCTGGACACCGACAGCATGATGGGCGCGCAGGCCAGCAAAGAGCAGCTGACCAAGATCCTGAGCTACCTAGACCTGGGCAAGCAGGAGGGCGCCGAAGTGCTGGCCGGTGGCGGCCAGGCCCACCTGGGCGGTGACCTGGAAGGCGGCTACTACGTGCAGCCCACGCTGTTCAAGGGCCACAACAAGATGCGCATCTTCCAGGAAGAAATCTTCGGCCCCGTGCTGGCCGTGACCACCTTCAAGGACGAAGCCGAAGCCCTGGCGATTGCCAACGACACGCTGTACGGCCTGGGCGCCGGTGTGTGGAGCCGCAACGGCAACGTGGCCTACCGCATGGGCCGCGCCATCAAGGCCGGGCGGGTGTGGACCAACTGCTACCACGCGTACCCTGCGCACGCAGCGTTTGGCGGCTACAAGGAGTCGGGCATTGGGCGTGAGACGCACAAGATGATGCTGGACCACTATCAACAGACCAAGAATTTGCTCGTCAGCTACAGCGAAAACAAGCTCGGTTTCTTCTGAGGGGTGGCGGTCCACAAACCGTCCCTGGCGTCGTTGCTCCGTCTTGCCGTAGCGTTGCTACTGTCTGCGACGGAGACGCCTAGCCAGAAACGGCCTGTGAACCGCAGGACACGCTGCTGGCGGCGCGTTGTTCCAACGCGCCGCTTTTTGCTTCTTTTGCATCGCACGCTGGAGACAACCATGGTCGAAAAAGTCATCGCCACCCCTGCCGCGCTGGAGTTGGTGGCCTTTCTGCAAGCAAAGCATGGCCCTGCGCTCATGTTCCACCAGAGTGGCGGCTGCTGCGACAACAGCGCAGCCAACTGCTATCTGCCTGGTGAGATCACGATGGGTGCGGGAGACGTGTACCTGGGCGACATCGGTGGCTGCCCGTTCTACATCGGGCGCGCGCAGTACGAGACCTGGAAGCACACGCAGCTCATCATCGATGTGATCGAAGGCACGGGCGGCACGTTTTCGCTGGAGGGGCCGGAGGGCAAGGCCTTTCACACGCGCTCGCGGGTGTTCACCGACGCGGAACTGGCCGAACTGGGCATTGCGCGCGGGCCTGCGGTGTGAACCCCGGGGGCTGTACGGCCCTCCATGACGCCCCTTCATGCCCGCTCCAGCGCATTTCGGGTCATTCAGGCCGGTAGCGCTAGTGCAATATGCCGCTGTAGCTATTGAATTCGTAGCGCACCTGCGCCCATGCGCAGGCCGCCATCGTCGCCCAGGCGGAACACCGACACCACGTGCACCAGGTCTTCGGCCTGGTTCTTGAGGCTGCTGGCGGCGGCGGCCATCTCTTCGACCAGTGCAGCGTTCTGCTGGGTCACCTGGTCCATCTGCGTCACGGCCTCGCCCACCTGGGCCACGCCCAGGGACTGTTCGTGGCTGGCGGCGCTGATCTCGCCCACGATGTCGGTCACGCGGCGGATGGCGCCCACCACCTCGCTCATCGTGGCGCCGGCGCGGTCCACCAGGGCGCTGCCCTGGGCCACGCGCTCCACACTGGCGCTGATGAGCGTCTTGATCTCGCGCGCGGCCTCGGCACTGCGCCCGGCCAGGCTGCGCACCTCGCTGGCCACCACCGCAAAGCCCCGGCCTTGCTCGCCCGCGCGGGCTGCCTCCACCGCGGCGTTCAGCGCCAGGATGTTGGTCTGGAACGCGATGGAGTCGATCACGCCGATGATGTCCGAGATCTTCTGCGACGAGGCGTTGATGCCGTGCATGGTGTCCACCACCTGCGCCACCACTTCACCGCCCTGCACGGCCACGGTGCTGGCATTGGCGGCCAGCTGGCTGGCCTGCTGGGCACTGTCGGCGTTCTGGCGCACGGTGGCGTTGAGCTGCTCCATGGACGCGGCGGTTTCTTCCAGCGCGCTGGCCTGGCTTTCGGTGCGGGCCGACAGGTCGGTGTTGCCCTGGGCAATCTGCACGCTGGCGGTGGCCACGCTTTCTGACCCGCTGCGCACGTTGCGCACCACCTGTGTGAGTTGTGTGCGCATCTGCTGCAACGCCTCCAGCAACTGACCCACCTCGTTGGTGCCATGGGCAATGGGTGCGCCGCTCAGGTCCCCCTGTGCCACGGCGCGTGACAGCGCCACGGCCTGCGACAGCGGCCCGGTCATGGAGCGCACGAACACCAGCGCCATCGCACTGGTGGCCGACAGCGTGATGACCAGGGCTAGCGCCACCCACAGCAGATTGCGCTGCAGCCCCGCCACGCGCGCCTGCAGCGCCTGGTCCAAGCTGGTCATGGACAGGTTGTTGAGCGCGTTCAACGCCTCGATGGTGCGGGTGAACGCGTCAAAGTAATCCTTGGACGGCAGCTGCAGCTCCGTGGCGTTGAGGATGTCGCGCTCCACCATCTGCAGCGACTGCTGGATCTGCCCTTGCACGGCCTGCACGCTGCTGCCCAGCGCGCGCTGCAGCTCGGCATTGCCCTGCAGGGCGCGGCCCAGCCCCCGGAAGGTGTCGCCCTGCAGTTCGGCCACGCGCTGCTGCAGCACCAACAGTTGGCCCTTGCCCTGGGGCGTGAGCTCGCGCTTGCCCAAGGCGCTGGCGCCCTGGGCGCGCAGCATGCCCAGCTTTTCCCCCAGCATGGGGGCTTGGGCCAGCGACGCCTGCACCAGCGCGTGGGTGTCGGCCTCGGGGTCGATCTGCAGGCCATAGGCATGCACCAGCGACTCATTGAGCTGCAGCAGCGTTGCGATGAGCTGGGTGTGCTGCGCGGTGCTTTGCGCCTGTTCGATGCTGCGCGCGGCCACGGCCTGCTCCAGGGTGCGCCAGGTCTGCTGCGCCTGGGTCCAGGCCGCCATCTGCGCGGCGGGCACCTTGGCGGCGGCAAAGCGGGCGCTCACGTCGTCCAGCGCGGTGTTGACCGCATCGCGCGCGGCGGGGCGGCGCGCGGCCAGCGACTCGTCGCCCCCCAGCATGCCCACCGACAGGCCCCGGTGCACCTGCATGCGCTGCACCAGCAGCGTGAGCGCCTGGGCGGGGGCCACGCCCTGCGCCTCCAGGCGCGCGTGGTCGATGGCGTGGAGGGAGTCGCGCACCACCAGATAGGTGGGCAAGGCGCTCATCAAGAGCCCGATGGTCCCCAGGATGAGGAATTTTTCGAGCAGGTTCAACCGGTGAAGCAATGACATGGCAATGGACGCAGGCCACACGGCGTGCGCTTTAGAGTAGGCCCCAGGGGCGGGTGTCGGCACCGCCGACTGGAGGGCGGCCTCTGTGAAACTGAGGACGATCGCATGGGGAAATCGTCCACCGGCACCGAGGGCCAAACGGAATGGTTCTCAATGTAGGGACGCGTTTGCAGTAGGGTTTTGACTCAGGTCAAGTGACGCAGCGCTTCGCCCACGCGGCCGCATCGCGAGCGCTGGGCTGCGTTCGGAGGCGGGTGGAGGCGGCGGCGGCCGGGGCGCTGGAGAATAATGAACACCTCCCCATCCTTTGGAGCCCTGGCATGCACTCAACCACCCTGCGCTTCCTGGCGTCCCAGACCACGCTGCCCCAGGCAGGCCGCATCCCCGGCGGCACGGTGCTGCGCTGGGTGGACGAAGCCGGGTTCGCCTGCGCCAGCGCCTGGGCCAAGGGCGCCTGCATCACCGAGTTTTTGGGCGGCGCCCACTTTGTGCGCGCCATCCGCCCGGGGGACCTGGTGGAGGTGCACGCGCGCCTCGCCTACACCACCGACAACAGCATGTGCCTGGCCGTGGAAGTGCGCAGCGGCGCCGTGCACGGCGCACCGCTGGAGGACGTGGTGCACTGCGTGGCCGTGTACACCGCCGTGGATGCCAGCGACCAGCCACGCACGGTGGACAAGTGGAGCCCCGAGACCCCCGGCGACATTGCGCTGGCCCAGCGCGTGAAGGCGCACATCGACGCAGCGCGCGCGGCGCAATGAGCGGCGCTGCACAGGCCGCACCCGCGACCAGCCCGCTGCGGGCGCGCGACCTGCTCGCGGCGCTGGTGGTGGTGATCCTCTGGGGCGTGAACTTTGTGGCGATGAAGTGGGGGCTGCGCAGCTTCAGCCCGTTCCAGCTGGGTGCCGCGCGCTACCTGTGCGCGGCCCTGCCGCTGGTGCTGCTGGTACGACCGCCGCGCATGCACTGGCGCTGGGTGCTGCTGTTCGGGTTGTTCCAGGGCGTGGGGCAGTTCGGCTTTTTGTTCATGGGGCTCAAGGTGGGCATGACGGCCGGGCTGGCCAGCGTGCTGCTGCAGACCCAGGTGTTCTTCACGGCGCTGCTGGGCTTTGCGCTGTTGCGCGAGCGGCCGGGGCTGCCGCTGCGCGTGGGCATGGGGCTGGCCGCGCTGGGGCTGGTGTGTTTTGCGATGAACTATGTGGGCCCGGGCTCCGGCGTGGGGGTGGCGACGGCCACCACACTGGCGGGCCTGCTGCTCACGCTGTGTGGCGCGGCCATGTGGGCGTCGTCCAACATCGTGGCGCGGCTGGCGCAGCAGCACAGCCCGGGGTTTGATCCGTTGGCCTTTGTGATCTGGAGCAGCCTGGTGCCGGTGCTGCCGTTCATGGCGCTGTCCGCCCTGTTCGACCCTGACGCCGCGCGCTGGCTGCAGTGGCAGACGCTGGCCAGCGTGCCGCTGCTGTCATGGGCCGCCGTGGCCTACCTGGGCTGGGCCGCCACCATCGTGGGCTACGCGCTGTGGACAAACCTGCTGCAGCGCTACCCCGCCAACCGCGTGGCGCCGTTCAGCCTGGCGGTGCCAGTGGTGGGCCTCACCGCAGGCTGGCTGCTGCTGGACGAGGGCGTGGCGCCCTGGCAGTGGGCGGGCATTGCGCTGGTGGTGGCGGCGCTGGCCTGTGTGGTGCTGGGGCCCAGGCTGCAAGCCAAAATGGCCGGTAGCGCTGGTTGAATATGCTGCAAAAGCTATCAATTGGATAGCATTCAGCCACCGCACCGGCTACAGCAACCTGCGCCGCGCAAAGCGCACCACGGTCACCCCGGCACGTGCCTGGCGCACCGAGGGCATGACCAGCACGCAGTCGTCGTACGGAGTGACCACCGGCACGCCGTCGTTGTCGCCAATCACCGTGCCCGCCTTCTCGAACACTTCCAGGCCCGTGTACGGCGCCACGAAGCGGAAGGCGCTGCTGGTGGCGACCACGGGGCCGGTCACCTCCAGCGCCCACTGGCGCGGTGCGTCGGGCAGGCGCCAGCCGGGCAGCTGCTGCGCCAGCGCGTCGGCGCTCAGGGCGCCGGACTGTTCGATGAAGCGCACACACTGGTCGTGCGCCACGGCGCGGCTGGCCGGGTCGCCATGGAAGCCACATTCGATGAGCAGCGAGCGGGTGCCGTTGTCGTCCAGGTCGCCAAACCGGCCGTAGTCACGCATGCGCACGCCGTCCTTGTGGCCGGCGTCCACCACGATGTGTTCGGGCGAGCGCATGGCACGCGCCAGCGCCAGGTTGCGCGGCTGGATGCCGGTGAGCAGCAGCGGCGCCGAGGGCTCGTGCATGGAATGGATGTCGAGCAGCCAGTCGGCCTGCGCCACCCACGGGCGCAGCGCGGCGGCGCGGCGGCGCTCGTTGGTGTCGGCCGCGTCGATGCGCTCGTCCAGCCACTGGCGGTTGAGGTCTTCGTCGGTGAAGCGCGAGGCGTCGTGGTTGCCGGGGTCAAACCGGTCGAAGGCGTCGAGGTTGCAGAAAGCAAGCGTGAGCGTGCCCTGCTGCGGGCGCACACCGGCGTCGAGCAGGCCTTTGAGCGCCCAGGCGCCGCACAGCTCGTTGCCATGCACCAGGGCGCTGATCATCACGTGGCGGCCGGGCCGGCCCGAGTCGAAGTGCCACACGCCTTCGGTGCCGGTGTTGCCGGCGCGCCAGGCGCTGATGTCGGGGGCGGGCAGCGCAAACACCAGGGGTTGCACGGACATGGGGGAGAGAGTGCTGCTGCTCATTCTTCGATCTTGGCGAATTCAACGATCTTCTTGTACTTGGCCACTTCGGTGGTCAGGAACTGGTCGATGTTCACGGTGGGCGAGGCCACGGTGGACCCGCTGGCTTCCATCTTCTTGCGGAAGTCCGGCGATTGCAGGCTGTCGGCCAGTGCCTTCTTGAGCTTGTCGGTCACCGGCTTGGGCAGGTTGGCAGGCGCCATGAGCGCAAACCACACGCTGATGTCCACGTTCTTGTACTGCGGCGACTCGGCCAGCGCGGGGATGTCGGGTGTGGTGGCAGAGCGCTTGGCCTCGGTGGTGCCCAGTGCAATCACCTTGCCGCTCTTGATGTGCGGCAGGCCGCTGGAGAGCACGAACACGCCGTACTCCAGGTTGTTGCCCATGAGGTCGCTGGTGAGCGGCGCCACGCCCCGGTAGGGAATGTGGGTCATGAACAGCTTGCCTTGCTCCTTCACGGCCTCGCCCGCCAGGTGCAGCGCCGTGCCCACGCCCGAGCTGCCGTAGCTGAACTTGCCGGGGTTCTTGGACACCTTCTGCGTGAACTCCGCCATGTTCTTGACGCCCGCGCCGGTGGAGGCCACCAGCACCAGCGGCTGGGAGGCAATGAGGCCGATGGCGGTGAAGTCCTTGATGTCGTACTTGACCTTCTTGGTCACGAGCTTGTTGATGGCGATCTCGTTGTTGGCGCCCACCAGCAGGGTGTAGCCGTCGGGTGCGGCGTTGGCCACCTTCTGCGCGCCGATCGCGCCACCGGCACCGCCCAGGTTCTCGATCACCACCGGCACGCCAAGCTTGTTGCCCAGCTCGGTGGCCACCGTGCGCGCGGTCAGGTCGGTGCTGCCGCCGGGCGGATAGCCCACCACGATGGTGATGGGCTTGCTGGGGTAGGCGTCTTGGGCGATGGCAGGGGCAGCGAGGACGGCCAGGCCGCACAGCAGTGCAGCACGGCGCAGGGGGTGGACGGTGGTCATGGTGGAACTCCTTGGCAAAGGCGTGGGGCTGAATGGGGCGGGTGAGGTATGGATTGGATTGTGAAAAACCAGCCCCTGGCTGTTGGTGCCAAAACGGCACCAGGTCGTGCTGATTCACGATGCCTGCCACGGGGAAACCCGCAGGTCTCTCACCGTGGACGCGCGCTCATCAGCGCTGCGCCAGGGCCTTCCACAGCGCCTCGGCCAGCGGCCCCAGGCGGCGCTTGGGGCGGTACAGGCGCACGTCAAAACGCACCTCCATGCGGGCGTCACCCGCCAGCGCGAGGCGCTGGGCCTTGCAGTCGGCAAACACCATGGACCAGGGCAGCCACGCAACGCCCAGGCCTTTTTGCACGTATTCGTAGTGGGCGTCGGCCGAGTCGCACTCCACCACGCGCTGCAGCCGGGGCGCATGGGGGTTGTGCGCCAGGTGGTCTTCCACCAGCCGCCCCAGGGCCAGCTGGGGCGCGTAGGCCAGGTAGGGCACCAGCGTGGCGTCGGGCCCGAACCGGTGCAACGCCTGCCCCTGCGCCGTGGCGCGCGAGACGGGCACCAGCCGGTCGGAGGCCACCGTCAGGTGCGTGAACTGCCGCGCATCGAGACGGATGGCCAGGGCCGGGTGGTGGTACACGAGCGAGAAGTCCGCCTCGTTGCGCTCCAGCATGCCCACGGTGTCGGCCAGCGCCCGGGTGCGAATGCACAGCTCGCCGCCCTGCAAAATGGGCTGCAGGCGCACCAGCCAGTCGGCCACCACGGTGCGCGCCAAGGTGCGGCCCGTGGCCAGGGTCACGGTGCGGGCCTGCCGCCCGGCCAGGCTTTGGAGCTCTTCATGCGACTGGGTGAGGCTGCGGGCCAGGTGGCCGGCGGTCTCCAGAAAACTCTGCCCGGCGGGCGTGAGGGTGACCGGGCCACCGCTGCCGCGCTCTACCAGCGGCGTGCCAGCCCAGGCCTCCAGCGCGCGGATGCGCCGGCCAAACGCGGGGTGGGTCACATGCCGCAACTCCGCCGCGCGGGTGAAGCTGCGCTCCTGCGCCAGCACGATGAAGTCTTCCAGCCATTTCAACTGCATCATCGGCTCCTGGAGGGGCGGCTGTCAGGCGGGTGGCAATTTATAGCGCGAGGGTCACGCCAGCACCGTCAGGGGGCTGCGCACGACCGTCGGGGGTGATGGGGAACTCAGCCCCGGGCAACTTCCAGCACGCCCCGGGTGCGCGTGGCTTCTGCACGCGCCGCCGCAGCAAAGTCCTCGCCTTTGGACGCGTAAAGAATGGCCCGCGACGAGTTCACGATGATCGGCCCGTAGTTGCGCAGCCCGGCGCGCACGGTCGCGGCAGCGTCACCGCCCTGGGCGCCCACACCAGGGATCAGCAGGGGCAGCGTGGGCGCGATGGCGCGCACGCGCTCGATCTCCTGCGGGTAGGTGGCGCCCACCACCAGGCCGAGCTGGCCGTTCTTGTTCCAGGGGCCTTGCGCCAGACGCGCCACATGCTCGTACATGAGCGGCTGGCCCTCGACGCTGGCCAGGCGCTGGGTCTGCAGGTCGTCGCCGCCGGGGTTGGACGTGCGGCAGAGCAAAAACGCGCCCTTGCCGTGGTAGGCCAGATAGGGCTCGATGGAATCGAAGCCCATGAAGGGCGACAGCGTGACGGCATCGGCACCGTAGCGCTCGAAGGCCTCCTTGGCGTACTGCTCGGCCGTGGAGCCGATGTCGCCGCGCTTGGCGTCCAGGATCACCGGCACCTGCGGTGCGTTGGCTCGCATGTGCTGCATCAGGCGTTCGAGCTGGTCCTCGGCACCATGCGCGGCAAAGTAGGCGATCTGCGGCTTGAAGGCACACACCAGGTCGGCGGTGGCGTCCACGATGGCCGCGCAAAAGTCATAGATCTTGCGGGGGTCGCCCTGCATCGCGGCGGGAAACCGCGTGGGTTCAGGGTCCAGGCCCACGCACAGCAGGGAGTTGTTCTGTGCCGTGGCGTCGCGCAGCATGTCGGTGAAGTTCATGGGGCGTGATTTTAGGTGGGTGGGCACGGGATGCCCCCGCCGGGGACCGTGATCGTCGAGGAGAGGCTCTGCGAAGCGGAGGTTTCGGGCACCCCGGGGTGTGCCACCGGGCAACAAAAAAGGCCGTCGAGACGGCCTTTTTTCGGTAGCACAGGGAGCAACAAGTCCCTGGTGAGAACGAACGATCAGCGGGGCACAGCCAGCAGGCGTTGCACGTCGCGGTCGTTGGGCAGCGCGTAGTCGTAGCCACGCACGATGCGGCTGTCTTCGGTGCGCACCAGCTTCAGGCTCACGTAGGTGTAGTTGGCGGCCGCCGAGTAGGTACCCACCAGCACCAGCGAGGCATTGTGGTTGCGGGCAATGTCCTTGATCTCACGCGACAGCAGCAGCTCGCCCTGGCCTTCGCGCACGAACACGTCACCGCGCAGCTTGATTTCCTTCACGTTGAAGCCGCTGGCAGCCATGCTGGTGGCGTACTGCTCGGACAACGTGCGGCCCAGCGGGGCGGCGCGGCTGAGGTCGTTGACATTGACCACGGTGGCCACGAGCACAGGCCCGCCGCCCAGCGAGTTCATGTCGAAACCGGTGGTCAGCTTGGTCACCGCGTCGCGGCTGCTCTGGATGAACTGGCTGCTGGCGGCTTCCTGGTAGGTGGGCTCGACGCGCACCGGCGCAGCGTTGTTGGCGCAACCGGCCAGCACCACGCCGGCCAGCACCGTCAGAAGAAGTGCGGGGGTTTTCATTGCGAGACAACCTTCATGTTGACGTTCTTGTACGAGGGGCGCGTGAACAATGGGGTGTCAGCGTTTTCCAGGTAGTACACGTCGGTCTTGCGGGCCAGGTACTGGCCGCCGCGCGTGACGGTGGTGGTCAGAATCAGCTCGGTGTTGGTCGGGCCACCGGAGTTGATGCTGTTGGCATAGTCGGCGGCGATCGACAGACCCAGGCCTGCGGCCAGCTGGGCGTCGATGTGCTCATGGCGCAGGCCGTAGGCGGCAAACAGGCCTGCAGCCAGCATGGTGAACTGACCAGGGATGAAATGCGGGCGGTCGCTGTTGTGGCGCACGACCTGGATACCGTAGGAGACTTCCAGGGCCTGGCCCAGGTTCTGCTGCACCACGGCGCCGTTCTGGACCAGTTTGGTGATCAGGAACTCGCGGAAGGCAGTTTCAAACTGCGTGGCATTGGCGGGCAATGACACATGCAGGGGGGTGTTGGGGGCCACGCCGGCCTTGTCCAGGGTGCCCAGCGTCTGATTGACCACATCGCGCGAGACCAAGTCCCAATGTCCGGCGGAGCGAACCTTGGGCTGCGAGGTGTACTCGAAATTTTCCGCGACGGGAATAGGCGCCCTCTGTGCGCACCCCACCAAAGTTGCCACAGCGCCAGCCAGCACGGCCAAGCTGATTGCCTTTGAAAACGACATGATTCCCTCCTACGGACTGAATTTGCGAGGATCCGAACAGATGCGACCCGCACGATTGAAAAATAATTCTGGGCGGTATCCTCAACAAAAACAAGAAAAAATTACGCTAACTACGCTCCGGCGTACACAGTTCGTTGTTTTTGGTCACAGTTGTGTGCCGATGCAAGGCGTGTAAGCAGGCAGGGCCACCTTTGCGATGGCCCGCCTTGCATTTGCTTACACGGAAGCGGCTGCGCGCTGCTCCAGGATGTCGAAAGCGGGCAGCTTTTTGCCTTCCAGCACTTCCAGGAAAGCGCCGCCACCGGTGGAGATGTAACCCACCTGTTTGTCGATGCCGTACTTGGCAATGGCGGCCAGCGTGTCGCCACCGCCCGCGATGCTGAAGGCCGAGGATTCGGCAATCGCCTTGGCGAGTTGCTTGGTACCGTTCTCAAAAGCGGCAAACTCGAACACGCCCACGGGGCCATTCCAGACGATGGTGCCAGCAGACTTGAGCTGGGCCGCGAGGCGGGCAGCCGTCTCGGGGCCAATGTCCAGGATCATGTCGTCGGACGCCACGTCCGTGGCGGCCTTCACCGTCGCGGGGGCATCCGCAGCAAAGGTCTTGGCCACGACCACGTCGGTGGGAATCGGCACCTCGGCGCCACGCGCCTTCATGGCAGCCATCACGGACTTGGCGGCGTCCAGCAGATCGGGCTCAGCCAGGCTCTTGCCGATGGGCAGGCCGGCCGCCAGCATGAAGGTATTGGCAATGCCGCCGCCCACGATGAGCTGGTCCACCTTGTCGGCCAGGCTTTGCAGGATGGTGAGCTTGGTGGACACCTTGGAGCCCGCCACGATGGCTGCCAGCGGGCGCTGGGGATGCGCCAGGGCCTTGGTCAGGGCATCAATCTCGGCCGACAGCAGCGGGCCGGCGCAGGCAATGGGGGCGTACTGCGCGATGCCGTAGGTGGTGCCTTCGGCGCGGTGGGCGGTGCCAAACGCGTCGTTCACGAAGATGTCGCACAGCGCGGCCATCTTGCGTGCCAGCTCCTCTTTGTTTTTCTTCTCGCCCACGTTCAGGCGGCAATTTTCCAGAAGCACGATCTGGCCGGGGGCCACTTGCACACCGTCCACCCAGTTGGCGACCAGCGGCACATCACGGCCCAGCAGTTCGGCCATGCGCTGGGCCACGGGGGCCAGGGAGTCCTCGGGTTTGAATTCGCCTTCAGTCGGGCGGCCCAGGTGGCTGGTGACCATGACAGCGGCACCGGCGTCCAGCGCCATGCGGATCGCGGGAATGGAGGCACGGATACGGGTGTCTTCAGTGATGTTGCCGGCATCGTCTTGCGGCACGTTCAGGTCGGCGCGGATGAAGACGCGCTGGTTGCGGGCCTTGCCCTGGGCGCACAGATCGGAAAAGCGAAGGATGTTCATGGAGGGAGGTTTCCTGGAGGGGCCGGTGGATCAGGGGCGCCATTTTAGGCGGCCCTGCTGACGCGGCCGGCCGCCGCCAGCACCTACCAGCCCCAGCCGATGTGCAGTGGCAAATACACCGCCATGCCCACCAGAATGGTGCCCAGAATGCCCCGGCGCCAGAAGTAATACCCGCTGGCGAACAGCACGGCCGGCAGGCGTGCGTCCATGAAGGTGTCGATCAGCTCGCCCTGCACCATGAGGATCTCGGGTGCAATGACGGCGGTGAGCGCGGCCAGCGGGGCATATTTGAGGCCCCGCTTGAGCCAGTCGGGCAGGGGCAGCTCACGCTCCGGGATCATGAAGAAGGAGCGCGACACCACCGTGATCACCGCCAGGCCCACCGTGGCCAGCAAGGGATATATCCAGGACCAGCTCATGGGTGGCGTTCCTCGCGCAGCGGCACCACATCGCCCGCCTCGACATGCTCACGCTCCTCGGGCGGCATGACACTGTCAGCGGGCACCAGCAGCAACTCGGGTTGGCGACGGCGGCGGTCCACGGCCTCCATCAGCAGTCCCGCGGCCACGGCGGCCGCCAGCGCCACCAGGATGTTGAGCTTGAGCGGCAAGGCAAACGCAGCAATCGCTGCAGTGGCCGCAACACCCGTAGCGAGCCAGGTGGCCCGGTCGAACAGCAGGGACAGCAGCACGCCCAGCAAGGCCAGCACCCCCGCAAAACCCAGCCCCCAGGACAAGGGCACCGCGTTGGCCAGCAGGATGCCGGCGATGGACGGCACCTGCCAAGCCAGCCAGTTGGTGGAGGCCGCGCCCCAGAAATACGGCACCTGCTCTGGGGCCGGCCGGGGTTCCGGAAAGCGCTTCATGAACGCCACATAGATCACGTCCCCGCTGAAATACCCCACGGCCAGGCGCTGGCGAAGCGGCAGGTGCGCAAAGTAGCTGCGCCACATGCTGCTGAAAATCACAAACCGCAGGTTGACGCAGGCGGCCGTGAGCCACACCACCCACAGCGGCGCGCCCACGGACAGCAGCGGAATGACGGCGAGCTGGGCGCTGCCGGCATACACCAGCAGCGACATGAACACGGCCATGCCGACCGACATGCCACTTTTGACCATGGCCACCCCGGTGACCAGCCCCCAGGCTGCAATGCCCAGCGAGGTACCGGCCATGTCGATGGCGGCCATTCGGAAGGAGGGGTGGCGCAGTGTCCGGCCCAGCACAGCAGAGACGCTCATCCAGGGTTTGCGCCCAGCACCATGCCCGGCTGCAGGTCAAAGCCGCGCAAGAAATCAGCCGCCGCCAGCCGCTTGCCACCCGCCCGCTGCAACGTGGTCAGGCGCAAGTCCGTGCCGCTACCGCATGCGACAGTCACTCCGGTGCCATCTGCAGCCAAAATCTGCCCGGGGCGCTGGTCGGATACACCCTGAATGCTATCAATTTCATAGCTCCAGATTTTGATCGTCTCGCCCTTGCACTCAGTACTCGCCCCGGGGAAAGGATCGAACGCGCGAATGCGCTGGCCAATGACTGCGGCAGGCAGTGTCCAGTCGATCGTGCTCTCGGCCTTTTCGATCTTGTGGGCGTAGGTGATGCCGTCTGCCGGTTGCGGCACAGCAGTGAGGCCACCGCAGGCGGCCAGCTCCAGCGCCTCGACGATCATGCGACCGCCCAGCGCGGCCAGGCGGTCGTGCAGGGTGGCCGTGGTGTCGCTCGGGGCGATGGGCAGGCGCTCGGTCAGCAGCATGTCGCCCGTGTCCAGCCCTGCATCCATCTGCATGATGGTGACGCCGGTTTCGGCATCGCCCGCCTCGATGGCGCGGTGGATGGGGGCGGCGCCGCGCCAGCGCGGCAGCAGGCTCGCGTGGATGTTCAGGCAGCCCAGGCGCGGTAGATCCAGGGTCCACTGCGGCAGGATCAGCCCGTAGGCGGCCACGACCATCACATCGGCCTGGGCTGCGAGCAGGGCTTCGCGCGCTGCAGCGGCATCCTCGGGGTATTTGCCATCCAGGCGCAGGCTGCGGGGCTGTGCGACAGCAATGCCGTGCTCCAGTGCGCATTGCTTCACAGGCGAAGCCTGCAGCTTCATGCCACGGCCAGCGGGGCGATCCGGTTGCGTCAGGACCAGTGGAACGGTGAAGCCTGCAGACAACAGCCGCTCGAGGGCCACACGGGCGAATTCGGGGGTACCAGCAAAAATGACTCTCATGAAAGCAGATAGCGGCTCAGGTGGGCGCGGGACTCAGTGGCCCAGCGGGACCACCCATCCAGTCAATCGCGCGCGTTGTCAAAATTCGGCAGTTCGTCGGTGAACAACACCTGGCGCACCACCCCTTGGCGATCCAGGTGCACATGGGCCTGTCGCAGGTCCGAGTTCTGCCGGAAGCGGTAGGTCCAAACATCACCATCAAAGCGCGCCACCTGCTCGACACGCAAGGGCATTCCGAAGGTGTTTTGCAGGTCGGCACGGGTCCAGGTGCCCACGGGCAGGTTCTCGAATCGCTGCTGCGTGAGCACCTGCTCGTTGCGCACCAGCCGGCCACTGGCATCAAAGTCGAGGTTGTAGACGGCAAACCCGGCGGGTAATTCCGAGTAGAGCAGCCGCTCGCCAGCGGGCAGCGCTATCGTGGCGGTTGGCGGGCCCAGGCGAGCGATCACTTCGGCCCGCAACGCGCCTGGCCGTTCACGGGCCGGCAGCACACAGCCCGCCAACTGGCAAGCCAGCGCCACCAGCGCCAGCACTCTGACGCCCCAGCGGACGCAGAGCGCTGCGCGCATCACCCGCGCGCCTCCCGCTGCTGCTTGACCATCTTGGTCTTGATGCGGTTGCGCTTGAGGGGAGAGAGGTATTCCACAAACACCTTGCCCATCAGGTGGTCCATCTCGTGCTGGATGCAAACCGCCAGCAGTCCGTCGGCCTCGATGACGCGGGACTGGCCCTGAGCGTCCAGCGCGCGCACATGCACCGCGTCAAAACGCTCCACGCCGTCATATATGCCTGGCACCGACAGGCAGCCTTCTTCGTTCAGGTGCTTTTCGGCGCTGGTCCAGACCAGCTCGGGGTTGATCAGCACCAGGGGCCGGTCGCGCTCCTCCGACACGTCGATGACCACCAGCCGCTCATGCACATCCACCTGGGTGGCCGCCAGGCCAATGCCGTGCGCGTCGTACATCGTGGCCAGCATGTCGGCCACCAGCGTGCGAATGCGGTCGTCCACCGCCTGGACGGGGCGGGCGACCTTGTGAAGCCGGGGGTCCGGGTAACAGAGAATGGGAAGGATTGCCATGGCTGCAGGTAAGAGATGTCGCTATTTTCGCCACTTTTGCGGCCTACTGCCGCCTTGCGAGCCAATAATCGTTGCCGAATCAAGGGCTTGAGCAGAGAATCTAAGAAGCTTTGTAACGTATTTGCTCGGCCGCACGCCTGCTTTGTGCGCCGAGGTGCCAGTGAGGGGGCGTTTCCCAATGCATGAGAAAAGGAACAACATGACGGCATTCACCAGCGTGCGGCGGACCGCCCTGGGCGCGCTCACCATCATTGCTGGCGCCCTGCTGGTCATGCCGGCCCAGGCGCAGAATTACCCCATCTCCAGCGGCCAGCGCGCCACAGCGCAGCAGGTGTCCGAGCGGGGTGTACCGCTGGAGGAGCTGGCGCCCAACGCCCCAGACACCTACACCGTCAAGCGGGGCGACACGCTCTGGGGCATTTCGGGCATGTACCTCAAGCGCCCCTGGCGCTGGCCGGAGCTCTGGGGCATGAACCTCAAAACCATCCCCAACCCGCACCTGATCTTCCCGGGCCAGACGCTGTACCTTATCAAGGAAGGCGGCTATGCCCGACTGAGCACCAGCCGCTCCAGCGAACCCGAGACCGTGCGCATCTCGCCCCGCACCCGCAGCGATAGTTTGGCTGACTCCGCTTTGCCCACACTCAAGCAGCACCTCATCGAGCCCTTCCTGGTCGAGCCGCTCGTGGTGGACGAGCAAGTGCTGCTGAGCGCCCCACGCGTGATCGCGACGACGGAAGAGCGCGTGCTGATGGCGGCGGGCGACCGTGTCTATGTGCGTGGGGACGCCGCGTCGCCCATGCTGGCAGAAGCGGGCGAACCCCGTTACTACCGTGTTTTCCGCAATGCCGTGGCGCTCAAGGACCCCGTGACGGCCGAAGTGCTGGGATACGAAGCCCAGTACCTGGGCAAAGCGGAACTGGTGCGTGGTGAGTCGTTCGAAGAAATTCCGAACGGCAAGGGTGGATACACGGCGGAATACATCCCCGCCACCGTGGATCTGTCGGCCACCAAAGAAGAGGTCCGCGCTGGTGACCGCCTGCTGCCTGCGCCAGCGCGTCCGTTCCTGAGCTACACCCCCCGAGCCCCCGAGATGGAAGTGGATGCCCGCGTGGTGTCCATTTATGGCAGTTCGGCCGTGGCCTATGCAGCCCAAAATCAGGTGGTAGCCATCAATATGGGTTCGCAGGACGGACTGGAGCCTGGCCATGTGCTCAGCCTGCTCACCAAGGGCGACCGCATCAAGGACATGACCGACAGCAACAGGGCGATGGTCAAGCTGCCCAGTGAAATCAACGGCACTGCCATGGTGTTCCGCACCTTCGAGCGCGTGTCCTATGTGCTGCTGCTGGAAATCCGCAACGGTGTGCGCGTCGGCGACCGCTTGGTCAACCCCAAGTAACGCAGAGGGCCGGTAGTACGTATCGCCGCGCGGGGTTCCTGCGCTGCGGTAGTCACGTTGCCGCGCCGTACTGGTATCCATGGACCACGACGAACTCGGCGCCTGGCTGCGGCTGACCTTGACGCCAAGCATTGGCAACGGGGCCGCGCGGCGCCTGCTGGCACGCTTTGGCTTGCCGCAATCCATCTTTCAGCAGACCGAAGCCGCCCTGCAACTCTGTGTGCCCGCCGCGCAGGCCAAGGCGTTGCGCGAGATTCCGCAGGGGTGGGAAGCCCTGTGGCAGACCACCGCCCAATGGCTTGCCAGTGCTGTGCCACAAGGCCCCGCGCGCGCCATCGTGAGCCTGGGCGACCTGCGCTATCCGCAGGCCTTGCTGGACACGGAAGACCCACCGCTGCTGCTCTACCTCATGGGCCCGGCATCACTGCTGGAGCACCAGCCTTTTCCCAGTGATCGGTGTCTCGCTGTGGTCGGGAGCCGCAATCCCACCGCTCAGGGCGCAGAGAACGCTCGCCTGTTTGCCCGGGCGCTGCACAGCGCAGGCTTGACCATCGTGTCGGGGCTTGCGCTGGGGGTAGACGCTGCCGCCCATGAAGGCGCGCTGGACTTGGCGACGCCCCCTTGCGCGAGGGCCGCCACCATCGCCGTGGTAGGCACCGGGCTCGACCGCGTGTATCCGCGCAAGAACCTGGACCTGGCCCATCGCATTGCCATACACGGACTGATCGTCAGCGAGTACCCCCTGGGTACTCCACCGCTGCCCGGCAACTTTCCCAAACGCAACCGCATCATTTCGGGCCTCTCGCAGGGCACGCTGGTGGTGGAAGCCGCACTGGCATCGGGCTCGCTGATCACAGCCCGCATGGCGGCCGAGCAGGGACGTGAAGTATTTGCCATTCCAGGTTCCATTCATGCACCGCAGTCACGCGGCTGCCATGCGCTGATCCGTCAAGGCGCCAAGCTGGTGGAGTCTGCCCAGGATGTACTGGAAGAACTCAAGATCCCCGCCACCACCATGTCCGGCCTGCCCCACGAAGGCGCGAACGCCGCTGGAGTCGCTGTATCGGACGGCACCGAAGACCCCGTGCTCGCCGCCTTGGGCTACGACCCCATGGGGCTGGATGCTCTGGTGGCCCGCACGGGCATGGGCGCATCCGCCTTGCAGGTGGCCCTGCTGGAACTGGAACTCGACGGCAGCATCGCGCGGCTGCCGGGGGGGTTGTTTCAACGGGTCGGCAGGGGCTAGCTGATCGCTCCGTGATCGCCCGGGGCCAGAGTGGCGCAAGGGATGCCAGCACGCATCCCGGATAAGCGCCTGTTGACGATCTCACGGGAGATCTCACACAGGCACTGAGCAACGCCTGCGGGGGCTCAGTCCAGCAATCGTTCCGGGTTGGCGTCCAGCTTGGCCAGGGCATCGCGCGTGGCGCGCAGCGTGAGCCCTTCCTCGTCCTGGGCCACCAGCAAGCCAGCCTGCAGGTACGCCGCCAGGCGGCGCAACTGGATCAGGTAACTGCTGCCATCCACCGCAGCAAACAGGTGCAACTGCTTGCGCTGGCTTTGCCAGGCGTACTGCACCTGGGCCGATGCGCCGTTGTGGTCCAGTGTGTACCAGGTGCCTGGCTGCAGATCCTGCGCCCAGGCCACCATGGCATCGTCCACCGGAGCACCGTTGTCAGCAATCACGTGGATGGACGAGGCGTCGATGCCCAGCATCATCTCGATGTTGTCCGCATTGAGCGGCATGTCACCCAGCGTGGCGTCACTGATGAAGTCTTCGAGGTTGGCCAGGCGTTTGGCCATGGCATCGATGTGCGCCTGGGGAATAGACGCCGTCTTGGACAAAAAGGCGTCGGCCAGGGTGTCTGTCAACACTTTGACCTGCGCATCCTGCGCCGCGCCGTTCACGCCCAGCAGGGTCAGCCCTTGGCGCAGGCGTTGCAGCAGCGCGGGCAGGTTCTGGATGACCTGGGCCCGGTCGCTGCGATTGGGTTTGGCGCTGGCGGCCCAGACGAGATCTGCTGCCGTGCGCTTGAAGGTCACGGTGTCGGCATGTTGAGGGCCATCCCGCACGGCCGACAGCGCCAGCACCTCGGCCCAGGTCTTGAACAGGAACTCGCGGATCTCGTCGCGCACCGGCATGTCGCGCAACATGGTGCGCAGCTCGATGGTGTACTGGATCGCCAGCGTTTCCCGTTGCTCGACCTGCTGGGCGACGCTCACCAGGCGCGAAGTGACCTGCTTTTCGGTCAGGAACTTGGCCAGGAATTTCTCGAACTCGTCATAAACGAGCTGAAAGACGCGGCGTCCGGTCTCTGGGTACTGCTCAATCACCTGCACCACACGGCGAATCTCGGCTTCCAACGCGCTGCCATTGATGCTGGTCGCGTCAAAACCGAGTACGCAGGCACCCATGCGGTCGATCAGCTTGCGGGCGGGATGGTCGAGATTGCTGAAAAATTCGGGCTCAGCCAAGGCCACACGCAGTACCGGCACCTGCAGCCGGGCAAACCACACCCGCACGGCGGGCGGTATCCGATCCTCTGCGAGGATGCTCTGGAACATCAATGCCACCACCTC
Source organism: Acidovorax sp. K2F (assembly GCF_025246485.1). NCBI lineage: Bacteria > Pseudomonadati > Pseudomonadota > Betaproteobacteria > Burkholderiales > Comamonadaceae > Acidovorax > Acidovorax sp. K2F. The sequence continues at coordinate 111,352 of NZ_JAOBSQ010000059.1, forward strand.
GATGATGGCCTTCTCGCCCGAGGTGGTCGCTTTCTTCTTGAGTTCGGTGGAGCGCTCCCGCACGGCGCCCACCAACTGGACCACGGCTGCAGGGCTGTAGTCCTCCATCAGCGTGGCCACGCCGCTGTAGTAGGTGTCCGCATGCACGCGGTGCGCCGTGAGTGCATGGGCCAGCGCGGCCGAAGCGGGGGGCGCATTCACCATGTCAAAGCCGGTGGCGGGCTGCGTGAGCAGCCGCCGCAACTGCCCCATCACACCCTGCGCACGCTGGCGTGCCCGGGCGAGCGGCGTCATGCCCGTGGCAAAGGCCGTGGGCATTCCGTGTTGTGGCCGGGGGTAGCCGCCATGTCCGGGGGGCGGCATCTGTGTGCCCGGTGGCCCCATCGGCCGAGCCCCAGCGGGCATACCGGGAGGCTGCTGCACTCCTCCGCGCGCGGCCATCATGGCCTGGCGGGTCTGCGCCAGGGCCTGCGAAGCCAGGCCCCCGGAACCCGAATCGCCCCCGCCACTGCCCGTGGCGGTGCCCCCCTGCGTGCGGCGCACCTTGGATTTGAGATCGACCTGCGGCGTGATGCCCTGCTCTACGTAGAACACGTTGACCGCCTGGTAGTGCTTCTGAAGCAGGTTGGCCAGCTCGCGCTGCAGGGGGTCCACCACGGTTTGCAGGTCCGTGCGGGGTAGACCTGCCTCCACCCATTGTTCCACCAGCAACAGGCATACCGTGTCGGGTCGCAGGATGTCGCTACTGTCCAGCTCCTGCCCCTCCAGCGACTGGGTGCGCTGGCGCAAGGTGTCGAACTGATGGCTGACCTGCTCGTTCACCGTCAACGCCATGCGCGAGGCGAGGATCTTGTTCTCGACCACATCGTCACTGAGCAGCTCGAACTGACTGAGCCCACCACCACCAGCCGCCAGCTGGCCACGTGTAGAGCTGACGTGGGGAGCCAGCGCCTCTTGCCAGGCCTTGCCGGCGCGCTCCGTCCATGCGGAATGTTTTTGCTGGTACTGCAGCCACGCATCCCGGCGCGACTGCATCTCGCGGGCTGTGCCCGTCTGGTTCATCAACGCGGTGAGGAAGTCCTGGACGGTCTTGTCAAGGTCCACCAACCCTCCACAGATCCCCTCTACAAACCGCTGGCGCGCCTGGCGGGCCAGGCGGCGTTGCGGAACAGAAGGGGGCGTGGTGTGCATGAACAGATATTAGCGGGTCAGACGGTAGCTCCGGCATGGGGATCGTTGGGATCCCCCTCCTTTTTGGCGGGCTTGACGAGGTCCTCGCGCTTGACGCCCAGCCACATGGCAATAGCCGCCGCCACGAACACCGAGGAGTAGATACCGAACAGGATACCGATGGTCAGCGCCAATGCAAAGTAGTGCAAGCTCGGGCCGCCAAAGAAGAACATCGACAGCACCATCGCCTCGGTGGAGGCGTGGGTGATGATGGTTCGACTCATCGTGCTGGTGATGGCGTGGTCGATCACCTCGTGCGTGGTCATCTTGCGGTACTTGCGGAAGGCCTCGCGGATCCGGTCGAAGATCACGACCGATTCGTTCACCGAGTAACCCAACACGGCGAGCACGCCAGCGAGCACCGACAGCGAGAACTCCCACTGGAAGAACGCAAAGAAGCCCAGGATGATCACCACGTCGTGCAGGTTGGCAATGATTGCAGCGACGCCGAATTTCCACTCAAAGCGGAAGGCCAGGTAGATCACGATGCCCACGACCACCATGGCCAGCGCCATCAGGCCGCCGTGCACGAGTTCCTCGCCCACCTGCGGACCTACAAATTCGGTGCGACGCAAGGTCACTGCGGGGTCTGCAGCCTTCAAGGCGCCCAGCACCTGCTCGCTCTGCTGTGCGGACGTCACGCCCTTTTGCACGGGCAGGCGAATCATCACGTCACGCGAGGTGCCGAAATTCTGCACCTGCACGTCGGGGTAGCCCAGTGCGGCCACGGTGTCGCGGACCTTGGCCAGTTCGGCGGGCTGGCTGTAGGCCACTTCCATCACGGTGCCGCCCGTGAACTCCACCGACAGGTGCAGCCCACGCGTAAGCAGGAAGAACACCGCCAGAGCGAAAGTGATGAAGGAGATCGCGTTGAAGACCAACGCGTGCTTCATGAAAGGGATGTCTTTGCGGATACGGAAGAATTCCATGGTCTTCCTCCTTTAGTTCGTCTTGGCCACAGCACTATCGGACTCAGGCTTCCACACCTGACCGATGGCCACGCTCTTGAGCTTCTTCTTGCGGCCGTACCACAGGTTCACCAGGCCACGCGAGAAGAACACGGCCGAGAACATGCTGGTCAGGATGCCGATGCAGTGCACCACAGCAAAGCCACGCACCGGGCCGGAGCCAAACGCCAGCAGCGCCAAGCCCGCGATCAAGGTGGTGACGTTCGAGTCCAGGATGGTGGCCCAGGCACGCTCATACCCCGCGTGGATGGCCGCCTGGGGCGACACACCCTCGCGCAGCTCTTCGCGGATGCGCTCGTTGATCAGCACGTTGGAGTCAATCGCCACCCCCAGCGCCAGCGCCATGGCAGCAATGCCGGGCAGCGTGAGCGTGGCCTGCAGCATGGACAAAATGGCCAGCAGCAGCAGCACGTTCACCGCCAGCGAGACGGTGGAGAAAATGCCGAACAGTGCGTAGTAGATGCACATGAACACCGCAATGGCCACCATGCCCCACACCACGCTGTGGATACCGCGCTCGATGTTGTCGGCGCCCAGGCTGGGGCCGATGGTGTATTCCTCGATGATTTCCATGGGCGCGGCCAGCGAGCCAGCGCGCAGCAGCAGGGCGGTGTCGTTGGCCTCGGCCGTGGTCATGCGGCCCGAGATCTGCACGCGGCCGCCACCGATTTCGGAACGGATGACAGGGGCCGTGACGACCTCGCCCTTGCCCTTTTCAAACAGCACGATGGCCATGCGCTTGCCCACGTTCTCGCGCGTGATGTCCTTGAAGATGCGGGAGCCCTTGGCGTCCAGCGTGAGGTTGACAGTGGGTTCCTGTGTCTGGCCGTCAAAGCCAGGCTGCGCATCGGTCAGGTTTTCGCCGGTCAGGATGACCTGCTTCTTGACGATGACGGGCTGGCCGTTGCGTTCCAGGTAGCGCTCGGAGCCGAACGGCACGGGGCCGCGGCCTGTCTCTGCCGAACGGGCTTCGGTGCCCTCGTCCACCATGCGCACTTCCAGCGTGGCAGTGCGGCCCAGGATGTCCTTGGCTTTGGCGGTGTCCTGCACGCCGGGCAGCTGCACCACGATGCGGTCCAGACCCTGCTGCTGGATCACGGGCTCGGCCACGCCCAGCTCGTTGATCCGGTTGTGCAGCGTGACCATGTTCTGCTTGAGCGCCTGCTCCTGCACGCGGCGTGTGGCTTCGGGCTTGATCGAAGCGCGCAGCTTGAACTCAGTGCCTTCTGGCGTGGTGGTGACCTGGAGATCGGCGAACTGGTCGGCGATCAGGTTGCGCGCGGCCGTGGCCGTGGCTTCATCGCGCACCTTGATGTCGATGGACTGGCCGTCGCGGCTGATGCCGCCATGGCGGATGTTCTTGTCGCGCAGTGCCGTGCGGATGTCACCCGCATAGGACTCGGACTTCTTGGTCAGCGCCGCCTGCATGTCTACCTGCAGCATGAAGTGCACGCCACCGCGCAGGTCCAGCCCCAGGTACATCGGATTGGCGTGCAGGGCTTTGAGCCACAGCGGCGAACGCGACACGAGGTTGAGGGCCACGATGTAGGAAGGGTCGTTGGCGTCAGGCACCAGCGCCTTCTGGATGGCGTCCTTGGCCTTGAGCTGGGTGTCGGGCGTGTCGAAACGCGCGCGCACCGAGTTGCCCTCCAGCGCCACAAAATCAGGTGTCACACCGGCGGCCTTGAGGGCTTCTTCCACCCGCTGCTGCACGGCGGTATCCACCTTGATGGTGGCCTTAGCCGACGACACCTGCACTGCAGGCGCCTCGCCAAAGAAATTGGGCAGGGTGTACAAGGCCCCCACCAGCAGCACGATCACCAGGATCGCGTACTTCCAGACCGGATAACGGTTCATGATCGCGCTCTCACCTCAGTTGTGCAGGCGCCCTACGCGCCAGCGCCCCCTGACACCGCGCCCGGACGGGCCGGGGCGCGCAGCGCCTCAGGGGGATGTTCATGGATTACTTGACGGAGCCCTTGGGCAGCACCTGCACCACAGCGCTGCGCTGCATTTGCACTTCCACGCCACTGGCGATCTCGATGTGCAGAAACCCTTCGGACAGGCGCGTCACCTTGCCCACGATGCCACCGGCGGTAGCCACTTCATCGCCCTTGGCGATGGCGTCGATCATGGCGCGGTGTTCTTTCTGGCGCTTCATCTGGGGGCGGATCATGACGAAGTACAGCACCACAAACATGAGCACCAGGGGCAGCATGCCGGTCAGAGAGGACATGATGTCACCGCCGCCAGCGGCTGCGGCAGGTGCGGTTTGGGCGAAAGCGGAAGAAATAAACACGGACTGGACTCCACAACGGATGGTCAAAATTCACACAACCCGCCCACACCACGCGCCAAAGCGCCTGCGGGGGCAGAACAGGGCATTGTATGCGGCGCCTTGAGCGCCGCCCAAGGGGGAAGACCCAAGCGCGCAGCGGGTGTTTGCCACCTGCGGGCCCCACAAGGGCCTGCCAGCGGAAATACAGGCCAAAAACGGGTGATGCGCTAGGGATTCATGCCTCGATAGCTACACTATTAATAGCAAAAGCCCGCACAGAGGCGGGCTTTTGTGGGAGACACTGACGGCAGAAGGACCTATCAGGCGACCTGACGCTGGACCGGGGCGCCCGTGCGCCACTGGGCCATCAGGCCGTCCCACTTGGGACGCGCCGCCTTCAGGTGCCGTTCCTTCACGTGGCCGTAACCACGGATCTCTTCGGGAATGCGGGCAATTTCCACCGCCAAGGCCAGGTTGTCAGCGTTCAGGCGGGCCAGCAGCTCGTCGACGCAGGCGCGGTATTCGACGATCAGTGCACGCTCCATGCGGCGCTCCTCGGTCTTGCCGAAGATGTCCAGTGCCGTGCCGCGCAGGCCTTTCATCTTGGCCAGCACGCCGAAGGCGCTGCGCATCCAAGGGCCAAACGGCTGCTTCACCAGCTCACCCTTGTCGTTCTTCTTGGCGGTCAGGGGCGGTGCCAGGTGGTGCACCAGCTTGTAATCGCCTTCGAACATGTTCGCGATCTTGTCCGTGAAGGCCTTGTCGGTGTGCAGGCGCGCCACTTCGTACTCGTCCTTGTAGGCCATTAGCTTGAACAGGTAGCGGGCCACCGCCTCAGACAGGCGGGTGCCGCTGCCCAGTTTTGCTTCCGCCGCCTTCACTTTCTCGACGAAGGCCTGGTACTCGGAAGCGTAAGCGGCGTTCTGATAACCCGTCAGGAACTCCACGCGCTTGGCCACCATCTCGGCCAGCGACGGCTTCTTGACGAACTGGATCACTTGCGCGGCCTGGAACAGCGCCTGCACCGCCGCCAGGTCGTGCGCGCAGCGGCGGCCCCATTCAAACGCTGCCTTGTTGTTGTCCACCTGCACGCCGTTCAATTCCATGGCGCGCATCAGCGATGCGTAGGTGAGTGGCACGCGGCCCTTTTGCCAGGCGTAGCCCAGCATCAGCGGGTTGGTGTAGATGCTGTCGCCCAGCAGCTGGGTGGCCACTTGCTCGGCGTCAAAGCTGCCCACACCTGCCGCGCCCACGGCGGTGGCAATGGCGGCGTCGCAGTTGCCACCCGGGAACTGCCAATCCGGGTTGTTCACAAACGCCGCCGTGGGCGTACTGTGGGTGTTGAGCGCCACAAAGGTGCGGCCGGGCTGCATGACAGCCAGGGTGTACTTGTGCGCGGCCACGATGGAGTCGCAACCGATCACCAGGTCGGCCTTGGCGGTATCAACCTTGGTGGTGTAGATGGCGTCGGGGCGATTGGCGATCTGGATGTGGCTCCAGGTAGCTCCGCCCTTTTGCGCTAGGCCGCCGGCGTCCTGCGTGATCACGCCCTTGCCGTCCAGATGCGCGGCCATGCCCAGCAGCGAGCCGATGGTGATCACGCCCGTGCCGCCCACGCCACCCACTACGATGCCCCAGGCCGTTTCGGCCACGGGCAGCACAGGCTCAGGAATGGAGGGCAGCGCCGACAGGTCGCCCTTCTTCTCCTTCTTGGGCTTCTTGAGCTGGCCACCTTCCACCGTCACAAAGCTCGGGCAGAAGCCGTTGACGCAGGAGTAGTCCTTGTTGCAGGTGCTCTGATTGATGCGGCGCTTGCGGCCGAACTCGGTCTCCACGGGCTCCACGCTCAGGCAGTTCGACTTCGTCGAGCAGTCGCCGCAGCCCTCGCACACCAGGTCGTTGATGACCACGGTCTTGTCAGGGGTGGCCAGCTTGCCGCGCTTGCGACGGCGGCGCTTTTCGGTGGCGCAGGTCTGGTCGTAAATGATGGCCGTGCAGCCCTTGATCTCGCGGAACTGGCGCTGGATGGTGTCCAGCTCGTCGCGGTGGTGCACCGTCACGCCATCGGCCAGGGCCACACCGTCGTATTTGTGCGGCTCGTCCGTCACGATCACGAGCTTGGCCACACCTTCGGCCTTGAGGCTGTTCATGATCTGCAGCACCGAGTGGCCCTCGGGCCGCTCGCCCACCTGCTGGCCGCCGGTCATGGCCACGGCATCGTTGTAGAGCACCTTGTAGGTGATGTTCACACCCGCCGCAATGCTTTGGCGAATGGCCAGCAGTCCGCTGTGGAAGTAGGTGCCGTCGCCCAGGTTGGCAAAGATGTGCGCGTCCGTGGTGAAGGGCTGCTGGCCCACCCAGGTCACGCCCTCGCCGCCCATTTGCGTGAAGGTGCTGGTGCGGCGGTCGGGCATCCAGTTGACCATGTAGTGGCAGCCAATGCCGGCGACGGCGCGGGAGCCTTCGGGCACGCGGGTGCTGGTGTTGTGCGGGCAGCCGCTGCAGAACCACGGAGCGCGTTCGCCCGTGTCCACCTTCAGCTCCGTCATGGCGCGTTCGCTGGCCTCGATGATGGCAAGGCGTGCCTCCATGCGGGCCACGATGTCAGAGGGCACCCCCAGCTTCTTGAGGCGCTTGGCAATTGCCTTGGCGATGATGGCGGGCGTGAGGTCGGCCTTGGCGCGCAGCAGCCAGTTCTGGCTGGGGTTGGGCATACTCCATTCGCCGCCGGTGGCGTCGCCCTCGGGCTCGTCGAACTTGCCCAGCACGTTGGGACGCACATCGGGGCGCCAGTTGTACAGCTCCTCCTTGAGCTGGTATTCGATGACCTGGCGCTTTTCTTCCACCACCAGAATCTCTTGCAGGCCCTGGGCAAAGTCACGCGTGATGGTGGCTTCGAGCGGCCACACCACGTTGACCTTGTGTACGCGGATGCCGAGCTGGCGGCAAGTATCGTCGTCGAGCCCCAGGTCCACCAGTGCCTGGCGCGTGTCGTTGTAGGCCTTGCCGCTGGCGATGATGCCGAAGCGGTCTTGTTTGCCTTCGATGACGTTGTAGTTGAGCTTGTTGGCGCGGATGTACGCCAGGGCCGCGTACCACTTGTAATCCATGAGGCGCGCCTCCTGCTCCAACGGCGCATCAGGCCAGCGGATGTGCAGGCCGCCGGGCGGCATCACGAAGTCCTCGGGCATCACGATCTTCACTCGGTCCGGGTCGACGTTGATGCTGCTGGACGACTCCACCACCTCCTGGATGGTCTTCATGCCCGACCACACACCCGAGAAGCGGCTCATTGCAAAGGCGTGCAGGCCCATGTCCAGAATCTCTTGCACGCTGCTCGGGAAGAACACCGGCGTGCCGCAGGCCTTGAAGATGTGGTCGCTCTGGTGCGCGGCCGTGCTGCTCTTGCTGATGTGGTCGTCGCCCGCAATCGCGATCACGCCGCCGTGCTTGGCGGTGCCCGCCATGTTGGCGTGCTTGAACACGTCCGAGCAGCGGTCCACGCCCGGGCCCTTGCCATACCAGATGCCGAAGACGCCATCGAACTTTTTGCTTTGCGGGTATAGGTCCAGCTGCTGCGTGCCCCACACGGCCGTGGCGCCCAGTTCTTCGTTCACACCGGGCTGAAAGACGATGTTGTTGGCCGCCAGGTGCTTCTTGGCGGCCCACAGCGCCTGGTCGTACGTGCCCAGGGGCGAGCCCCGGTAGCCACTGATGAAGCCCGCCGTATTGAGCCCCGCCGCCGCATCGCGCTGGCGCTGCAGCATGGGCAGGCGCACGAGGGCCTGCACGCCGCTCATGAAGGCGCGGCCCTCGCCCAAGGTGTATTTGTCATCCAGAGTGACCGTCTCTAGCGCTTTGCGGATGGACTCGGGCAGGGGGGCGTTCATGGCTATGTCTCCAATGGCTTTTGTGGGTCCGCGCCTTGTGGGCACGCTGGGGCAGCACCATGCGGCCCGTTTAGGGCCACGGCACTAATGTGCAGGTAAGTGTATGTCTGCGCCGCTGATATGTCTTTGCGTTCTGTGCCGTGTTTAGGCTATTCTGAGAAAGGATCTTTCTCTTTTCGACCACTTTGTGAACACTCTTGACAAATTCGATATCGCCATCCTCAACGAGCTGCAGGCTGACGCCCGACTGACAAATGCCGAGCTGGCCCAGCGGGTAGGCCTGTCGGCCGCACCCTGCTGGCGCCGCGTGCGGGCGCTGGAGGAGCAAGGCTTCATCAAGGGCTACCGCGCAGAGATCGACCGGCACAAGATCGGCCTCGGGGTACTGGCCTTCGTGCGGCTGGATGCGGACCGCAGCACGGGCAACCTCACGCGCAAGATGGAGGAAGCCATCCGACAGATTCCGGAAGTGGTGTCGTGCCACTACATCAGCGGCACCGGCACCTTCGAGCTGCAGGTGGTGGCGCGGGATCTGGACAGCTTCTCGCAGTTTGCGCGTGACGTGCTGCTGAACCTGCCCAACGTGAAAGACATGCACACCAGCTTCTCGCTGGGTGAGGTGAAGGCCAGCGGGGCGCTGCCGCTGACACACCTCACACGCACACGGGCTTGAAGGCGCGCCGCCCTGGCTCTGCTGGCTCCAAAAGGCAGGGCAGATTGGGGCCACGCCTCATTTCATGAGCGCCTCAGCGCGGCCACAGCGCCCAAAGGCGCAAGTTCTGCTTGAGCCGGCCCGCAATGTCACCCGCCTCTGGCCCCCAACCCGTGAAATAGTCCGCGCGCACTGCACCGAGGATGGCGCTGCCCGTGTCCTGTGCGAGCACCAGGCGGTTGAGCTGCACCTGCGGGCCGGACGAAGCCAGCCACACGGGTGTGCCGTAGGGAATGCTCTGCCGGTCCACTGCAATCGATCGGCCCGGCGTCAGGGGCACGCCCTGCGCACCACGCGGGCCAAACCCGGCGTCCAGCGGGCTCAAAGGCTCTTCGCGGAAGAACACATAGCGCGGGTTGCTCCACAACAGCTCATTGGTGCGCTGGGGGTTCGCGGCCACCCAGGCGCGGATGCCCGGCCAGGTCGCATCGCGCGTCAGGCCCTGGTCCAGCAGCCAGCGGCCCACGCTCTGGTAGGGCTGGTCATTGGTGCCTGCGTAGGCCACCCGCACCAGCGAGACCGAGCCATCCGGCTCGGTGATGCGCAGACGGCCTGACCCCTGGATGTGCAACACCATGGACTCGATGGGATCACGCAGCCACGCAATGGCCCGACCCGCGAGCGCGGCCTGGGCCTCCGGCAGGGTGTCAATCTGCTGGCGGGTGTACCAGGGCTTGCGCGCCCCGAGGCTGGCGGGTACCCGATAGATTGGCACTGTGAAACCATTGCCGGGCTGGCGTGCCGCGTCCATCATGGGTTCATAGTAGGCCGTCAGCAGGCCATCGGCGTTGCCGTCAGTGGCCTCGACGCGGTAGGGCTGCAAGCGTGCGATGAGCCAGGCACGCTGCTCATCGGCCGTGGCAATGCTCAGCTGCCGTACCTCGCTGCACAGCGCAGTGAAGGGCGGCTGGGGCCGCTCGCAGCTCTTGATCCACGCGTTCCAGGCTTCGTGCAGCGCGTCTTCGGTAAAGCCCGGCAGCTCGGCCCAGCGCACGGGAATCCAGCGGCTTTTGGGCTGCGCCATGGGCGATGGCAGCGGGCCGGTGTCGCCCGGCAGCACCACCGCACTGGGCGGCAGCGGCGCAGGAGTGCCCCCAGGGCGTGCGGGGACTGGGGCAGGGGGCGTGGAGCAGGCGGCCAGCGTTCCTACAATCAGCGCGGTCAACGCAACGCGCAGGAGTGTCAATTTCATGGGGCTGATTTTGCTTGAAGCGCTGCTGGCGCTGGTGGTACTGGTGGCTATCGTGTGGTGGACCATGTTCTCGGGCCGCAAGGGAGGAGAACTGAAGGCCCCACCGCCCGCCGACAGCGACAAGCATCCGCCATCGCCTTGAACGGGCAGTGAGTTGCGCCCCAGGGACGGCCCTGTCCTACAACCGATGGGCCAGCGCGCCGATGGCACCGCTTCATCGCGGGCCCCACGATGGCGTGAGCTGGGTGATGCCACTGCATGGGACGCGATAACGCTCCGACAGCGCGGCGGGTGCAAGGCCCGCCCACCCAGCGCCACCGCTTTTCAAGGAGCACACACATGCGCACACACATTCAAATTCTCGGCGCTGCCGCCGCCATCGTTCTGGTCACCGGATGCGCCAGCATGGATGACACCCAGCGCCGTACAGCCACCGGAGCTGGCATTGGGGCGCTGGCAGGCGCGGTCATCGGCTCCGCGACCGGCGGCAGCGCCGGGACCGGCGCCGTGGTGGGGGCCGGTGTCGGGGCACTGGGCACCTACATCTGGTCGCAAAACATGGAGCGCCAGAAGCGCGAGATGGAACAAGCCACCCAGGGCACCGGTATCGCCGTGACCCAAACGGCTGACAACCAGCTCAAGCTCAATATCCCCAGCGACATCTCGTTTGCCGTAGGCCGCTCGGACATCCAGCCCAACTTCGCGCCGGTCCTGGACCAGTTTGCCGCAGGCCTGCGCAACAACCCGAACACTGACGTACGCATCGTGGGGCACACCGACAGCACAGGCAGCGATGCCACCAACAACCCCCTGTCGATGGACCGCGCCGCAAGCACCCGCAGCTACCTGACAGCGCGCGGTGTGGATGGCCGCCGCATCGTGATCGAAGGCATGGGCGAGCGTTACCCCATCGCTACCAACGATACCGCCGAGGGCCGTGCGCGCAACCGGCGGGTCGAGATTTTTGTGGGCGAACGACCGCGGGGCTGATCGCCCGGACTGCGAACTCCCCGCCAGAAGGTGGGCTCAGTTACCCGTGCGCAGCAGGTTGGCCAACTCCACAGCGGACTTGACCTGCATCTTGTCGAACACCCGTGAGCGGTGAACCTCGACCGTGCGCACGCTGATGTCGAGCTGGTCAGCGATGAGCTTGTTGGGAAGACCGGCCACCACCAGGTCCATCACATCACGCTCCCGCTCGGTCAGTTCGCTCAGCCGCACCTGCAAGTCACTGCGTTCGCGCACCTGGGCCAGCCGCTCGGCCGATTGGGCGAGTGCCTGCTCGATGCGGTCCACCAGCGCGTTGTCGGAAAACGGCTTCTCGCAAAAATCAAAGGCCCCCCGCTTGACGGTGTCCACGGCGGTGGGCACGTCCGCATGGCCAGTGAGAAAGATCACCGGCATGGTGGCCAGGTCGCCCCGCGCGGCCAACACGTCAAACAGTGCCAGCCCGCTCATGCCAGGCATACGCACATCCAGCAGCAGGCAACAGGGCTGGCGTTGGGGGGGGCGCTTTTGCAGCATGGCATCGAAGGCTTCGGCCGAATCAAAGGACTCGCTGGGCAGCCTGCGCGAGCGCAGCAGCCAGGCCAGCGCCTCGCGCACGCTGGCGTCATCGTCCACGATGTACACGGTGGCGTTGGTGATGGGCTCCATAGATCAGTTCAGTTGTCCATTGCAATGTCAGTCACGCGCAGACGATGAAAGCGCCAAAGCCCCAGCGCTGGCCGCCGTAACTGCCTCAGGGGGTGGTTCCATTGTTCACGGGCAGCGTGAAGGTGAATACCGTACCACGGGGCTCATTCGGCGCAAATCCGAGAAAACCGCCGTGTTGTTCGATGACGGTGCGGCACATGCTCAACCCCAAGCCCATGCCCTCCGGGCGGGTGGTGAAAAACGGGGTGAACAGTTTTTCTGCGACCTCGGGGGGAATCCCGGTTCCCACATCGGTCACAGCAAATTCAATCCAGCCGTTATGCGGGTTGGAGGCAGCACGCCGCACCCGGATATCCAGCACGCGATTGCGCACGCCGGGATCATCCATCGCCTGCATGGCATTGCGCGCCAGGTTCAGCAACACCTGCTCCACCATCGTACGGTCACACAGCGCGGGCGCCAGGCTCTGCTCCACCGATGTGTTGACGCGCACACCCAGTTTGCGGGCCTGCAGGCTCACCAGCGGCAGGATGGCATCGAGCAATTGCTGCGCATGCACTGCCTCACGGGCTTGGTCGCGGCGCCGGACGAAGTCGTGAACACTTTTGATCACTCGGCCCGCTCGCTCGGCCTGGCGGGCAATCTGGCGCATGGCCATGCGCACATCCTCCAGCGCGTCGGGCTCGGGGACAGACGCACTGGCGGGAGTGGCATGTTCCAGCAGGTTGATGGAACCATTGGCGTAGCTGGAGATGGCGGCCAGCGGCTGGTTGAGTTCATGGCTGAGCAACGAAGCCATCTCGCCCACCGTGGCCAGCCGCGCAGTGGCCTGCAGCCGCTCCTGCGAGGCGCGGGACAGCTCCTCCACCCGGCGCTGTTCGCTGATGTCCAGGAACGCGCTCATCCAGCCGGTGTGCTGGCCTTGGGCATTGATGAGCGGGGCCTCGATGATCAGTACGGGAAACCGCGTGCCGTCCTTGCGCATGAACTCGGACTCAAACCCCTCGCGCGGCGGCATGGTGCCGGCAAAACGGATGGCCTGGCGCTGGCGGTATTCCTCCACACGCTCGGGGGGCCAATAGGGTGCCGACATGCTCAGGCCCAGCAGCTCCTGCGGGCTGAAGCCCACCATCTCGCAGAAGGCCGGGTTGACGTAGGTGATGCGCCCCTCCAGGTCGCGCGCGCGAAGCCCGGTCACCAGCGAGTCCTCCATCGCCTTGCGAAAGGCCAGCGCATCGGCCAGGTCACGCTCGGCACGCAGGCGGCGGCGGTTGTCGCGCACCAGCACTACCATCACCGTCACCAGCGCAATCGACATGGCCGTGACCAGGGCCGTCAACACATTGGGGAACAGGCTGGGTGCACTGTGCCAGCTGTCCATGCGCAGCACCAATGTACTGCCTGGCAAGTCCAGCAGATGCTGCGCCGAGAACATGCGCGACCCCCGTCGCGCCGCTCCCAGCACCGCCAGCCGGGTGCCGTCGGCCTCTGTGAAGGAGGCTTCCTGGCTGCGCGTGAGGTTGTGCCCCACCAGATTGGCCAGGATGTCCTGCAGCGCATACGTCGCGACCAGATACCCCATGGTGCGTCCGCTGGCAGACAACGGAACACACAGCTCCATCATCTCCGAGCCCAGGCCGTCACCATGGGGCTGAAAGTAGCTGCTGGAATACGCTGGCCCCCCCAGGCGACGCGCGTTGGCACAGGCGATAGTGAGGTCCGACTGGCCACTGTCGCGCAGCCGCATGTCCCAGGCCACCGGGCGGTAGGGTGACTGCACGTGGGTGCGCATGCGCAGATTCGCATCGCGCAGCTCAATGCGCACGAGCTCGCGCCGGTTACGCAGCAGGTCAGACGCCTCGACCTCCCAGGCCAGATGGCTCGGGTTGTCGCTGGGGAGTGCCTGCAGGCTTTGCAGGTTGTGCGTCAGCGCGGTGCGGATGTCCGAGACTGCATCGGCGGTGTCCCGCTCCAGACGGGTCTGCACCTGGCTGGCTTCATAGCGCCCGGCAAGCCACACCATGGTGGCAAGCATGGACACCACGAGCAGTACCAGCGCCGTCCATAACGACCAGCGACGCCAGGCTCCGCGCCAGCGCTGCAGCAGGGTGCGTTTGACGGGCGTTGGCTTCACAGGACGCGGTGGGTCAATGCTGGCAGCTGAGCGCGCACGGCACTCAGGCGCTGCGCGTCCAGCTCGCCGGCTACCACGCCAGCGCCTTGATCGCGCTGCGCGATGATGCTGCCCCAGGGGTCCACCAGCATGCTGTGGCCCCAGGTGTGGCGGCCGTTGGCGTGCACACCGCCTTGGGCAGGGGCGAGTACATAGGCCAGGTTTTCCACCGCGCGGGCACGCAGCAACACTTCCCAGTGCGCCTGACCCGTGGTGTGCGTGAAGGCGCTGGGCACCAGCAGCAGGTCCGCACCTGCGCGGGCATGCGCGCGGTACAACTCCGGAAAGCGCAGGTCGTAACACACGGACAACCCCACCCGCCAGCGCTGACCGCTGCGCGCTTGCAGATCAAACTGCACCGGGGTGTCACCGGCGTCGATGACACGGCCTTCGTCGTAATGTTCAGCGCCGTTGCTGAAGCGAAAGAGATGGATCTTGTCGTAGCGCGCCACACAGGCACCCGTCGGGTCGAAGACCAGCGTCGTGTTGCGCACACGGTCCGGCGTACCCGTGGCCATCGGCAGCGTGCCGCCCACGATCCACATCTCAAGCGCGCGGGCGATATCGGCCAGAAACTGCTGGATCACGCCGGAACCAGCGGTCTCGCGCAAGGCGAGCTTGTCAGTGTCCTTGTGCCCCATCAGGCAAAAATACTCCGGCAGCACCGCCAACTCAGCGCCGCCCTGCGCAGCCTGTTCCAGCAGCTGGCGCGCAACGCGCAGGTTATCGTCCAGCGCGATGCCAGACACCATCTGGATGGCGGCGACTTTCATGAAGGTTCTCCAGTCTTGGGGGGTGGGTTGGCCCGGGGCGTCGCCTCGGTGGCAGGGCTCGATTCGCGCCCGCGGCGGGCCACGCGCACCACCCGCGGGTCGGCCCAGGTGCCGTCGATGCGGAATTCCTGCGTGGCAGCCTCGATGAGCGGACCGCGCAAAAACACCTGTGCCAAAAAGCTGCCCAGGCCAATCACCGGGTTGATGGCCGTGGCCACAAGCGACGCCGTCATGGCGTTGATCTCTGGCACCACCACCACACGCAGGTCCTGCGTCTCCTGGTCGATGTTGGCGCTGCCTTCCATCAGTACGGCCGCATTGACGCCCTTCATCTGCAGGTTGTTGGTGGTGGCCACACCGCGCTCGATGCGTACATCACCGCGCACAAAATCAAACGCAAAACCTTCACTGAACACATCGCGAAAATCCAGTGTCAAGCGGCGCGGCAATGATTGCAGACTGAGCACGCCCAGCAGCTTGGCCAGACCAGGATCAGCCTTCAGAAACTGGCCGGATTCGACATTCAGGTTGATCTGCCCGGTCATGCTGCGGTAATCGGGGCTGAAGGGAGCGCCAATCCAGCCCACCTGCCCTTCCATGCGGCCCTTGCCGCGCCGCACCACGTTGGCCATGCCCAGGCGGGCCAGCAGATCGCCCGAGTCGCGGATATCGAGCTTGAAGCTGAGCACGGTGCGCCGCTCGGCCGAACGGGGGCCTGCAGAGGCCGCATTGAGCACCGCCCAGTTGCCGTTGGCAGTGAAAGCTGCTTCGGGCGCCGTGATATTGAACTTGGACAGGCGCCATTCGCGCTGCACCCCCTCGCCGCCCCGGTTCTGGGCCTCCATCTCCACCCGTCCCAGCCGCTTGCCACGCAGCTCGAAATCCTCCACGACGATGTCCAGCGCAGGCAGGTTGCCCGGTTGCTCGTTGAGCAGTTCTTCGACCTGGGTCACGTCGCTTTGCGGCATGTTCACACGCGACAGCCGGGCAAACAAACGGCCGTTGCTGAAGTCGGGCGATCCGGGCTGGCGGTACTCCAGGTAGCCATTGAGTTCGGTGGCATCGAGGTTGGCACGCCAGGTGGAGCCGTCGCGCAGCGCACCTGCCACCACGTTGTGCAGCGTGCGGCCTTGCAACGTGAGCTCGCGCGCGCGCAGCGCCAGGGTGGTGGGCAGATAGTCCTGTGCCACGGCCTGCCCGGCAGGCGTGGTCGCCACTGCGGCACCCCGGGGGGCGGGCTCGGCGGCAGTGGCCCGGGTGAGCACCTCATCCCAGGCGTCCACATCCAGCTTGCCCTGGTTGATGTTGGCAGCCACGCCTTGCGCAGGCATCGGGGCGGACTCGCCGTTGCTCAGACCCACACCGATGGCGCCGCGCAGCACGCGCGGCTGGGGGCCGCTCAGGTCGCGCAGGTAGGTGGCGAAGCCAAGTGATCCCAGGTCCAGCACGATCTGATCCCGCAACGGGGGGGCACTGCTCCCGTTGCCGTTGCTGCTCGCCAAGCCCACCAGTGATTCGCGCGCCACCTGGTTGTCAAAGCGCAGGGGCAGGCTGCTGTCCGCCGTCTTGCCCAGCGGGGGCGGCAAGGCCAAGGCCAGGCCCTGCAGGCTGGTGTTGACCTGCAGCTCGGGCACCCCGCGGCGAAACGACAGGGCCAGCGTGTACGGTGCGCTGCCGGTGGCACGCCGCGCCAGTTGCGACAACATGCCCAGCTGCGGGGTTTGCTGCAGACCTTCGGCCGTGGCGGTGCCCTGCGCGCGGATCTGCACCGCCGACTCGGTGGCCGGGGCATTGGCCGCCAGCGCACGCATGCCGCCTTCCAGCCGCACGGGGCCGCCCAGCGCCTGGGCCTGCACATTGGACAGCGAAAACCCGGTCTCGCTGAACTGCACGGCGCCCCGAACGCGGGTGAGCGCCGGGGTGTCGGGGGTGATGCGCAGCTCATTGCCAGCCAACGTGACGCTGCCCTGCACCTTGGATTTGTTGATGTCGCTGATGGGCAAGCTCAGTCGCAACTGAAAGTCGGCATTGCCCGTGCCGCTGGCCTGCTCCAGTGCATTGCCCGTCATACGGCCCAGCGGTGATGTGGTCATGAGCGTGAGCAGCTCTGCCAGCGGGCCGCGTGCATCGGCGCTCACGCCCACCACGGTGTGCGCCAGGTCTGGAATGCGGGCATCGACCTTGGACAGCCGCAGGCCCTTGCTGCCTGCAAAGCCGCCGCTGGCGCCGCGCACCTGCATGGACGAACGCTCAAAAATCAGCTCGCCGCCGAGGTCAGTCAACGCAGGCCAGGGCAGGGTGCCTGCAGGCTGCAGCGCAGTAGGAACGTAGGCATAGGTCACGTCCTTGACGCGCGCCGCAATGCGGAATTCGCCCTGCTTGGGATCATTGAAGGGCAGGTCGTGCAGATCGCCCTTGACGCGGAACTGCACATTGCTGGCGCTGCCGGCGACCACCGCGTCGCGCACATAGTGACGCGAATCGGCAGGAATGGACAGGGGCAGGTAGCGGTGCACCCGGGTGCCGTCGGCACGGTGCAGCGTGCCGGTGAGGTCCAGCACCCCCGGAAAGCGCGACCGGTGGGGCGCCTTGGATGCGTCGCTGGTGTGCCAGGTGGCACGGGCATCGCCCTGCGCATCGGCGTTGGCGAACTGCACATCATTGGCCTGCACGGCAATACGGCTGCCATCCAGCTGCCAGCGCACGTCGGCACTGAGCCGGTCCAGCGGCAGGACGGGTTCCTCGAACACCCCTGGCAGCACCAGCGCACCTGACGCCATGGTCAGTGCCGCCTTGCCCCCTGCCTGGTTCATGTCGATGTCCACATTGGCGCCACGCAGACCCAGGTGGGCGGGGGCCGAGCCATCCGTGGCACCCGCCAGTGCCAGCCCCTGGATACGCCCCTTGACCTGGTACTGCTGCAACGCATCCAGAGGTCCCTTCCAGGTGGCCTGGATCTCTTCCACCAGCCCTTGGGGCGTGTAAGAGCGCAAGGCGTCGTGGGCGACCGTCCCCAGCGGAAGGCGGCTGGCCACCTGCGCCAGGGCCGCCAGGTCCAGCCGGTCAGCCCGCAACTCGCCTTGCGCCGGGGCCTTGCCGTTGGCATCGGTGTGCACCAGCCGCAAGTTGCCGCCGGGCCAGGTCAGACCGTCATCGGTCTGGAACTGCAGCGCCTGCGTCGAGAACTCAAAGCCGCCGGTGAGCCTCCGCCCCCCCAGCCGGCCCTGGATGGAAGGAAGAACCAGCGGGCGCAGATCGGCGGCCAGCGTGGTGTTCACATCGGCCAGCGCCAGGTCGGCCGTGCCCCCCACCACTTGGCCGCTGCGCACATCTGCCCAGACCCGCAACGCGCCCCGGCCCTGGGCCACCTCGATGCCCACATCGGCGTGGTGCCGCAGATGCGACACATCGACCCGCGTGAAGTGCGCAAACACCTGACCGTTCCAGTGCTTCCAGTTGCCATCGCGGGCGCGCAGCAGCGGCGCGCGAAACAAACCCACCAGGCTGAAACGGTCCCCCCATTCCGGCGGCGGCGTGGCATCCACCCGGAGGATGTGGCGCCAGTTGCCGTTGCGCAAAACCAGGTCCACCTTTTCCAGCGCCAGCTCGGGGGCGCCGCGCTGCTCATCGGTCCAACGCACCGTGCCGTCCTTGATGTAGACCTCGCCCTGCGAGAACAACCAGTCGGCCGCCGCGCTGCTGTCGCCCTGGTTCTGGGCAAACTCCAGCCCCGCCACATAGATGCGTCCGTCACTCGCCCGGCGCACATCCAGGTCGGGGCCTTCGATGTAAAGCTGCTCGAACCCCCACTGCAGCAACGAACGGGGTGACAGCGCCACCACCACCCGGGGCAGGCGCAACGCAGTGCGGCCCGAGGCATCCAGCAGCGCGACATCAGACAGCTCGATGGACGGGATCAGCCCCTCGGTGCGGGCCACGATGGCGCCGATCTGCACGGGAACCCCCAATACCCGTGCGGCCTGCGCCTGCAACTGTGGGCGGAAATCACCGATTCGCGGCACAATCCAGCCATGAAGAGCCCCCCATGCGATGGTCAGCAACAGCCAGAAGGCGAGCAACAAGCCCAGCGACCACCGTGCAAAACCTGCGACTATTTTCAGCAGGCGTGAGGGGTGCGAGGTGGGATCGATCATGGTGAGATGGAAAGTGGCAGGAATTATGACCCGCAGCCCTGGCGTGGGTTCACTCGTGACCCGAGTGCCCAGTGAGCTTTTGTATGCCGTCGGGCCCGCAGACCAGCACCCCGCTTACCGTCCAACATCCGGCTGTGGCTGCCATGCATCCTTCTCTGTCTGACCCCCGCTGCCACCAGCCCCTGCCCGAGGGCCCTCTGGCCGAGCATTCCCGCTTCTACCAGCGCCTGCACCGCCGCTACGCCAACGACCTGCCCCTGCTGCCCCCGGGCGTCCCGGTGTTGGCGACCATGGAGCAGGCCTACGACGCTCTGTGCGCGCGTGGCTGCGACACCGGGACCGCGCTGCGGGTGCTGCGCCAGCTGGTCATGGAGCGGCTGATCCAGCTGGACTGCGAAGCGCAGACACCGCTGGCCGACATCACCCGGGCCGTGACCGAACTGGCCGAGCTGGCCCTGGACCGCGCCTGCCAGCAGGCCCGCCGCGAGCTAGACGAACGCCATGGCGCACCGCGCGGCCCACAGGGCCAGCCCGTGCAGCTGTGGATCATTGGCATGGGCAAACTGGGCGCCCGGGAGCTCAATGTCTCGAGCGACATCGACCTCATCTATGTGTATGAGCACGATGGCGAAACCGCCGGCATGCCCGATGGCCGTGGCCGCATCTCCAACCACGAATACTTTGCGCGCGCCGTCAAGGCCATCTACAGCCTGGTGGGCGACACCACCGAGCATGGCTTTGTCTTCCGGGTGGACCTGGCCCTGCGGCCCAACGGCAACTCGGGCCCCGCATCGGTGTCCCTGGCCGCGCTGGAGGAATACCTGCAGGTGCAGGGCCGCGAATGGGAGCGTTTTGCCTGGCTCAAAAGCCGCGTGGTGGCCCCCCGCGAGTGCATCGGCCGCCCCGAGGTGCAAGCCCTGCGCGGCGTGGTGCTGCCGTTTGTGTTTCGCCGTTACCTGGACTACAGCGTGTTCGATGCGCTGCGCTCGCTGCACAGCCAGATCCGGGACCATGCGTCCAAACGCAGCGCCGGGCACCCCGAGCGTGCCAACGACGTCAAGCTCTCGCGCGGCGGCATCCGCGAGATCGAATTCACCGTACAGCTGCTGCAGGTGGTGCGCGGCGGGCAGTTCCCCGAGCTGCGCCGCCGCCCCACGCTCGATGCGCTGCAGCGCCTGGCCCATGCGGGCCTGATGCCGCAGGAAACCGCCGACGCGCTGGCCCGGGCCTATGTGTTCCTGCGACGTGTGGAGCACCGCATCCAGTACCTGGACGACCAGCAGACCCACGTGCTGCCCACACGCGACGATGACCTGGCCTGGATCGCCAGCACCCTGGGCTACAAGGACTGCTGCGCCTTCCTGCACGAGCTGGACGCACACCGCGAGCTGGTTGCCCAGGAGTTCGACACCCTGCTGGGTGGCAACGGCAAAAAACAATGCAGTGGCGGTGGCTGTGGTGGCCCCCGGGCGGCGGCACCGCCGCCTCCAGAGCTGGAAGGCCTGCTGGAGCAACTGCCACCGGGCTTTCGCGAGCGTGTGGCTGAGTGGCGCAACCACCCACGCGTGGCCGGACTCCGTGACGAGGCGCGGGCCCGCCTGTTCCGCCTGGTGCAGCGCACGGCCCAGTGGCTCAAGGAAGGACGCGTCACCGAAGAGGCCACCGTGCGCCTGGCCAACTGGCTGGAGCCGCTGCTGCGGCGCGAAAGCTACCTGGCGCTGCTGCTGGAGCGGCCCTCGGTGCACGAGCAGCTGCTGCACCTGCTGGGCGCAGCCAAGTGGCCCGCGCGTTACCTGCTGCAGCACCCCGGTGTGATCGACGAGCTGGTGGGCGATGCACTGTTGTCCGAACGTTTTGTGGTGGCCGACTTTGAACGCGAGCTGGGCATGCGCCTGGCGTCGCTGCGCTCTACCGGCGAGGACGACGACGAAACCCTGCTCAACCTGCTGCGCCGTGCGCAACATGCCGAAACCTTCCGCACCCTGGCGCGCGATGTGGAGCGCCGCATCACCGTCGAGCAGGTGGCCGACGACCTGAGCGCGCTGGCCGACAGCGTGCTGCGCATCACCAGCCAGTGGTGCTGGAGCCGCCTCAAGAACCGCCACCGCGACGAGCCCCAGTTCGCCATCATTGGCTACGGCAAGTTGGGCGGCAAGGAGCTGGGCTACGGCAGCGATCTGGACATCGTCTTTGTATTTGATGACGATGACGAACGCGCCCCCGAGGTGTACGCGGCCTTTGTGCGCAAGCTCATCAACTGGCTCACCGTCAAGACGGGCGAGGGCGACCTGTATGAGATCGACACGGCCCTGCGGCCCAACGGCAACTCGGGCCTGCTGGTGACGAGCTTCGAGGCCTACGCCAACTACCAGCAGCAACGCGGCAGCAACACCGCCTGGACCTGGGAGCATCAGGCCATGACACGTGCGCGGTTCGTGATGGGCAGCGAGGCCTTGCGCGAGCGCTTTGACGCTGTGCGCGAGGCCGTCATCACCTCTGCCCGCGACCCGCTGGCGTTGAGGGGCGAGATCGTGACCATGCGCGAGCGGGTGCGCTCAGCCCACCCCACGCCCGCCGGTCGCTTCGACGTGAAGCACAGCCCGGGCGGCATGGTGGACGCCGAATTTGCCGTGCAGTACCTGGTGCTCTCGCAGTCTGCCGCCCACCCCGAATTGCGTGGCAACCTGGGCAACATTGCACTGCTGCAGCGGGCCGAGCAAGTGGGCCTGCTGCCCCCAGGCGTGGGCCACGCAGCCGCCGACGCCTACCGCGAACTGCGCCGGGTACAGCACGTGGCGCGGCTGGACGAGGCGCCCACCCAGGTCACGCCACCCGCACTGCAGGCCGAACGCGATGCCGTGCTGGCGCTGTGGTCGGCGGTCTTCGGCTCCGCCGCCCCATCGGCCTGATCGGCCGGGCGCACTGCGCAAGGGAAGGCCGACTTCTGGAGGGGTCGCCTTTCCCCTCCCCGCCATATATTGGGAGGGTGCAAAACCTCCATCCCATCTGCCCGTCCCTCGCTGCAACCAACAGGTCATCCCTGGCAGAAACACGGCCGAAACACCCGCGATATTTTTTGAAACAAAAATTTAATCAATCGTTTGATTAAATAGTGCTGTAATCCGGCTCCATGCCAGATTCAGCCCCCAAGCCCCCCCGGTCTTCCATGCCCCCCCCACCGCCCACGGAAGGCGCACAGGCCCGCGCGCGGCTGCTACACGCCGCCTTGCGCCTCTTTGCCGAAAACGGCTTTGCCAAGGCGTCCATCCGCGACATTGCCCAGGTGGCGGGTGTCAACCCGGCCTCCATCAGCTACTACTTTGGCGACAAGAACGGGCTGTACCGCGCGGCGTTCACCGAACCCATGGGCAGCCCCATCGCCGTGGATGCCTGGCCGGACACCTTGCCTGCGTTCATCGAGCTGCTGATCCAGAGCTTCATGCAGCCCCTGCACGAAGGTGATCTGGTCGAGCTGTGCATGCGCCTGCACTTTCGCGAAATGCTGGACCCCACCGGGCTGTGGCAGCAGGAGCTGGAGTGCGAGATCAAGCCCGCCCACGCCGCGCTCGTCGGCCTGCTGTGCAAGGAGTTCGGCCTGAAAACTGCCGATGACGATGTGCACCGCCTGGCCATGGCCATCACCGCCCTGGCGCTGCAGTACTACGTGGGCCGCGACGTGGTGCAGGCGGTGCGCCCCGGCCTCACCGCCACGCCGCGGGGGCTGGCCGCCACCACATCGCGGCTGGTGGACTTTGCCCAGTTCATGGTGGACGGGGAACGCCGGCGCCGCGCTACGGCCCGAGCGGCCGCCCCCGCCAAAAAAACCTCCTCTCCCCGTACCCCAGAGTGACTTGCACATGCGACTGATCTCACACAAACCCCTGTGGCTGGCGCTGGTCCTGCCACTGGTGGCCTGCTCCACCACCGCACCACCTGCGCAGGTATCGGCACCCGCACCTGCGGCCTGGAACGCACCCCTGCCGCACCAGGGCTCCCTCACGGGCATGGCCCGCTGGTGGACCCAGCTGCAAGACCCGCTGCTGGTCGAGCTGATCGACGCCGCCCAGGCCGTGAGCCCGGGCATCGCGCAGGCCCAGTCGCGCATTGCGCAGGCCCGCGCCACGCAGGTGGGCAGCCGGGCGGCGTTGCTGCCTTCACTCGACGCACAGGCCAGCGCCAGCCGGGGCTTCAATGACCAGCTGGCGCGCGTGGCGACCACCTCGCAGGCGGGGCTGCAGGCCAGCTGGGAGCTGGACCTGTTTGGCGCCAACCGCGCCGCCAAAACCGCTGCCGATGAGCGGCTGGCCGGCGCGCAGGCCCTGTGGCACGAGGCGCGCGTGAGCGTGGCAGCCGAGGTGGCGCAGCAGACCAGCAGCATCCGCACCTGCCTGGCCCAGCAACAGGTGGCCGAGCGCGATGCGCAGTCCCGTAGCGAAACGTCCCGCCTGTCGCAGCTGAGTGAACGTGCGGGCTTTACTGCGCCCGCCACGGCCGCACTGGCACGCGCCAGCGCCGCCGAGGCCCAGGCCCGCGCCTCACAGCAACGCATGCAATGCGATGTAGAGGTCAAGGCCCTGGTGGCGCTCACCGGCCGGGAAGAACCCACGCTGCGCGCCCGGCTGGCCCAGCCGGTGGCTGCGGCCCCGGACGCTTTGTTCACCATTGACGCACTGCCCGCCCAGGTGCTGACCCAGCGCCCCGACGTGTACAACGCCGAGCGCGAAGTGGCTGCCGCCAGTGCGGACGTCGCCAGCGCCCAGGCCCAGCGCTACCCACGTCTGACCCTCAGCGGCAGTGTGGGTGCGGCCCAGGTGCGCACGGGGGGCGTGACCACCGACCTGAACACCTGGACCATCGGCCCGCTGGCGCTCAGCGTGCCGATCTTTGACGGGGGCCGCCGCGCCGCGCAGACCGATGCGGCGCAGGCCCGCTACGACGAGGCCGCGTCGCAGTACCGCGCCAAGGTGCGCCAGGCCGTGAGCGAGGTCGAGCAAGCCCTGGTGCGCCTGCAAAGCACGGCCGAGCGCAGTGCCAGCGCGCGCACTGCCGCCGAGGGCTACCGCGCATCGTTCGACGCGACCGAGGCGCGCTGGCGTGGTGGCCTGGCCAGTCTGGTGGAGCTGGAAGATGCCCGGCGCACAGCACTGGCCGCCGAGAACGCGCTGGTCGCGCTGCAGCACGAACGCCAGACCGCCTGGATTGCGCTGTACCGCGCCGCCGGTGGTGGATGGAAGCTATGAGACACCCCCCTGAGGCGCTTTGCGCCTCGGTGCGTCCGCCGGAGGCGGCCGCTCTTCACCGCCGTCCAAGCCTGCGCAGGCAGGCTCGGAGCCGCGGCGCTCAGCCCCCGCTCTCGCATTGCTGCGCAATCCGGGCAGGGGGACGCAGCCCTCGCTGCGGGGCGGCCCTTGCTGGGCTGCCCTCGTCTGCGCATCGCCAGTTTCGAGCGCAGTGGGCCACGCCCAACACCATGCACAGCTGATATGAACTCCCCAGGACAGATGCACATGCAACACTCCTCTTTCTCCTTCAAGTTTTCCCCCACCGCCTTCGCCGTGATCGCCGCCTGCGTTCTGGCCACGGGCGGTGCGCTGGTTTTCTCGGGCGCATCGCGTGCCGCCGATGAACCCAAGGCGGGCCAGCCCCGGCCTGCGCTCACCGTCAGCACGGCGCAGCCGCAGCGCATGCCAGTGCCGCTGCGCCTGGCGGCCAACGGCAACATCGCCGCGTGGCAAGAGGCGAGCATTGGGGCCGAGAGCAACGGCCTGCGCCTGACCGAGGTGCGTGTGAACGTGGGCGATGTGGTCAAGGCCGGGCAGGTGCTGGCCACCTTCTCGGCCGACACGGTGCTGGCCGATGTGGCCCAGAGCCGCGCCAGCCTGCTCGAAGCCCAGGCCAATGCGGCCGAGGCCGCCGCCAATGCCGACCGCGCCCGCTCGTTGCAAGCCACGGGCGCACTCAGCCAGCAGCAGATCCAGCAGTTCACCACGGCTGAGCAAACCGCCCAGGCCCGCGTGGAAGCGTCCAAGGCCGCGCTGAACGCGCAGCAGCTGCGCCTCAAATACACGCAGGTGGTGGCGCCTGACAGCGGCGTGATCTCGGCCCGCACGGCCACCGTGGGCGCGGTGGTGGGTGCCGGCACGGAGCTGTTCCGCATGGTGCGCAAGGGCCGGCTGGAGTGGCGCGCCGAGGTCACGTCCACCGAGCTGCGGCGCATCCAGCCCGGGGCCAAGGTCAGCGTTACGGCTGCCAGCGGCGCCGCGGCCGAGGGCACCGTGCGCATGGTCGCGCCCACGGTGGACCCGCAAACGCGCAATGCGCTGGTCTACGTGGACCTGCCCGCCAACACCGACTTCCGCGCCGGGATGTTTGCGCGGGGCGAGTTCGCACTGGGCAGCAGCGACGCACTCACCGTGCCACAAGAGGCGCTGGTGGTGCGCGACGGGTTCTCGTACGTGTTTGTGGTGGGCGGAGACCAGCGCGTGCAGATGCGCAAGGTCCAGACCGGCCGCCGCGTGGCCGACCGGGTCGAGGTGCTGTCGGGCCTGGACGCTGGAGCCTCCGTCGCCGTGCGCGGTGCGGGCTTTTTGAACGATGGCGACCTGGTGCGCGTGGCGGCCCCTGCGGCGGCGCCAGCGGTTGGCAAGCAGTCCTCCAGCCAGCATTTCATGCAAAAAGTGCCTGTAGCGCTAGTGGATCATGCGCAAACAGCTATCAATTGAGGAGCATTCCAGATGAATGTATCCACCTGGTCCATCAAGAACCCCATCCAGGCGCTGATGCTGTTTGTGCTGCTGACCTTCGGCGGCCTGCTGTCCTTCAACGCCATGAAGGTGCAGAACTTTCCCGACATCGACCTGCCCACGATCTCCGTGACCGTGGCGCTGCCGGGCGCCTCGCCCGCGCAGCTGGAGAACGACGTGGCGCGCAAGATCGAGAACAGCATCGCCACGCTGCAGGGGCTCAAGCACATCTACACCAAGGTGCAGGACGGCGGCGCCACCATCACCGCCGAGTTCCGGCTGGAAAAGCCCACGCAGGAGGCGCTGGACGACGTGCGCTCCGCCGTGGCCCGTGTGCGCGGCGACCTGCCGGGCGACGTGCGTGACCCTATCGTGACCAAGATGGACCTGGCCGCGCAGCCCGTGCTAGCCTTCACCATCGCGTCGGCCCGCATGGACGACGAGGCGCTGTCCTGGTTTGTGGACGACGCTGTGGCCAAGAAGCTGCTCACCGTGCGCGGCGTGGGCGCCGTCAACCGCGTGGGCGGTGTGCAGCGTGAGGTGCATGTGTTGCTGGACCCGGTCAAGCTGCAGGCGTTGAACGCCACGGCGGCCGATGTCTCGCGCCAGCTGCGGCTGGTGCAGACGGAGAGTGCAGGCGGCCGCACCGACCTGGGTGGCAGCGAACAGCCCGTGCGCACGCTGGCCACGGTGCAGTCGGCGCAGGAGCTCGCAGGGCTCACGCTGGCGCTGTCCGACGGCCGCCATGTGCGGCTTGATCAGGTGGCCACGGTGACAGACACCATTGCCGAGCCGCGCGCGCTGGCCCTGCTCAACGGCAAGCCGGTGGTGGGCTTTGAAGTGGCCCGCAGCAAGGGCGCGAGCGAGGTGGAAGTGGGCGCGGCTGTGCAGGCAGCCCTCAAGGAAATGCGCGCACAGCACCCCGATCTGGAGATCACCGAGGCCTTCAACTTCGTGCAGCCCGTGCAGGAGGAATACGACGGCTCCATGCACCTGCTGTACGAAGGTGCACTGCTGGCCGTGCTGGTGGTGTGGCTCTTCCTGCGCGACTGGCGCGCCACCTTCGTGTCGGCCGTGGCGCTGCCGCTGTCGGTGATCCCGGCGTTCATCGGCATGTACTGGCTGGGCTTCTCGATCAACGTGATCACGCTGCTGGCGCTGTCGCTGGTGGTGGGCATCCTGGTGGACGACGCCATCGTAGAAGTCGAGAACATCGTGCGCCACCTGCGCATGGGCAAGACGCCCTACCAGGCGGCCATGGAGGCGGCCGACGAAATTGGCCTGGCCGTGGTGGCCACCACTTTCACGCTGATCGCGGTGTTTTTGCCCACCGCGTTCATGAGCGGCATTGCGGGCAAGTTCTTCAAGCAGTTTGGCTGGACGGCGTCGCTCGCGGTGTTTGCCAGCCTGGTGGTGGCGCGCCTGCTCACGCCCATGATGGCGGCCTACATCCTCAAGCCCATCGTGGGCGACCACAAGGACCCGCGCTGGATGACGGTGTACCTGCGCTGGGCCGCGTGGTGCATCAAACACCGGTGGATGACCTTCATTGCCACGGCGGCCTTTTTCATCGGCTCGCTGGCGCTGATCCCGCTGCTGCCCACCGGCTTCATCCCGCCGGACGACAACTCGCAGACCCAGGTGTACCTGGAGCTGCCACCCGGCGCCACGCTGGCGCAGACGCGGGCCGTGGCCGAAGACGCGCGACAGCGCATCGCCAAGGTGGAGCATGTGCAAAGTGTGTACACCACCATCGGCGGCGGCTCGGCCGGCACTGACCCCTTCATGGGGGGCGCCTCCGCCGAAACCCGCAAGGCCACGCTCACCATCCTGCTGGCCGAGCGCGGGGACCGGCCACGCAAGCAGGGCATCGAGAACAACATTCGCAAGGCCCTGGAAACCCTGCCCGGCGTGCGCAGCAAGGTGGGCCTGGGCGGCTCGGGCGAGAAGTACGTGCTGGTGCTCACGGGCGACGACCCGCAGGCGCTGACCACAGCGGCGCTGGCAGTCGAGAAGGACCTGCGCACCATCCCGGGCCTGGGCAGCATCTCGTCCACCGCCAGCCTCGTGCGCTCCGAGATCGCCGTGCGCCCCGACTTTGCCCGCGCCGCCGACCTGGGCGTGACCAGCAGCGCCATTGCAGAGACCCTGCGCATTGCCACCGTGGGCGACTACGACGTGTCGCTGCCCAAGCTCAACCTGTCAGCACGCCAGGTGCCCATCGTGGTCAAGCTGCAGGACGACGCGCGCAAGGACCTGTCGCTGCTGGAGCGCCTGCCCGTGCCCGGCGCCAAGGGCCCGGTGATGCTGGGCCAGGTGGCCACGCTGGAGTTCAGCGGCGGCCCGGCCGTGGTGGACCGCTACGACCGCGCGCGCAATGTCAATTTTGAGATCGAGCTGTCGGGCCAGCCGCTGGGCGACGTGACCAAGGCGGTCGAAGCGCTGCCCTCCATCCAGAACCTGCCAGCCGGCGTGCGCCAGATCACCATTGGCGATGCCGAGATGATGGGCGAGCTGTTTGCCAGCTTTGGCCTGGCCATGCTCACCGGCGTGCTGTGCATCTACATTGTGCTGGTGCTGCTGTTCAAGGACTTCCTGCACCCGGTGACCATCCTGGCGGCGCTGCCGCTGTCGCTGGGTGGCGCGTTTGTGGGGCTGCTGATTGCGCAGAAGAGCTTCTCGATGCCCTCGCTCATCGGGCTGATCATGCTCATGGGCATTGCCACCAAGAACTCCATCCTGCTGGTGGAATACGCCATCCTGGCGCGGCGCGAGCATGGCATGACGCGCTTTGAGGCGCTGATCGACGCCTGCCACAAGCGTGCACGGCCCATCATCATGACCACGCTGGCCATGGGTGCAGGCATGCTGCCCATCGCCATCGGCCTGGGTGCTGCGGACGCGAGCTTTCGCTCGCCGATGGCGGTGGCGGTGATTGGCGGACTCATCACCTCTACGCTGCTGAGCCTCTTGGTGATTCCGGCGGTGTTTACTGGGGTGGACGACCTGGGCCAGGGGTTCGGCCGGCTGGCCCGCCGCCTGCGCGGGGTGCGCCATGCCCCGGGCGCACCGGCGGCCCCCACAGCCACAGCCACAGCGCAACCAGCACCTCCCTCTGCCCCCTGACGCCGAGTCTTGGCGCCGCCCGCCGGCGTGAGCCCAAAAAGCAGGGCAATCACGGGGGTCGCGCGGGCTTTGGCGGGAGGTAGCCGTCGGATAATGCAACGCGCACCATGAACCTCGTCAGCCTCAACATCGAATCCATCCAGCTGGGCCATCCCCTGCCTTTTGTGCTGCGGGGGGCCGACGGCGTGTTGCTGGCGCAAAAGGGCTATGTGATCCGCACCCGCGACGAACTGGCCAAGCTGGTCGAACGCGGGCGCGAGCTGTGTGTGGACACCGACGAATCCGGCGGCAGCCACCGCGCCTACCTGGCGCAGCTGCAGCGCATGCTGATCGCCGACACCAACCTGGGCGAGATCGCCGCCATGAAGATGACGGCCGGCGAGCAGGCCGCCGCAGCGGCCGCTGCGCGTGCGGGCAAAACCCTACCCGACTGGCCCGAGCTGCAGTTGCGCGCCACGCAGCTGCTGCGCGCCCCGTCGCCCAGCGACTTTGGCGGTCGGTTTCAGGCCCTGCACGACGAGCTGGTGCGCCATTGCGAACAGACGCCCGACGCCACGCTGCTGGCACTGATCTATCTCTCGGCCCAGGAAACGCGCATGTACAGCGCCACGCATTCCATGCTGGTCAGCTGCGTGTGCATGGTGGTGGCCCGCGAGATGCTGCGCTGGCCCAGCGGCCGGGTGCAGCAATTGGGGCACGCAGCGCTGAGCATGAACATCGCCATGACAGAGCTGCAGGACCAGTTGGTGCTGCAGACCCAGCCCCTCACCGCGACCCAGATTGCCGCCGTGGAAGACCACGCGGCGCGGTCCGAGGCGCTGCTGCGCCATCTGGGCGTGGCCGACCCGGTGTGGCTGGAGGCCGTGCGCTGCCACCACCACCGCACGCCCGGGCCCCTGGCCAAAAAGACCGAAGCCCAGCAAATGGCCCGCCTGCTGCAGCGCGCCGACATTTTTGGCGCCCGCCTGGCCCCCCGCGCCGCGCGGCTGCCCATGCCTGTCACTGCCGCCATGCAGGCCAGTTACTACGACGAAGAACACCAGGTGGACGAGGCCGGCGCCGCCCTCGTCAAGACCCTGGGCGTCTATCCCCCCGGTGCCTTTGTGCGCCTGGCCAGCCGTGAAGTGGGCGTGGTCATCCGCCGGGGCACCACCGCCACCACCCCCCGCGTGGCCGTGGTGACCAACCGCGACGGCATGGCCACGGGCGAGCCCATTCCCCGCGATACGGGCATGCCGCCCTGGAAGGTCACCGGTGTGGTGGCTTTCAAGGACGTGCGGGTCAACCTGTCGCTGGACCGCCTGCTGCAGATGATCTGACGCCTTGGAGGGCGCTGCGAGCCCCCCGGTTCCACGCGCCGCCGCTGTCTGCGGCGGGCCACAGCTCCCCCTCATACCTGCATGAGGCGTTGCCCATGCGTGGCTCCTGCCGCCCGTCACTGGGGCTGAAGCTGTATCCACTCCTTTCCCTACCGCGCCATGGGCCAGCGCCGGTGGTACTGCGCGGCCGCTTTTTGGCCCCCGCGTCCCGCTTCCTTCCGAAATCTGAATCCAAACGCGTGCGCGCCACGTAAACCATTCAGTACAAATAAAAACTCATGTGGACAAAAAATGATGAAATGGTTAAATTGGCTGCACTCACTGCCCAAAGTCCTATGAACCGCCTTACAAGACTCCTCTCGACAGCCACCGCGCTGGCGGCCTGGTTGCTGCTGGCGCCCGCCGCCCAAGCGGCCGATGCGCCTGCAGCGTGCCCGGCCACGCTGCAGCACACCTTTCCGCGCCTGCAGGACGAAAAGCCGCAGTCGCTTTGCCAGTACAGCGGAAAAGTGGTTCTGGTAGTCAACACGGCCAGCTTCTGTGGCTTTACCGGCCAGTACAAGGGGCTCGAAGAGCTGTATGCCCGCTACAAGGACAAGGGGCTGGTGGTGCTGGGCTTCCCGTCCAACGACTTTGCCCAGGAAAAAGGCAGCAACAAGGAAATCGCCGACTTCTGCGAAAACACATTCGGGGTGAAATTTCCCATGTTTGCCAAAAGCAGCGTGAAGGGCCCCGAAGCCTCGCCGCTGTACCAGCAACTGGCGCAGCTGTCGGGCACGGCGCCCCGCTGGAACTTCCACAAATACCTGCTGGGCCGCG
Organism: Acidovorax sp. K2F; assembly: GCF_025246485.1. Classification (NCBI taxonomy): domain Bacteria; kingdom Pseudomonadati; phylum Pseudomonadota; class Betaproteobacteria; order Burkholderiales; family Comamonadaceae; genus Acidovorax; species Acidovorax sp. K2F. The sequence goes on from NZ_JAOBSQ010000059.1 coordinate 142,385, forward strand.
ACGGCAAGCTGGTGGACAACTACTCCAGCCTGACCGGGCCGGACAACAAGGGCCTGGTGCGTGCCATCGAACAGCAGCTCGCCATGCCCACACCCCGGTGAGCGCAATGACTTCTTTACATTTCTTGAAAAAAAATACAGGCGCCCTCTGGAACTTCGCCGGAGCGGCCTCACTCTATCCATTGCGCAAGACGATTGCGCAGCGTACAGTTTTAATGTTGCGAAGCCTTTCGGGCCCCCGGGTTCCGACTGACCTCCTGGAGCGCTTCTCCTCCCTCCCTCTCTTATTCGTTTCGGGACGCTTCGCAACCTTTTTATTCCGTGCACCGGCCAGAGGGAGCCGGTCATGAAAATCGCCATCATCGGCTCCGGCATCTCCGGGCTCTCCGTCGCGCACCAGCTGCGCGGCCAGGCGGACATCACGCTGTTTGAGGCGGGCGACTACTTCGGCGGCCACACCCACACCGTCGATGTCACCCTGCCCGATGCGTCAGGCGCCCCGGTCACCCACGGCGTGGACACCGGCTTTCTGGTGTTCAACGAGCGCACCTACCCCCACCTGATCCGCCTGTTGGCCGAGCTGGGCGTGGAGACGGCCAAATCCGACATGTCGTTTTCGGTGCAGGTGCCCGCAGCCCTCGGCGGTGGCCGCGCGCTGGAATGGAGCGGCACCAACCTCAGCACTGTGTTTGCCCAGCGTTCCAACCTGGTCAACCCGCGTTTTCTGGGCATGCTGCGCGACCTGCTGCGCTTCAACCAACTGTGCACGCGCATTGCCGACAAGCAGGCCGAGGCAGCGCTGATGCAGCCCCTGGGCGACTTCTTGCGCGAGCACCGCTTTGGCGACGCCTTCCGTGACTGGTACTTCCTGCCCATGCTGGGCTGCATCTGGAGCTGCCCCACCGACCAGATGCTGAAGTTCCCCGTGGCCACCATGATCCGGTTCTGCCACAACCACGGCCTGATCCAGGTGAGCAACCGCCCCCAGTGGTGGACGGTGTCTGGCGGTGCGCGCCACTACGTGGACAAGATCGTGGCGGGCATTGCCGACAAGCGCCTGAACACCCCCGTGCGCCGCATCGAGCGCGATGCCGCCGGCGTGCGCGTGGTGACTGCAGGCCACACCGAACATTTTGATCAGGTGGTGCTGGCCACCCATTCGGACCAGTCGCTCGCGCTGCTGGCCCAGCCTTCAACGCAGGAGCGCGCCGTGCTCGGCACCATCCGCTACCAGGCCAACCGCGCCGTGTTGCACACCGATACGTCCGTGCTGCCGGCGCGCCGCGCCGCCTGGGCCGCGTGGAACTACGAACGTGCGCCGCAACGCAGCCGCGAGTCGGCCCGCGTGTGCCTGCACTACCTCATCAACCAGCTGCAGCCCGTGCCCTTTGCACAGCCCGTGGTGGTGTCGCTCAACCCGGTGCGCGACATAGCGCCCGAACACGTGATCGGCAGCTACGACTACGCCCACCCCGTGTTTGACATGGCCGCTATCCGCGCGCAGCAGCAGGTGGGCAAGCTGCAAGGGCAGCAGCACACCTGGTTCTGCGGCGCCTGGACGGGCTACGGCTTCCACGAAGACGGCCTCAAATCGGGCCTAGCCGTGGCCGAGCAATTGCTGGCCGCCCTGCCGGCCCCCCTGGCGGAGGCTGCGTGAGCCAAGCGCCGGCCCCCACCGCAGCGCCCCTGATCGGCTTCGGCCAGGTGCGCCACACGCGGCTGCGGCCCCGGCGGCATGCGTTCGCCTACCCCACGTTTTTCCTCATGCTGCCCATGCGCAGCCTGAGCGGCACGCACACACCGCTGGCGGTGAACCGCAGCGGCGCCATCAGCTTCCATGACGTGGACCACGGCGACGGCCGCAGCGCCGCGCAGGGCGGGGCGCTGGCCTGGCTGGACGAGTTGCTGCGCACCGAAGGCATCACCGACGCCACAGGTGAGGTGTGGCTGCACTGCTACCCCCGTGTGCTGGGCTACACCTTCAAACCCGTGAGCTTCTGGTATTGCCACCGCGCCGATGGCCACCTGCGCGCCATCGTGGTGGAAGTGAACAACACCTTTGGCGAGCGCCACTGCTACCTGCTGGATGCGCCGCAGTACGGCGTGGAACAGCAGGCACGCAAGGTGTTCCACGTGTCGCCGTTCTGCGAGGTGAGCGGCGGTTATCGCTTTCGTTTCATGCGCACCGAGGCTGGTGCACAGGACGCAGGCCGCACCGTGGTGCGCATCGACCACGACGACGACATCGGCCCGCTCATCCAGACCAGCGTGAGCGGCACCCTGCAGACCATCACCCCACAGACCCTGCGCCAGGCGCTTTGGGGCTACCCCGCCATGACACTGGCCATCATTGCCCGCATCCACTGGCACGCGCTGCAGCTGTGGCTCAAGCGCGTGCGTTTCCATCGCAAGCCCGAGGCGCCTGCCTCCATCGTGACCCGTTGATCTCCATGTCGTTCCAGCCCCGCGAGACCGCCGCTATGAACTCCACCACCGCCACCCGCTCCGACCGCAACGCGCAGGCCCTGCCCGCAGGCACGCCGGCAGCCGCCCGCACCGCGCTCAGGCTGCTGCAGCGCCTGCAGCACGGCCACCTCACGGTGCAGTTGCCTGACGGCACCCTGCAGCACTTCGGGCACGGCAATGGCCCGTCGGCGGCGATCACGCTCAAGAACTGGAATGTCTGCAGCGCAGCGCTCAAGTCGGGCGACATCGGCTTTGCCGAGAGCTACATCGCGGGCGACTGGACCACCCCACACCTGACCGATCTGCTCAAGCTCTTCATCGCCAACCGCCAGCAGGTGGAAGGCGTGATCTACGGCACCTGGGCCGGCCGCCTGCTGTACCGCATCAAGCACCTGCTCAACCGCAACACCCGCGCCAACAGCCAGAAGAACATCCACGCCCACTATGACCTGGGCAACGCGTTCTACGAACTCTGGCTGGACGATACGATGAACTACTCGTCCGCCTGGTTCGAGGGCGATGCAGGCGGCGACATGCGCGCTGCCCAGCACGCCAAGGTGCGGCGCGCGTTGCGCATGGCCGGTGTGCAGCCAAATTCCCGGGTGCTGGAGATCGGCTGTGGCTGGGGCGCGCTGGCCGAGATGGCGACCGTCGAATTCGGCGCCCACCTGACGGGCGTGACACTCTCCACCGAGCAGCTCGCCTTCGCGCAAAAGCGCATGGCGCAGCAAGGGGTGGCCGAGCACGCCGACCTGCGCCTGCAGGACTACCGCGACATCCAGGACGGCCCGTACGACGCCATCTGCTCCATCGAGATGGTCGAGGCCGTGGGCCGCGAATACTGGCCCACCTACTTCCAGTCGGTGAACCGCTTGCTCAAGCCCGGCGGCCGGGCCTGCATCCAGAGCATCGTCATCGACGACAGCCTGTTCGAGCGCTACATCAGCTCCACGGATTTCATCCAGCAGTACATCTTCCCGGGTGGCTGCCTGCCGTGTCCGCGCGAGTTCCGCCGCGAAGCCGAGGCGGCGGGCCTGCGCGTGGTCGACGAGTTTGCGTTTGGCCAGGACTACGCCGAAACCCTCAAGCGGTGGCGCGAGCGCTTCCTCGCGCAGCGCACGCAGATCCTGCAGCTGGGGTTTGACGAGCGCTTCATGCACATCTGGGAGTTCTACCTGGCGTATTGCGAGGCGGCGTTTGCGATGAGCAACATCGACCTGGTGCAGTACACCCTGGCCAAGGACTGATGACTGCTATGAAAAATATAGCTATCACCACAATATTCACTAGCGCATTGATGGCTTTTGGCCCTCAAACCGCGCTGGCGCAGGTTGCAGAGGCCAGCGCAGCCGCCGCAGCCCCGCTGTCGGGGGCCCGCCTGGTGGGCCAGGGCGTGCTGCGGTTTCTGGGGTTTGAGATCTACCGTGCGCGGCTGTGGGTGCAGCCCGGCTTTGATGCCGACAACTACGCCGCCCACCCCCTGGCGCTGGAGCTGACTTACCACCGCGATTTTTCGGCCGACGCCATCGCCAAGCGCTCCATCGAAGAGATGCGCCGCGTGGGCAGCTTCACGCCGCAGCAGGCCGCGCGCTGGCAGCAGGCACTGACCGCCGCGCTGCCGGATGTGAAGGCTGGCGACCGGCTGCTGGGCCTGTACCAGCCCGGCACGGGCGCCGTGTTCAAGATGGGCGGGCGTGTGGTGGGCGAAGTGCCTGACGCCGAGTTCTCGCGCCTGTTCTTCGGCATCTGGCTGTCGCCGCAGACCTCCGAACCCGGACTGCGGCAAGAGCTGATCGCGGCCACCCGCACTGCGGGACAAGGGCAGCAATGACCTCCACCACGCCCATGCGCGCCAGCCAAGGCCTGGCCTATGGGCTGCTGGGCCTGCCGCTGGCTTTTGTGGCGCTGCCGCTGTATGTGCTGTTGCCCAACCACTACGCCCGCGAGTTCGGCATGCCACTGGCCACGCTGGGCTCGGTGCTGCTGGCGGCGCGGCTGTTCGACGCGGTGTCCGACCCGCTGCTGGGGCGTCTGTCCGACTACTTGTTCAGCCGCTCGGTGCGCGCCGTGCTGGCGGTGGGCGCGGTGTCGGCCGTGGTGCTGGCACTGGGGCTGACCAGCCTGTTCTTTCCATGGGTGCGTGGGGCGGATGCACTGATTGCCTGGGCGCTGGTGGCACTGCTTATCACCTACACGGCCTATAGCCAGCTGGGCATTGCGCACCAGTCCTGGGGCGCACGGCTGGGCGGCGACGAGCTGCAGCGCGGCCGCATCGTGGCCTGGCGTGAGGGCGCCGCGCTGGTGGGCGTGGTGCTGGCTTCGGTGCTGCCCGCGCTGCTGGGCCTGCCGGTGATGCTCAGTGTGTTTGCCCTCACCCTGCTGCTGGGCTGGTGGGCGTGGACCAGAGCCCCGCGCCCCGCAGACCATGCTGAGGCCGTGGCAGGCGTGTACCGACCGGCACAGCGCGCCAGCCTGTGGCGGCCCTGGGGACGGGCTGCCTTTCGCCGCCTGCTGGCCGTGTTCATGCTCAACGGCATCGCCAGTGCCATCCCGGCCACGCTGGTGCTGTTCTTCATTCAAGACCGCCTGCAGGCCCCGCCGGCGCAGGAGCCCATGTTCCTCGCGGCCTATTTTGTCTGTGCGGCGCTGTCCATTCCGCTGTGGCTGCGTGCCGTGGCGCGCTGGGGCCTGGCGCGCACCTGGCTGGCGGGCATGCTGCTGGCGATTGCCGTGTTTGTGTGGACGGCGTTTCTGGGCGCGGGTGATGTGTTGCCGTTCATGGTGGTCTGCGCGCTGTCGGGTGTGGCCCTGGGCACGGACCTGGCCCTGCCCAGCGCCCTGCTGGCGGGCGTGATCGCGGCCGAGGGCGACAGCGGCCGGCACGAGGGCGCGTACTTCGGCTGGTGGAACTTTGCCACCAAGCTCAACCTGGCCCTGGCAGCAGGCCTGGCGCTGCCCCTGCTGGGCTGGCTGGGCTACACGCCGGGCACGCGCAGCGATGACGGCCTGCAGACACTGGGCCTGGCCTACGCCGTGCTGCCCTGCGCGCTCAAGCTGGCGGCAGCGGCAGCGCTGTACGTCCTTTTTCTCCGGCACCCACGCGGTGCGGCGATGGCTGGAACCTGACACCCATACCCCCAAGGCACAACCCATGATGCAAAGACGCCTCCTCCTCTCCGCCGCTGTGGCTGCGCCCGTAGTGCTGTCCGGCTGCGCCAGCCAGAACCTGGATGGCTACGCCACCGAGAAACCGGTGCTGGACCTGGCCCAGTATTTCAACGGCAAGATCGACGCCTACGGCATCTTCCAGGACCGCAGCGGCCAGATCGTCAAACGCTTCACCGTGGTGATGGACTGCAGCTGGAAAGGCAACGAGGGCGTGCTGGATGAAGCCTTCACCTACTCCGACGGCACCACGCAGCGCCGCATCTGGCGGCTGACGAAGCATGCCGACGGCCGTTACACCGGCACCGCCGACGATGTGGTGGGCACGGCCAACGGCCAGACGCGCGGCAACGCCTTCCGCTGGAACTACACGCTGGCCCTGCCGGTGGATGGCAAGGTCTACAACGTGGACCTGGACGACTGGATGTACCTCATCGACGACCGGGTGATGCTCAACCGCGCCACCATGACCAAGTTCGGCGTGCGCCTGGGCGAGATCACGCTGTCCTTCACCAAACGCGCACCATGAGCCTCAACCCTCCCTTGCGCGACTGGCAGGGCCGCCGTGCCTGGCTCATCGGGGCCAGCAGTGGCATTGGCCGGGCCACCGCAGCCGCGCTGCATGCGCGCGGTGCGCAGGTCATCGTGTCGGCGCGCAGCGGTGATGCACTGAACGCCTTTGTTGTGCAGCACCCCGGCAGCACGGCGCTGGCTTTTGACACCGCAGAACCGGCACAGGTGCAGGCCGCCGCAGCGCAGGTGCTCGCGGGAGGAGCGCCCGACCTGGTGTGCTACTGCGCGGGCTACTACCGCGACATGCGCGCCACCGACTTCGATCTGGCCGTGATGCTGCGCCACGAGCAGATCAACTACAACGGCGTGCTGCACGTGCTGGCCGCCATGTTGCCCGCCATGCTGGCCGCAGCGCAGGCCGGGCAGCCAGGTCACGTGAGCCTGATCAGCAGCGTGGCAGGCTTTCGCGGCCTGCCCAAGAGCCTGGCCTATGGGCCCACCAAGGCGGCCCTCATCAACCTGGCCGAGGCGCTGTACTTGGACCTGCACGACCTGGGCATGGGCGTGAGCGTGATCAACCCTGGTTTTGTGGCCACGCCGCTCACGGCGGGCAACGACTTCACCATGCCGGCCCTCATCTCACCCGAAGCAGCAGCGGCGGCCATCGTGCAGGGCTGGGAGCGGGGGCATTTCGACATCCACTTCCCCAAGCGTTTCACACGCGTGATGAAGCTGCTGCGGCTGTTGCCGTACCGTTGGTACTTCCCCGCCGTTCGCCGCTTCACAGGCCTTTGACTTTTGCGATGCAGCCCCCGAACACATCCCCATCCACCGAAGAAGCCGTCACGCGCGTTGTCGCATTCTTTGAAAACCTCTCGCCTGCCGACATAGCGGCCATTGGCCATTTCTACGCACCACAGGCGCGCTTCAAGGACCCCTTCAACGAGGTGCAGGGCGTGCCTGCCATCCAGGCCATTTTTGCCCACATGTTCGAGGCGCTGGAGCAGCCGCGTTTTGTGGTCACCGGCCGGGTGGTGCAGGGCACGCAGTGCTTCTTGACCTGGGACTTCCTGTTCGCGTTCAAGGACTTTCACAAGGGCGTGACGCAGACGGTGCGTGGTGCCTCGCACCTGGTGCTGGACGAACAGGGTCTGGTGACGCTGCACCGCGACTACTGGGATGCGGCCGAAGAGCTGTACGAAAAGCTGCCCGTGGTGGGCGCACTGATGCGCTGGCTCAAAAAGCGCGCCAACAGCTAGGGATCCGCTGCACGCATCGAGCGGTAAGTGGGCGCTGTGGATCGGAATGGTCTGCTAGGCGCAAAACGCAGCATCAGCTGTCGCTATTGCGAAGTGTTGCAACACCGCAGGCTGCCCGAGACCGCAGATGCTCACGGCGCGGCGATTCGTGCACAGGGTCCCCGGGGCCCGCTCACCCTCTTCACCCCACTGCCCGGATGCGCGAATGCCCGGGCAAGGGCACTGCGCGTTGCAACACGCCTTCGGCCAGCCACAGCGCACTGTTCCACGCCCGTTGCGCCACATAGGGCAGAGGCAGCTGCTGGTAGTCGTCGTTGAAGACCTCAAAGCTGTAATCGCCCTGGTAGCCCATGCCGTCCAGCGTGCGTACCAGTTCGGCCAGCGCCTTGCTGTGCACGCCTTCGCCAGGGAACACGCGAAAGTGCCGCGCGGTCTCGATGCGCTCTTGCACTGTGCGCGTTTCCTGCCACATGAAGTCGGACAGCTGCACGAGGTAGATCTTGGCGGGGTCCACGTCCTCCAGCGCCGCGAGCGGCGTGCTGGTGGCGAACTGGTGGTACGAATCAATGGCCAGCCCGAGGTTGGGGCAATCGGCCTGTTCCACGGCGGCCCAGGCCTGGTGCACCTCGTTGATGTGGCGGCCCCAGGAGAGGCCCTCAAACGCCACGCGGATGCCATGGGGCAGCGCCAGCAGGGCCAGCTTGCGCAGGTCGCGCGCAATCGCATCGGCGTCAGACGTGGCGTGCGAAGACGTGGAGCTGCATGCCAGCAGCACGGGCGCGCCCAGGTCACGCGCCATCAGGATCATCTGCTTGGCGATGTCCACCTTGTAGCTGTGCAGGTGGCCGGACAAGCCTTCAAAATCGCGCAGCACCTGGAAGCCCGTCACCCGCAAGCCGCTGCTGCGCACGGCGTGCACGGCGGCCTCGATGCCCTCGGGGTGGCCCACGATGTCGCGCGCGGCCAGCATGATCTGGCCAAATCCGGCGGCCTTGACGGCGGCGAGCTTGGCCTCCAGCGGGCCGGCCAGGCTGATGGTGTCCATGCCAAAGTCGGCGACGTTGCGTTGCATGGTGGATGTGCGCATGGGGCAGTCTCCAGGCTCAGCGTGCGTCCAGCACCAGTTCGAAGCTGGGAGCGCCGGCATCTGCGCGGGTGAGGGCGCCGCGCGTGCCCGTGTGCACGCCGGTGGGGGACTCGACGAAGTCCACGCCGCGCTCGCGCAGCGCTTGCACTGTGGCCAGCACGTCGGGCGCGCCAAAGGCCACGCGTTGCAGCAACTCTTCGGGGTCGGCTTCCAGCGCATCGACCAGCGGTTCGATGAGCTGCCAGTGCAGCGTGCCACAGGGGCTGGCCAGGATGCGGCCATGGGTGAGCACGCCAAACGACTGGTCCGGTGCCAGCTCGGCGAAGCCAAACAGCTCCCTGTAGAAGTGGATCCAGTCCTCGGCACGGCCCAGGCCGATGTACTGCACCACGCCAAACAGGTGCAGGCCCTGCAGCGCGGGCGGCCGCTGGTTGACGGTGGGGATGGGCACAAAGTCCACGTCGTAGATGGAGAACTCCTTCCAGCGGTCGACAAAGTAGATGCGGCTGGCACCCACCCCGTGGATGGCGGGGATGTTCAGCTCCATCACCTCGACCTCGGTGTGCACGGCCCAGGCGCCCAGTTCCAGCACCCGGCGGTAGGCCGCGGCCGCATTGCCCACGCGAAAAGCAATGGCGGCGAGCACCGGCGCTTCGGTGAGCGCGGGCGGGGCGTGCACGCCGGTGAGCTCGTTGTCCTGGTGGGCGTTGACGATGATGTTCATGTCGCCCTGGCGGTACAGCAGCACCTCGCGCGAGCGGTGGCGTGCCACAGGCTGAAAGCCCATGCGCTCCAGCGCCTGGCCCAGGGCCTGCGGACGGCTGGTGGCGTATTCGATGAACTCCACGCCCTGCAGGCCCAGGGGGTTGGGCAGTTCGCCCAGCGTTTCGCGGGCGGCCATCATCGGGGTGCTCATGGTGTCGGCTCCTTGGGGGTTGCGGCGGGCAGTGGCATCAGCGCGTGCTGACCAGGCGGCGGAAATGCGCATCCATGCGCGCCGCATCGGGCGCCTCGCCGGTGAACAGTTCGAACGCGCCCACGGCCTGGCCCACAGCCATGCCACCGCCGTCGGATACCCGGCAGCCCAGCGCGCGTGCGGCCTGTACCAGGGCGGTGTCGAGCGGGAAATACACCACTTCGGACACCCACATCGGGGGCCGCAGCAGGGCCACATCGAGTGGCAGGCCGGGCAGTTTGTCCATGCCCGTGGGCGTGGCGTGGATCAGGCCTGTGGCCTGCGCCATGGCCGATTGGATGTCGGAGGCTTCGGCCCGGGCGCCGTACAGCGCATTCACATCGGCTGCCAGTTGAGCCGCACGCTCGGGCTGCGCATCGACGATGTTCAGGTGCTCGGCGCCCAGCCGCAGCACGGCGTGTGCAATCGCAGCGCCTGCACCGCCCGCGCCGAGCAGCACCACGCGGCGCAGGTCGGCGCCAGGCAGTGCGCGGGTAAAGCCCCAAGCCCAGCCCGATCCGTCGGTGTTGTGGCCCACGAGTTTTCCGCCCTGGATGACCACGGTGTTCACGGCGCCCATGGCGCGCGCTTCTTCGGACAGGCTGTCGAGGTGCGGAATCACCGCCTGCTTGCAGGGGTAGGTCACGTTGCAGCCCGCGTAGCCCATGATGCGCGCCGCCGACAACAGCGTGGGCAGATGCTCCGCCGAGGAAGCAGAGCGGTCCAGGTCGATGAGCTGGTAGTGCAGGCGCATGCCGTGATGGCGCGCTTCTTCTTCGTGCAGCGCGGGCGACAGCGATTTCTGGATACCGGCACCGATCAGTCCGATCAGCACCTTGCGGGGGCTTGTGGATGGCATGGCGGACGTGGGTGTGGTGACCGGGGGATCAAGCAGCTGGGTGCTCATGGGGCGGGCGGGATACGGGGTGAATGCACGGCCGGGTGTGGCGAGGCTACTGGCGGCCGTGCGGGGTGGGCAGCGTGGGGCTTACTTGCCGCCGCGCAGCTTGGCCAGCGTGGCGTAGACCTCTTTCACCGTCTCTGCGCCCACTTTTTCGCTGTGCTTTTCGACCACGGGTTTCACCTTGGCGCGCAGCTTGTCCAGCTCGGCAGGCGAGAACTCGGACACCTGCATGCCGGCCTTCTTGAGGTCTTCCAGCGCCACATTGGCCTGCACGCGCGACACACCGCGCTGGAAGGTGGTGGCTTCGGCCATGGCGTCGGTCAACGCTTTCTGGTCAGCAGGGTTCAGACTGTCCCAGAACTTCTTGCTCACGATCACGGCCTGGGGGTTGTACATGTGGCGCGTCACGGTCAGGTACTTCTGCACCTCCGCAAACTTGGACGACAGGATGGTGGAGAACGGGTTCTCCTGGCCGTCCACGGCCTTCTGCTCCATGGCCGTGTACAGCTCGGGGAAGGGCATGGGCACGGCATTGGCGCCCAGCGCGTTGAACATGTCGATGTAGATGGGCGACTGGATCACGCGGATCTTGAGGCCTGCAATGTCTTCAGCCTTGGTGATGGGGCGCTTGCTGTTGGTGAGGTTGCGAAAGCCCAGCTCCCAATAACCCAGGCCCACCAGGTTCTTGGCCTGCAGCTTGTCGAGCAGCTTCTTGCCGAAGGGGCCGTCCGTCACGGCGTCAGCCTCTTGGGGCGTAGCGAACAGGAAGGGGAAGTCGTAGATGCCGAATTCCTTGGCCTGGGCCGACAGAATGCCCGCGTTGAGCACCGTCATCTCCACCGTGCCACCTTGCAGCGCCGACACGGTCTGCAGGTCGCCGCCCAGCGTGCCGCCGGGGAAGAGCTTGACGGCAATGCGGCCGTTGGTCTTGGCCGCCACCAGGTCGGCAAACTTTTGCGCGCCCTGGGCCTGCGGGTGGTCCTTCTGGTTCTGGAAGGCGAACTTGATGGTGCGCTCCTGCGCGTGCGCAGCGGGCAGCAGCGATGCGGCGACGAGGGCCGTGGCGAGCAGGGTCTTGAGCAGCTTCATGGGATGGTCTCCTTGGTTTTTTGGCAGGCAGAAACGGTAGGCGCGGGAGGGAGGGTCAGCCCCCCAGCAGGCGCAAGGGCACGAGAACAATGGACGGGAACAGCACCAGCAGGAACATGACGATGAACTGCGCCACCATGAACGGCATGACGCCCCGGGTGACTTGCGACATGGAAATGCGGCCCACCCCGGCCACCACGTTGAGCACGGTGCCCACGGGCGGCGTGATGAGGCCAATGGCGTTGTTGATGATGAACAGCACGCCGAAGTACACCGGGTCAATGCCCGCGGCCTTCACCACCGGCATCAGCACGGGCGTGAGGATGAGGATGGTCGGCGTCATGTCCATCGCGGTGCCCACCACCATGACCAGCACCATGATGGCGATCAGCAGCAGCGTCTGGTTGCCCATGAAAGGCTCCAGCATGCCGATGACAGCGGACGGAAGATCGGCCACGGTGATGAGCCAGGCCGACACCATGGCTGCAGCGACCAGAAACATCACCACGGCGCTGGTGCGTGCGGAGGTCTGAAAGATCTCCACCAGCTGACGCAGGGTCAGCTCACGGTACACGACCATCGCGACAAACAACGAGTAGACGGCGGCCACCACAGCGGCCTCGGTGGGTGTGAACACCCCCATGCGCAGACCCACCAGGATGATGATGGGCAGGCCCAGGGCCCAGACGGCTTCGCGCAACGCCAGCAGCAGCTCGGCGCGCGTTGCGCGCTTCGGCGGCGCCACGTTCTCGCGCCGCACCAGCCACCACCACGTCACAGCCAGCGAGAGCCCCAGCAGCACACCGGGAACAATGCCCGCCAGGAACAGCTTGCTGATGGACACGTTGGCGGCTACGCCAAAGATCACAAAGCCGATCGAGGGCGGTATCACTGGCGCGATGATCCCGGCAGAGGCAATCAAGCCCGCCGAACGCTCCTTGTTGTGCCCCGCAGCCACCATCATGGGCAGCAGCAGCGACGCCAAGGCCGCCGCGTCCGCCACGGCCGAGCCCGACACTGCCGCCAGGATCACGGCCGCCATGATGGCCACGTAGCCCAGGCCACCGGGGACATGGCCTACCACGGTGAGCGCCAGCTTCACGATGCGCTTGGACAGCCCGCCCACATTCATGATCTCGCCCGCCAGCATGAAGAACGGCACGGCCAGCAGCGGGAAGCTGTCCGCGCCGTTGATCACGTTCTGTGCCAGGATCTGCGCGTCGAACAGGTCGAGATGCCACATCAGCGCCACACCGCAGATCAGCAGCGCGTAAGCGATGGGGACACCGATCGCCATGGCAAGCAGCAGGGAGCCCAGGAAGATGGTGACGGTCATGGTGCGCGTTCCAGTGCAAAAGAGGGATCAGTGGCGTGTGCCCGCCGAGGGAGGGGTGGCACTGGCGTCTTCCGTGCGGTGTTGCAGTGCCGCGAGTTCTTCACTTTCCTGCACCATGACCAGCTCATGCTCGCCCAGCGGCACAAAGAGCGTGCGCAGCAGATCGCGGACCAGAATGGCAATGGCTGATGCGCCCATGAGCACGCCGCTGGCATAGAAGATGCCTACGGACGCCCCGGTCACCGGCGCTTCGGTGTCGGCATTGATCAGCATCTGGGCCCAGCTGCCTTTGAGCAGCAGCCAGGAGACATACAGCATCGAGATCTGAGCGAGAACCAGGCAGATCTTCTTGCCCGCAGCGGGCAGGCGAGACACCAAGACATCGGTGCCCAGGTGCCCATGCTCTCGCAAAGCCACCACGGCCCCCATGAAGGTCAGCCACACAAACAGCCATCGCGACAGCTCTTCGGACACCGTGATGCCCGAGTTCACCGTGTAGCGCAGCACCACGTTGCCGAACACCAGCACCACCATGATTGCCAGACACAGACCGGAAAGCATGTCGAGTGCGCGTGTGTATCGCCCGAGCCAGCGGTCGGCCAGTGCAAGCATGGTGTCTCCAGTCGTTATCAGTTAGTGGATTTAATTTTGTACGAACTGGTTAGTATTTGATCTAGGTGCAAACCCTGCTCGCGAACAGCGATAGGGCAGTGCTGGGTGGCGCGGCGTGGGGCCGCGATGGATGGGTCAACCACGCCCGGCGAAGAGCGTCCTCCGGCTCATGGCCCTAAAGAACAGCGGGGTGCCAGGCGCGCAGCGCGCCGGGGGGATTCGATTCAGGGCCGCAGAAAGCGCACGATCATTTCAATGATCGATTCACGGCGTTGCGCCGTGGCGGCAGGCGTATCCAGCGAGCGCTTGAAGATCGCGCCAAAGGTGTGGCGGTTGGCCACGTTGAAAAAGCACAGCGCCGAAATCGACATGTGCAGATCGACAGGGTCCACATCCGGACGAAAAACCCCCGCTGCCACGCCACGCTGGTACACGTCGCGCACGGCATGGATGACTGGGATATTCAGTTCCTGGATCGTGGCGGATTGGGTGATGTACTCGCCCCGGTGCATGTTCTCGTTCATGACCAGGCGGATGAAGTCGGGATTGGCAAGCTGGTAGTCCACCGTGAAACCGACCAGGGTGCGCAGTGCCTGCTCGGGCGCCAGGTCTTCGAGGTGCAGCTCGGACTCAATGCGCCGGATGCGGCGGTAGGCGTCTTCCAGCACCGCCACATACAGACCTTCCTTGCTACCAAAGTAGTAGTAGATCATGCGCTTGCTGGTGCTGGTCAGTGCCGCGATCTCGTCGATGCGGGCTCCGGCCAGGCCCTTGTCGGCAAACTCTGCCGTGGCCACCTGCAGGATGTTGGCCATGGTGCGGTCTGGGTCGTTCACGCGCACCCGATCGGCGCCCGGCGTGGCAGCGGCCTCGCGCGCGGCGCGCTGGCGGGTCGCCCTGATACCAGCGGTGGGGGGTGGGTTTTGAACCATTTCGTTCATACGCCCGGGAGCATACGGCAAGCAGGGGACCGGACTGCACAAAGACCCGCTGCACTCTGCGGGAGGACGGACTCGCCGGAGCCTTTCAGCAGCCGAGCGACGGGGTCAGGCAGGCTTGGTGTCCGCGAAACTCGGGCGCTGCATCAGCTTGTCGAACAGCTTGCCCAGGTTGGGGTACTCGCTGCGCCAGGCGATCTCGGGAAAGCGGAACTCCAGCCAACCCAGGGCGCAACCCACGGCGATGTCCGACAGGCTCAGGTGGATGCCGCTGCAATAGGGCTTGTCGCCCAGACCCTGGCTCATGGACTTGAGGCCATCGTTCACCTTGAGCAGTTGGCGGTCGATCCAGGCCTGGCTGCGTTCGCTGTCCTTGCGGTGAACCCAGGTGGCTTCCAGGCGGGCCAGGATGCCGGCATCCATCACGCCGTCGGCCAGGGCCTCCCAGGTTTTGACTTCGGCGCGCTCGCGGCCCTGGGAAGGGATGAGCTTGCCCACGGGCGACAGGGTGTCAAGGTATTCGACGATGACACGCGAATCAAACACAGCCTCGCCGCCTTCCATCACCAGACAGGGCACCTTGCCCAGGGGGTTGGATGCGGAGATATGGGTGTCGTCTGCCCAGACGTTTTCTTGCACGAACTGGTAGTCGAGCTTTTTCTCAGCCATCACGATACGTACCTTGCGCACGTAGGGGCTGGCGGTGGCTCCGATCAATTTCATGGTGTGTCTTCCAGTGCGCGGGGAATGCTGAACAATTCGGGTTTGATTCTATCGACAGCGACCCGGCATGAGGCCGACTGATGCGCCGCCCCCACAAACCCCGCCGACCCGCCCCGCCTACAATCGTGCGCCATGAGCCTGTCCACCATCACCGCCCTGTCGCCGCTTGACGGCCGTTACGCCCCCAAACTTGCAGCCCTTCGCCCGATCATGAGCGAGCACGGCTACATGCACCGCCGCGTGCAAGTGGAAGTGGCGTGGTTCATTGCCTTGTCGGATGCAGGGTTTGCAGAGTTCAAGCCCCTCACCACCGGAGCGCGCGCTTACTTGCTGGGCCTGGTCAAGAACTTCTCCGAGGCAGATGCTGCAGCCATCAAGGAGATCGAGAAGACCACCAACCACGACGTGAAGGCGGTCGAATACTGGATCAAGAGCAAGTTCGAGGCACGCCCCGAGCTGGAAAAAGCCTCCGAGTTCGTGCACTTTGCCTGCACCAGCGAAGACATCAACAACACCAGCCACGCCCTGCAGCTGCGCTCGGGTCGCGATCAGGTGGTGCTGCCAGGGCTGGACCGCATCGTGCTCAAGCTGCGCGAAATGGCCCACGCCTTTGCCGAAGTGCCCATGCTCAGCCGCACCCACGGCCAGACGGCCAGCCCCACCACCGTGGGCAAGGAAATGGCCAATGTGGTGATGCGCCTGCAAACCGCCTGCGACCGCATCGCCAGCGTCAAGATCATGGGCAAGATGAACGGCGCCGTGGGCAACTACAACGCCCACCTGTCTGCCTGGCCCGACTTTGACTGGGAAGCCTTCAGCAAGAAGGTCATCGAGACCCCCGAGCCACTGGGCCTGGGACTGACCTTCCAGCCCTACAGCATCCAGATCGAGCCACACGACTACATGGCCGAGCTGTTCGATGCCGTGGCGCGCGCCAACACCATCCTCATCGATCTCTCGCGCGACATCTGGGGCTATGTGAGCCTGGGCTACTTCAAGCAGCGCCTCAAAGCTGGCGAGATCGGCTCCAGCACCATGCCGCACAAAGTCAACCCCATCGACTTCGAGAACGCCGAAGGCAACCTGGGCCTGGCCAACGCGCTGCTCAAGCACCTGTCCGAAAAGCTGCCCATCAGCCGCTGGCAGCGTGACCTGACCGACAGCACCGTGCTGCGCAACATGGGCGTGGCCCTGGGCTACGCCACGCTGGCCTATGCCTCGTTGCTCACGGGCCTGAACAAGCTCGAAATCAACGAAGAAGCCCTGGCCGAAGACCTGGACGCGTCCTGGGAAGTGCTGGCTGAACCCATCCAGACGGTGATGCGCCGCTTTGGAGTGCAGGGCGCCTACGAAAAGCTCAAGGAAGTGACCCGGGGCAAGACCGTGACGGCCGAAGCGCTGCACGGGTTGATCCATTCGCTGGAAATTCCTCAGGCCGAAAAGGACCGACTGCTGGCGATGACGCCCGGCAGTTATGTGGGCAAGGCGGCCGAGCTGGCGCGTCGCGTATAAAAATGATAGCTGCCTGCGCTGATAGCACGGGCTTTTTAAACCTCTAGAGCTGCCAAAGCAAGTAAATACTTGCGCTGGCAGCTCTTGTTTTTGATACACCCCATGGCCATCAAATCCACCATTTTCAAGGCGAACCTGCAAATCGCCGACATCGACCACGGCTACTACGCCGACCATGCGCTCACCCTGGCACGCCACCCCAGCGAAACCGACGAGCGCATGATGGTGCGGCTGGCGGCCCTGGCCATTCAGGCGCACCAGCTCAATGACCTGTGCAATGGCGACGCCACACTCGCGTTCGGCGCAGGGCTGTCGGACCCGGATGACCCAGATGCATCGCTGACGGACTTTACCGGCCGCAAACGCGTGTGGATCGAAGTAGGGCAGCCGGAAGACAAGCCGCTGACGAAAGCCTGCAGCAAGGCTGACTCGGTAATCGTGTACTGCTTCAACCACGCGGCCGAGATCTGGTGGAAGGGCATTGAAACCAAGCTTTCGCGGCTGGACAAGCTGCAGGTCTGGCGCATTCCGACCGAGGCGTCGCAAGCGCTGGCGCAGCTGGCCGAGCGCAGCATGCAGCTGCAGGCCACAGTGCAGGAAGGATCCATCACCCTCAGCAGCACACAAGGCAGCGTGCATGTGGAGCCTGTACGCTGGAAGTGAGGGCGTTTTTGGGCAAAGTTCCTGGTAGCGCTAGAGGAATATGCCTTACTAGCTATCAAACATATAGCAAACCACCCAATACCGTCAGTCGCGCGGCATGAACGCTCCGCAATTCCAGCACTGTTCAAAACCGCCTTCTACCCACTCGCCACAGAGACAGGCCCAGTGGCGCTGCGGCAGGTTGTGTAACTCTTGCAGCAAGGCTTGTGCACGCGCAGCGTGCTCTTCGTGGTCCAGCCAGATCTCGGGCAGGCACTGATCGGGTGGCAGGTGTCCGGCGGCAGCGCCCAGGTACTGGCGCTGCACAGAGGCCGTCATGCCCGCTTCGCACAGCAGATCCGCCCACAGGGTGGCGATGGCGATGTTCGGAGCTTGGGTCAGGCGCAGCATGGCGCCACCTTAGCGGTTTGCCGGGCGTGCGTACAGCCCATCGCCCATCAACCTACCCCGCCGTTGGCGCCCCTGGCGCGGTCACGCCCTCTGCCGCGCGCTCGGCGTATCGGTTGAAACGCCAGGCCGAGTGCTCCAGCGTGATACGGCGCCACACCTCCCGCTTTTCCGCCGGAGTGAACGAGGGCCAGAATTGAACCTCGTCGAAAGTGCGCCCGCAGCCCTTGCACAGGTCGTCGCCTTGGCTGGTGGAGCAAATGGCGATGCAAGGTGTGTCGGGCGTCGTGTCGTACCAGGCCTGCCATGCCGCCATGGCTGCGGAAGGCAGGCTGTCCTCGTCGATCTCTGTGGTGTGCCCGTAGACCATCAGCGCATAGACCTCCACCAGGGCCCGGACCTCAGGCGCTAGACCCAACCCATCGGGTGATGCGGGCGCACGGTGCCGCCAGTGATTGATGGCAGCTTCGATGTCGGTGATGTGGATGGCAGCCATGAAAGGGGGGCAAGGGACGCGCAAGCGCAGGGGCACAAGAGGGGCTGGATGATAGCGGCCCGCCACAAGGGATGCTGGCAGTGGTGGTATCCGCCGTATTTCCCCGGGCGAGGCAGCACGCCCAGCCCCGCCCCGCCCCGGCGTGTACGCAGTAACCACAACACCCCGGCCCTTGCGCTGCCTCGCCGGTAATGTTCCAATCGCGGTCTCGAAGGGGAGTAGCTCCCGCCTTGCCAGCCAGCCCACCGCCATCCGGGTTTGAGCGGCACAAGGCATCGGATTTGTCGTCAATACGAAGCTTTGCTTCCGGCAATCCGGGTTCACGCACAACCAGCTTGTGTAGAACTGAGCAAGACCTTTGATGGGCCCTCCGTGGGCTGATCAAGGCCGCCCCTTCGCTTGCCATGTCTCCCCTGTCTGGGGCAAGCCTTCCTTGACCAGGTCACCGTAAGCCCCTATCCCTGCGGGGGACTCGGCGCTACAGTGGCGCCAGGATCCTCGTTTCGCGCCACTGACATTGAGGAATTTATGGACTTTTTGGCTTCGCCCGAATTCTGGCTCGCACTCGGCCAGATCATCATCATCGACATCCTGCTGGGTGGTGACAACGCCGTGGTCATTGCCCTGGCCTGCCGCAAACTGCCCCCCGCACAGCGCACCAAGGGCATCATCTGGGGCACCGCAGGCGCCATCGTGCTGCGCGTGATCCTGATCGCCTTTGCGATGACCTTGCTGGCGCTGCCCTTCCTCAAGTTCGTGGGTGCGCTGCTTCTGGTGTGGATCGGTGTGAAGCTGCTGGCTCCCGATGAAGAGGGCCATGGCGACGTGCAAGGCAGCGACAAGCTACTGGCTGCCATCAAGACCATCATCGTGGCCGACCTGGTCATGAGCGTGGACAACGTGATCGCCATTGCCGGCGCGGCCCAGAACGCGGGCGACCATTCGTTCCTGCTGGTGGTGCTGGGTCTGCTGATCTCTATCCCGATCATTGTCTGGGGGAGTCAGCTGGTCATCAAGCTCATGGAGCGGTTTCCCCTCATCATCACGCTGGGTGGCATGCTGCTGGGCTGGATTGCCGGCGGCATGCTGGTCACCGACCCAGCCCTCGCCAACCCTGACAAGTGGCAGTGGATGCTCAAGATGCCCGTCGATAGCGTGAGCGGCGAAGTCACCGATGTCGTGAAGTACGGGGCCAGTGTGGCCGGTGCGCTGCTGGTTTTGCTGGCTGGGAAGATCATCCTGGCTCGCCGTGCCAGTGCCGGCTCGGCACCGGCCGGGCACTGACCGCTTCACGCGGATTGCATTGCATCTGAGGCGGCGCAGGGGGCCATACCGCTCCCCTGTGGCCAGCCTCACACCTGGAGGTGGGTATGGACAGAGTCATCGTGTATGTGGACGACGCAGCGTACGCACAACAAGTGCTGGCACCCCTGTGTGGGCGCCCAGCCAGCGCACACACCCATTGGGTGCTGGTAGCGTGTGCGCCACGCATGACCCACCGTGTCAGCAAATGGGTGAGCCACAGCACCCGCGAGAACTGGCGTACCAAGTGGGCGGACAAGCTGTTCGCACAAATTGTTCCGACACTGCATACCCCCTCGGGGGCTGTAACCACCGTGGTGGCCAAGGGCCCGTTGGCCGAGCTCACGGCTCAGCTTCAGGCAGATGCCGGCGGCATGGTGACAGCACCCGTGGTGGACGCGCGTCGGCCCAAGTCCGAGCCTGTGCAGCCCGCTGGCCGCGTGGACGGGCGCTGGTCGTCACTGTCGGGCACGCTAGGCAGCGTGCTCACCGGCTTTGGTGTGCTGTGGGTGCTGGCGCTCGAATAGGCCGGTAGGTGTGTGGGCCGGCAAGCCACATCCAGCGATTGCAGTACAGCAGGCCAGTGCTATTCTCCGGCCATGCGACTTCTTTTGAAATGGCTGCTCAGCGCTGCATCGCTGCTGTTTGTGGCTTACATCTACAGCGGTGTGGAGGTGAAAAGCTTCACCTCGGCGCTGATCGCGGCCTTCGTGATCGGCCTGTTCAATGTGGTTCTGCGACCGGTGCTGGTCGTACTCACGTTACCCGTCACCATCGTTACGGTCGGGCTGTTTCTTTTCGTCATCAACGCACTCATGTTCTGGGCAGCGGCCAGCGTGCTGGACGGCTTCCACGTCGCCGGTTTTGGGGCTGCGCTGCTGGGCTCGCTGATCTACTCAGTGCTGGGCCTGGTCATCGAATCAGCGCTCGGCGGCCTGTTCGCGAAGAAGTGACTCCATCGCACGCAGGCGCGTGTCGATGATGGAGGCCTCAATATGGTCCACCGCCGCACCGCCTCGGCGAGCCATATCCTGGCCGGCCTTGAACCGGTCTACAGCGGCGGCATAGTCATAGCGCGCAGCCTGCGCTTCTGCCTCCGCACGAATCGCCCTGAGCGCCTGGCCTTGAGCTTGCCAGGTGGACGCCAGTAGTTGCCACACAGTCGCATCCTTGGGGTGGGTTGCCACCCAGGTTTGCAAGGCTTGCGTGGCGTCCGCAGGTCGGTTGGCGCGCAGCAGGGCTTGGGTAAGCAGCAAAAGTTCTGGCCTGCGTGCGTTGTTGCCATCTGGAATGGACGGCAGGGCCGCAGATGCATCGCCAGCTGCCAATTCGATCTCTGCCACCAACAGGCGTGCGAGGCGATGCGCAGCGGCGTCCTGCCGCACCAAATCGTCCAGTTGGCGCGCGATCAGACGCGCATTTGCCGCATCACGCAACTGGCTGCTTGCCAACGCCGCCGCATACAGCGCGCCGGCCCGTCGCGGCAGTGGCTGCGACTGAAACCCAGAGCCCTTGGGCTCCGCGATCCACTGGCGCAAGGTATCCACTCCGGGGTTAGACAGCACACGCGCCCGCGCAGCCACCATGGCATGTTCGCTGGAAGCCTGCATTGCGGCGCCCGGTGCAGACGCTGCACCCGGAGGGATGCGCGACTGCATGTCTGCCATACGCTCCGTGGTCAGCGGGTGGCTGCGCAAATAAGGCCAGGACCCATTGTCATTGAGTCGATTGGCTTGCTGCAGCTTTTCAAACATGCTCACAAACCCTTGGGGCGCAAAACCTGCGGGGGCCATCAGCCCGTAGCCAATGCGGTCCGCCTCACGCTCCATGTCCCGCGAGAAATTGAGCTGATTCTGAATGGCCAAGGCTTGGCCTCCCACGACCAGGGCCTGCGTGGCGCCCGGGTTCTTGCTGGCGGCAAGTGCACCCAGCACCATGGCCCCCAGCAGCAAGGGCGTCTGCTTGCTCTGCTGCGTGATCAGTCGCGAGATGTGACGCTGGGTCACATGGCTCAGCTCGTGCGCCAGTACCGAGGCCAGTTCATCGCGCGTGGCTACCACACCGATGAGCCCCAGATGCACCCCCAGGTACCCACCCGGCAAAGCGAAAGCATTCACCGTGCGATCGCGTCCCAGCAGGATTTCCCAGGCAAAGCGTTCGTCAAGCTCGGCACTGAGTTCACCGCGTGACTTGGCTGCGTACAGGAGAGGCTGCCAGATCCCCTGTACATAATCGACCACGACGGGGTCATCGATGTAGTCCGGGTCGCGGTATAACTCGCGGATGATGCGATCACCAAGGCGACGCTCGGCGCTAGTGGTGAGGTCGCTGGTGTCGCCGAGCGTGGGTAGCCCGTTCTGGGCGAGAGCTGAAGCTGAAGTCACCGCGACAGCAAATAGAACTACCGCTCGGCTCCCATACAAGAAGCAAACTTTGATTGCAAGCTCTAGCAACTGGGGTCCCCTGGGCTTAAATTTCATCTGGTGCCGACGTGACAGGTACGGCCGTATGATGCGACGGCTTAGAAATTGTTTCGCATTCGCATGCGTCAATCGCGGCTCTGCCCCCTACACAATGACATTCAAGACCTTGGATACTGCTCACATTTCTGGCCTCACCCATTTCGATGCCAAAGGCCAAGCTCATATGGTTGACGTGGGCGCAAAAACAGCAACCCATCGCATCGCAGTAGCTACCGGCCGCATCGAGATGCGGCCAGAGACCTTGGCACTGATTGAATCGGGAACCGCTAAAAAAGGCGATGTGCTAGGCATCGCTCGCGTCGCGGGCATCATGGCAGCCAAAAAAACGAGCGAGCTCATTCCCCTCTGCCACCCATTGGCGCTAACGCGGGTCTCCATCGAATTTGACACCGCATGCGCTCACCAAACCGGCGCAACAGGTGTTTTTTGTTCAGCTACCGTTGCAACAGTGGGCCCTACCGGTGTCGAAATGGAGGCCCTCACAGCCGTCCAAATTGCACTACTTACTATCTACGACATGTGCAAGGCGGTGGACCGGAGAATGTCCATTCACGATGTGTCTGTCGTTGAGAAGCACGGAGGGAACTCAGGGAGTTTTGTAAAGTAAGCTGCTTAGGCGGTCTTCTCCAACCAGGAACATATAAAAACTCAAGAGCCCTCTCTTAGCCCACGCTAATTAAATTTAGGCCAAGTGACCTGTGCCATTGATGTATAAGTGACCGCAAGCGCCTGCCACTGCGCTCGTAATTCGTCTGCTGCACGGGGCTTTACTCCATTTGATCGCAACATCACGATCAGCCAATATTCAGCTTCATGAGGCTGATTTGCCAATGCGTACATCGATGCCAGCTTAAATTGCCCCACAAGGCTCGGTGTCAGCTTTGACACCCGAATTGCTCGTGCTATGTCCGCTTCGCTGTGCTCGCTTACTGGATCAACTCTACCTAGCCAAAGCAAATCCTCCAGATGGCTGAGAACCAAGGGTGAGGGCGACGCGTTTTCATCAGGCTTCGCAAGCTTTTGGTGCTCAAAGCGGAGGGCGAAGAAACTTTTCTCAATCGGAAGGTAGTCACGTGCAGTGATAAAACACCCTAGGAATGCTGCTCCCAGCATCACGAACAGAGGCCAGTGGGGCGTTCGAAAGAGTACCTTGAATCCCAAAGACACATTGAGCGCCCCAACAATCAACCCCAATGGCAATAAAAAGTAAGCGTAATACAGTGGAAACTCTAACATCCCATGGATGCCAAGTGCTAACACAAAGAGAAGCATCCACAACTGGTCCCGTGTTCGCAGTCTTAACAAGGCGACCACAAACCAAAACACCAGAACTGTGCATATCGCCAAGCCAATCGGAATGCCCATAAAAACCAGCAAATCCAAAAAAAGATTGTGGGCGTGCCTCAAGCTTCCGTATGTAGGCACCTGGTAGGGATCCGCGGGGAACTGCGTCAAGCTGGTCTGCATCCAGCCATAGCCGAACCAAGGCTGGTGCTTTAAGGAATCCAATACACCTACCCAAATATCAAGCCGTATTTCCCCTCCCATGAGCCCACGCACTTCTTGGGGCGGGCGTCCAAGCAAGATATTGACATGGGGCAGGGCGAAAACGCAGAGCACAAATATGACGACCCAGCAGAAGGCCGCACTGACGAAGACCCACTTCACGCCGAGTCGCTTGCGCCAAAATAGTATTACTGCCGTCGCGCAAGAAATTACCACCCAACTGGTGCGCGACTCTGTCAGCGCCAAACCAATGGCCAGCAGTGCGGCCAAGATCCACGCCGCCTTGCCTGGAAGGCGCTGCTGCTCGTAAAGCCAAGCACAAGCCAGAACTCCGAGACACATCAAGCTGGCGAGTTGGTTCGGCTGTCCGATGTTGGCGTGGAATCTTCCGGCAGGTGCCGGAAGGAACAGCCAAAAAGCATCACCCACATCGACACCCAGCCACTGCTGCAGCTGAATCAACAATGAACCCATGGCACCAATGAGTACCGCCACAAATAAGAACTGAGCACATTGTCCTGGCCTAGAGCGCTCCCAGGCGCCGCCACTGAGCAACGCAATAAAGAGCGCCAAAAGATACAAAGCACTAATCCAGGCAACTCCAGAAGCTTCGATGAGACCTGCTGCGTGCTGAATTCCAACTGCAAGAAGGCACCCAAGGACTACCAACGGCAGCAGGTGCCAACCCAAAAGCCCCTCGCCCCGATGCCGCCAAAGCACTGCAGCGGCTACGAGACCCAGCACTATGCTAGCCCAGGCGTCGGAATAGAAGTCTGCCCATGGCCAATGGTGATTCGGGAGCCACCAGCTAACCGCCAGAGCCATCGCGGCCAGCGTCAGATGCCCGGTGCTTTTGGAAACAGGAGGGATGGTTGTCATGCAGGAAAAAGGAAGTCGCGAAATACAAAGAGGGGGCTATGCCCCCTCCTGTTGAACCAAGCGCTAAATAGATTACTTGCAAGAACCAGGTGCGTATTTCAGTGCTGCACCAGCGCCTTTGCAAATCCACTCGTACACCTGGGTACCTTGACCACCACCTACAGCCGTCAAAGCGTAGGGGGTAGTGCCACTCATGTACGGCGTAAGGGTAATGGTGTCACCAGCCACAAAGTTGGGAGTCTGGCCCAGATTTGATGCGTGCGGAGTCACAGTAATCTGGCCTGTCCCAGCATTCGTAGCGATCGATGCCACCATCTTCGTTGGGCCAGTAGCATCGCAGCCAAACGCATTGGTGCCCGACAGGGTAGCGTCAGGGCGCATGCTCTGGATGGTCTCGCTGATGGTTGTACGGCACTGGGAAGCTGCCAAAACCACTTCGGACATACGTGCTTTGATTGTGTAGTCCTTGTATGCGGGCAACGCCACAGCAGCCAAGATACCGATGATCGCGACCACGATCATCAATTCGATCAGGGTAAAACCCTTTTGCATAGAACGCTTCATGAAGAACTCCTAGGAAAAATTGCAAATGCGCATTGACTATGCAAGTGCCGTGCCTGCTTGAGGGCGGTGAATCGAAGCCCCGCAGAGCCAGGAGGAAACAGGCCCCAGGACAAACAACGGCTCTTTTCAGCACCTACAAGAACATCAAAAATCAAGCGTTACCGATGAATCTTGCTGGAGATTTGCTTGCCTCAAAGATTCTTTGCTGAGCAGGCCAAGTCGAGCACCCGTATGCACCCTTGCCATCTCAGCACACGATCTCTAAACCCCCTCGGAATTACATTTTTGTCAGCCAGTATTGTCACAACCGAGCGCAAGGCGTTCAGACCTGGAACGTCTGCCCTGCGGTTAACCAACGGATGTCATGTTGGCTTTGGAAGATGTTTGTGGTGGAGTCAAACCGCTTGATTTCGTCAATGATCAGTGAGGTCTCCGACGGCTTGGTGTGTGTGACGTAGATGGGGTAGCGGTCACTCGGCGCGATATGGGCCAGTTCCTGCGCTAAAACCTCGGGGGAAAGGTGCAGGCTCCGCCGGGCAAGATCGCTTTCACGGTTGCTGAAGGCTGTTTCAATCACCAAACAAGCCACCTTCAATGTGTTGATGCGATTCCAGAATAGCGGGTTACGCTCTGTATCACCGCTGAACACCCACCAGCCGGTATTGCCTTTCACCGCAAACCCCACAGCGGGAACGGTATGGTGGGCTGGTAGCACCTCCATCTGAACACCTGCGATGTTCAACACGTCACCCGAAACAAAAGCTTGATACTGCAGAAACGGAGATACAGCAGACGGTATCGCGCTGAAATCTGGCCAGATGACGTTGTTGAACACGTGCGTCTGAAGTGCAGCGATAGTCGCAGCCAAGGCGTGCACTTGCACCGGGTAACGGCGCTGTGACGACACTGCGTCGAGCATCAGGGGCAGTGCGGCGATGTGATCCAGGTGGGAATGGGTCAGCAGCACATGGTCAATCTTGGCCATCTCTTCCAGCGTGAGGTCGCCCACACCAGTTCCCGCATCGAGCAAGATGCTGTCACCGATCAAGAACGATGTCGTGCGACAGTCCTTGGCGATAGCGCCGGAGCACCCCAGCACGCGAACCTTCATGTCAAGCCTTCTACTTGGTGTCGAAATTGGTGGCGCTATCCCAATCCGGGTTGAAAGGCAAATTACGCAGGCCTTCGACCCGTGCCGCGTACAACTCGTACAGGATGCTGTGGGGTCTAAGACCTCGCAACTGCCCCATCAGTTTGTCGCATTGTGCCCATTCTTGTGCTGCGTAGGCACGCAGAAAACCCTCCCACACAGCCAGTTCTTCACCGAGATCGGTGGGTAGTTGCCCTCGGGGGGCGAGGGGCTGGTAGATCGGCACGGCCTGCGCCTTGCCCTTGACGCGCACGCGATCCATGGCTTGCCATACGAACTGAGGGGCGAGCTGCATGGCAGATTCGCTCACCACGATCGAAGTACCGTAGTGCTTGGACAGCCCCTCCAGGCGAGAGCCAAGGTTGACCGCATCGCCGATGACCGTATAGCTGCGCCGGATGTCAGAGCCCATGTCACCCACGCACATGACCCCGGTGTTGAGCCCAATGCCCACCCCGATCTCGGGCAAACCGCGCTGGCGATGATTGGCGTTGATTTGCCCAATGGCCTGCGACATTTCCAGGGCCGCAGTCACTGCCAGTTGCGCATGATCAGGCGTGGCTACTGGAGCCCCCCAAAAAGCCATAACACAGTCGCCCATGTATTTGTCAATCGTTCCCCGGTGGCTGCGGATGATGTGGGTGAGCTTGCTGAACACCTCATTCAACAAGCCTTGCAATTGCAGCGGTTCCATCCGTTCAGACATTGCGGTGAAGCCGCGCATGTCGCAGAACATCACCGTCAGCTCCCGGTTGGTGGCCTGCATGCTGTAGTGCTCAGGCTGCTTGACCATCTCGGCCACCAGCTCTGGCGGCACATAGGCGCTAAACAGCGCTGCGAGCTCGCGCTTGGACCGGCTCTCCACAAAGTAGCCATACGCCATGTTGAGGGCAAAGGCCAGCATAGCCATCACCACCGCAGTGGCGAGCGGCAACGCCAGCCCCTGCGCGATGTACATCCACAGATTGAGTCCTACCAGCGCACAAAGCACACCACCACTAAGCAAGACCGCAGACGATGCTGACAAGAGCGGCAAGGCAACTGCCAATAGCAAACCCGCGCACAGCAGCTGCAGCACATCAAAGCCAGCGGCATAGTCCGGCCGAACGATGCTCTTGCCATCCAGGAATGCCGACAACACGTTGGCATGGGTCTCCACCCCTGGGTACGTCCTGCCCACCGGCGTCACACGCAAATCCAGCAAACCAGGTGCTGTCGAGCCTACCAGCACCAATTGGTCCTTGAGTTGACCAGCCGGCAGCAAGCCATCCAGAACGTCCGACGCCGAGATGTACCGAAAGGAACCACCCTTGGCATCGCCCGGCCCACGGTAGGGAATGAGCGTGGCCAACTGCTGGTCCACGGGGAGCGCCAGCGTGCGACCATCTTGGCGCAGCACGATGCTTTGGAGCACATCATGCGTCCCGGACGGCTTGGAATTCACAAAGCCCGGGTGAATCTCTGGCAGACCGATGGCGGTGCGGAACATGGCCAATGCCAGCGATTCGTAATACTGCCCCTGGTACTCTGCCAACAGGGGAAGGGAACGAACAACTCCGTCCTCGTCCGTGATCGAGTTGAAGAAGCCTGCAGCAGGTGCCGCCTGGGTCAGGGACTCAATGTTGCTGCTGTACCCACGCCACGTAGTCGCCCCCAGAGGCAAGCCCCGCAAGCGCTCCACGGGCAGGGCGGGTTCTGGCAACATGCCTTTCGTGATGCCGTCGCGGTCTTCGCCCGAAAGGTAGTAACCCAGCACCACTGGCTGCCCGTGCAGAGACTGCGCAAAAAGAGCGTCATGGTCCAGTGAGGGCGCCAGACGTTCCAGTTGCTCCTTAAAGCCCGGCTGGCTGCGTAAAGGGCCCTGCGCCAGTTGTTGCAGCGTAGAGAGGCCCGAACTTTCATCGGCCTCGGCAAACAGAACGTCAAACCCCACCACGGCCACTTGTTGGCGCTCAAACAGTTCATGCACCAGCGCAGCCATCTTGTCCCTGCGCCAGGGCCATTGCCCCACCCGCCCCAGGCTCTTCTCGTCGATATCGACGATGACGATCCGCTCGTCCAGCGTTCGTGGCATGGTCAACCGCAAGCGGGTGTCGTAGATGATGTTGTCCAGTCGCTCCAACACCTGTAGGTGGAGCACATCGGCTACGTGCAGCAGCGCAAAAACCAGCGGTATCAGCGTGACTGCGATGCGTTGCCAGCGTCGGAGGAACAACTGCGACAAGGACTGCAACATAGGTCCACGCGCAGGAATAGGAGTGTCCAGTTAGCAAGGGCCCGCAGCGATGATGCGAGCCTTTTGCAGAGTGTCAGCTTTGCTCGAACTGCATCTCGGTGCCAGCCAGTTCCAGGCGATCACCGTGCTTCAGGGGAACCGGCGATGCACCAATGGCAGCGCCGTTGAGCAACGGCATGTCCGGTCCTTCGACATGGGCCAAGACAAAACCCTGGTGCCGCTTGGTGATGGAAGCCACAGCCACACCCGGCTTGCCAATCGTGGTGACCACCTTCTGCAGCGACACTTCACGCCCCGCAGCAGCACCGGACATGACCCGAATCACGGCCGAAATCGGGGCTGGCGCGGGCGCGGCCGGAGCGGGCCTGGCAGCGGCGACCGCAGGCGGCACCATTCCGGGCTTGAAGATCATGGTCTTCTCAAAGTTCTGCCCTTCGGCGTCCTGGAGGAACCGAATCTTGTACTTGCCCACTTCCACTGTATCGCCATTGCGCAACTCCTGGCGCTTGACGGCCTTGGCGTTCACATAAGTGCCGTTGGTGCTGCCCAGGTCTTCAATCTCCACATCCTGTCCCACCATATGGAGCACGGCATGCTCACCGCTCACCGCAAGGTTGTCGATCACGATGTCGTTGTAGGGGCGCCGGCCCAGCGTGGTCCGCTCCTTGGTCAGCTGCACTTCCTTGATGACAACGCCGTCGATTGAAACGATCATTCTCGGCATGATCCACTCCTGATGTGATGAATTGTTGTAGTTCGGGCCGTTCAAGAGGCCCCTAGCAATCGGGACATGAGGCCACGCTTCTTGCCCCCAGCGGCAGCCTGCACCAGCAGCACGCTCACGTTATCACGACCGCCGTTGGCGTTGGCGGTGTCAATGAGCAGTGTCGCTTTTTCCTCCAAAGGCATGGGCGCCCGCACAAGCTCCGCCAGATCCGAATCGGACACCATGTCGGTGAGCCCATCGGAACAGAGTAGAAACAGATCATTCGGCGCCACCTGAAACTCGTTGACTTCCATCAGCACATTGGGCTCCACACCCAAGGCCCGAGTCACCAGATTGCGATTGGAAGACATGGCCGCCTGCTGCGCCGTCAGCAGCCCCGCATCGACCTGTTCCTGCAACCAGGAATGGTCGCGCGTGATTTGCTGCAAAGCACCATCACGCAGACGGTAACAGCGCGAATCGCCAATATGCCCCAAGATCAGGCGGCTGCCGTGGAACACTGCAACCACCAGCGTCGTACCCATGCCCGCGTACTGCGGATTGGAGAGAGACGCCCCCAGAATGGCGTGATTGGCGTTTTCCACGCAGATTTCCAGGGCCCGGCGCACGTCCGTGGACTGGGGACTCGCGCCGGCTTGGGCCAACCAGCGGGCCATTTCGGTACGGATGAAGGTGGTTGCCATGCCACTGGCCACTTCGCCCGCGTTGTAGCCGCCCATGCCATCGGCCAATATCGCGACCTGCGCATCGCGGTCAACGGCTACCGCGTCTTCGTTGTTGGAACGCACGCGGCCCTTGTCGGTCCGCGCAGTGAATTCGTAGGTCATGGATGTGGAGGCGTGCGTCATGGGGCGCCCGAAATCGGCGGGGCTGCCGCACCCCGCACAGCGGGGGGCTCCATCACGGTTTCCTGAAAATCCGCCATTTCTTGCCCTGTTGCATCGCGGTCCGCATCATAGACGACTGGTCCAGGGCTGAATCGGGCATCGCCGGTCATGGCCTGCCGCAGATCCGCCGCGAACTGCCGCCCGGTCTGATAACGCGCCTCTGGCCGCTTTTGCAACGACAGCGCCACCACCCTGGCCACCGCGGCTGAGAGTTCGGGGCGCAGTTGGCGCACATCGGGCGCCTCCACGCTCGCGATCTTGTGCATCAGCTCGGTCATGGACGCTCCCCGCAGCGGCAGCGTGCCCGTCAACAACTGGAAGAGGGTGATGCCCAGCGAATAAAGGTCGGAGCGCCCATCGACTTTCTTTCCCGCCAGTTGCTCCGGAGACATGAAGCTGGGTGTTCCCAGAACCAGCCCCGTACGGGTCTTGCTCGAATCCGTGATGCGGGCAATACCGAAGTCCGTCACTTTGACCGCCTCTGTCCCGCCGTCAAACATGATGTTGGCGGGCTTGATATCGCGGTGCACCACATTGTGGGCATGGGCATAGTCCAGCGCATCGGCCACCCTGGCTGCAATGGAGAGCACGGTGGGGACCGGCAGCAGCCGGCCCCGGCCACAGACATGGGTCAGGTCCTGACCCTTGAGGAACTCCATGGCGATATAGGCCAAGTCATGCTCCTCACCGGCATCAAAAATGGTGACGATGTTCGGATGCTGTAATCGGCCTGCAGTTTCGGCCTCTCGGAAAAACCGTGCGCGCGCATCGATCAGGGCGTCACCTTCGAACTCCTGCCCCAAGGCCAGAGTCTTGATGGCTACGACGCGGCCGATCTTCGGATCGCGCCCCAGATACACCACTCCCATGGCGCCTTTGCCAATTTCACGATCAATCTGGTAGCGCCCCAACATGGGCACGCCGACACTCGCATCGCCTGGCAGGCGGGGCGCTGCAGGGCCGGCACCCGGCAAAGAGTCTGTGGCGCCCTGCGGAGCTTGCGCGCCACCTTGTGCCTGAGCCTTGGCACGCTTGTAGCGGCTGCGGGCGTCCTTGTAGTGCCGGTCATGGCGCAGGATATGTTCGTAGACCGTCTGCGCCTTGCCGAAGTGGCGCTTGCGCTCGAAATCCTCCGCCAGATGGTAGAGATTGTCCAGAAGCGCGTCGCTGGCAGGTACCTTGCGCAGGCGCTCAAAGGCCATATCCAGTTGTCCCTGGCCCTGCAGGGCCAAGCCCATCATGCGGTCCGTCTCGGCGGCTTCTGCGGAACGTCCGGAGGCGTCACTCAGTCGACCACGGTGCAAAAGCACCACCACGGTAGTACCAGCCAATACAGCCAGCACTGGCAGCAACAACGGAACCCACAACTCCCCATAGCGCAAAAGGGTCCATTCGGCGATGACAACGGTGAGCGCGAGCGCCGCACCGCCCCCCATCCCGACGGGGCGCGCCAAACGCGGCGCCAACAGCACCAGATACACCCCCCCCAGCGCCAACACCAGCCAAGCGGCCGGAGTAGCCCAGCCTGGCTCTGTCACGCCCAGCCCGAGGCGAATGGATGACAAGGTTTGCGCCAACACCTCCACCGGATAGGCAGCATGCTCCCCCAGCTGCGCCGCTGGGGCGCCCATCTTCTCCGTCATTTCGCCCACCAATACGATCTTGCCCTGCAAGCTACCAGCGGCGACGGTTCCATCGAGCACGCTGGCAGCCGACAGAATAGGGAAGGTGCCCGCTCCATCGCCAGCCACTTGCCAGCGGGGACGCAGCACGGCGCCTGCATTGGTGGCAACGTTCAGCCCTCCGAGCCGCAGCCCCGCAGGCGCATCGACCACGCGGATATCACCCAACCCCAGATGCAGGCTGTGTTGCGCCGCCAGCAACGCCAAGGACGGCACCCCCACGCTGTCGTAGCGAAGAAGCAGTGGAACCTGGCGTACACGCCCATCCAGGTCAGCCTCTGCATACAAGTGCCCCACCCCAGCCGCCACCGCGCCCAACGACGGGATGGGGTGCTGCGCAGATTGCATCGGGGTTGCAGCAGCACCCGGGTCGGGCAACGTGCTGCGACGCACGTACGATGGCAGGGGCGCAGCAGCCCCGCCACTTTCATAACGCGAAGCCAGGAGCACGTTGCCCGCCCGCTGTATGGCGGCTGCCAGAAGCGCATCGCCGTCGAGTACAGCTTCTGCCTCACCCACCACACGGCCGAGCTCGGCCGTCAGTGCGGTTCCCTCAGGCGCAGCGGCAAGGGTTTCGCGGATTTTTCTCAGGTAACCCAAGCCCCTGTCGTTCTGGGGCTGTGTGAGTGGGGGGGTGTAAACAACGGTTTGTGCGCCAGCCGATGACAGGCGATCAACCAGGCGCGCATGGATGTCACGCGACCAGGGCCACGGCCCCAGAGCGGCCATGCTGGCATCGTCGATGCCCACAATCACCACGTCGGCCAACGGGGCGGGGGACGAGGTTCGGATGGCGGCGTCGTAGAGCTTGTGTTCGAGCGACAACGATGCGCCCGTGACCGCGCACAGGCCCGCTACGGCCAGTGCCACCAATCCGCCCCAAAAGCCATCGGTACGCCATCCATCCATCCGCCGCGCCGAGGTTTTTCGTCCCACTTGCTGTTATTCCACTCAGTATTGGGTGGATTTGAAGCAATAACTGCGCCCATGCAGTCCAAGGGCCTCAGGACCGTTGTTAAGAGGAGATTCGGAGCGAATGGGCAGCGGGTGTGGCGTTGCGTGTCGTTCTTGTCACGCAACCCCGGGATGGGACGCCAGCGCCATGCCATTTTTGTCAGTCGCTGGCCTTAAAGAGGGGTTGCACCTCCGTGCAAGCCCCTTGGGCTGCAACCCTCAGGTCGCGGATGCGCTGTTGGATCCCTTGCGCCAGAACTTGCCCACGCCCACCACCAGCGCGGCGCCCAGTGCGGCTGCTACATAGTGCAGCGCAGGGTGCGCCACTGCGTAGTCATGCAAGATGGCATCGCTGGCGATGGTTTCTCCACCCACCCAGCCGATCAGCGCGGCGCCGAGCACCACGATGACAGGGAAACGCTCCATGAGCTTGATCATGAGGGTGCTGCCGAAAATCACCAGCGGGATACTGATGGCCAAGCCCAACACCAGCAGCACCACGTTGCCCTGGGCCGCAGCCGCCACAGCGATCACGTTGTCCAGGCTCATCACCAAGTCGGCGATGAGGATGGTGCGGACGGCGGCCATCAGGCTGCCATAGGTTTTGGACTCGCCCTCGTCCTCCTCGTCGTCGCTGAGCAGCTGAAAGCCGATCCACAGCAGCAGACAACCGCCCACGATCTGCAGGAACGACAGCTCCAGCAGCTTGGCGGCCACAACGGTCAGCAAAATCCGCAAGACCACGGCAGCGCCGGAGCCCCAGAACACGGCTTTCTTTTGCTGATGGGGGGGAAGGGACCGGGCTGCCAGCGCAATTACCACCGCGTTGTCACCCGACAAGATGATGTTGATCCAGACGATCTTCACCAGGCCGATCCAAAAATCGACGCTTTGCAGAAACTCCATGACTGACTCCACTGTTATGAATGCAAGAAGCGCCCGGAACCGGGGTTCCGAGCGCTTCTCTTTTTTGTAGGAGCCGCCAGTCTAGCGGTCTGTGCCGCGCCCCGCGTCCGTAATTGTGCTTACGGACGGGACGGCGACAGTCCGCTTACTTCAGCTGGGCCTTGAGCAGCTTGCCCAGTTCCGAAGGGTTGCGGGTGATGATGAAACCCGACTCTTCCATGATGGCCAGCTTGGCATCGGCCGTGTCGGCGCCGCCAGAGATCAGGGCGCCAGCGTGGCCCATGCGCTTGCCGGGAGGGGCGGTCACGCCAGCGATGAAACCGACGATGGGCTTCTTCATGTTGGCCTTGCACCACTGGGCGGCTTCGGCTTCATCCGGACCACCGATTTCGCCAATCATGATCACGGCGTCGGTATCGGGATCGTCGTTGAAAGCCTTCATCACATCGATGTGCTTGAGGCCGTTGATGGGGTCGCCACCAATGCCCACGGCGCTCGATTGACCCAGACCGACTTCGGTCAACATGGCCACGGCTTCGTACGTCAGGGTGCCCGAGCGGGACACCACGCCGATACGGCCCTTGCGGTGGATGTGACCGGGCATGATGCCGATCTTGATTTCGTCAGGCGTGATCAGGCCAGGGCAGTTGGGGCCCAGCAGCAGCGTCTTCTTGCCACCAGCGGCTTCCTTGGCCTTCATCTTGTTGCGCACCATCAGCATATCCTTGACCGGAATGCCTTCGGTGATGCAGATGGCCATGTCCAGGTCGGCTTCGACAGCTTCCCAGATCGCGTCCGCAGCGCCTGCGGGCGGCACATAGATCACCGACACGGTGGCACCGGTCTGCTGGGCGGCTTCCTTGACGGAGGCGTAGATCGGGATGTTGAAGATCGACTCGCCCGCCTTCTTGGGGTTCACGCCCGCCACGAAGCAGTTCTTGCCGTTCGCGTATTCCTGGCACTTTTCGGTGTGGAACTGGCCAGTCTTGCCCGTGATGCCCTGGGTGATGACCTTGGTGTCTTTGTTGATGTAGATCGACATGTGTGTTCTCCGGGCTTACTTGACGGCAGCAACGATCTTGGTCGCAGCTTCGGCCATGGTGTCTGCGGCAATGATGGGCAGGCCAGACTCGGCCAGCATCTTCTTGCCGAGCTCTTCGTTCGTGCCCTTCATGCGCACGACCAGCGGCACGTTCAGGTTCACGGCCTTGCAAGCTGTGATCACGCCGGTGGCGATGGTGTCGCACTTCATGATGCCACCGAAAATGTTGACCAGAATGCCTTCGACCTTGGGGTTCTTCAGCATGATCTTGAAGGCTTCAGTCACCTTCTCGGGGGTGGCACCGCCGCCCACGTCCAGGAAGTTGGCCGGCTCGCCGCCGAACAGCTTGATGGTGTCCATGGTGGCCATGGCCAGGCCGGCGCCGTTCACCAGGCAGCCGATGTTGCCGTCGAGGCTGATGTAGGCCAGGTCGAACTTGGAGGCTTCCACTTCGGCTGGATCCTCTTCGTCCAGGTCACGGAAGGCCACGATTTCGGGGTGGCGGAACAGCGCGTTGGCGTCGAAGTTGAACTTCGCGTCCAGGGCCATCAGGTTGCCCTTGGAGTCGCAGTTCAGTGGGTTGATTTCCACCAGCGACGCATCGGTTTCCATGTAGCACTTGTAGATCTTGGCGAAGATGTCTACGGCTTGGTCGATGGAAGCGCCGGTCAGGCCGATGGCGGCTGCCACCTTACGGCTCTGCGCTTCGGTGATGCCGGTCAGTGGGTCGATCATCTCGGTGACGATCTTCTCCGGTGTGGAGTGGGCCACTTCCTCGATGTCCATGCCGCCTTCGCTCGAAGCGATCAGGGCGACCTTCTGCGTGGCGCGGTCGGTGACCAGCGAGACGTACAGCTCATTCTTGATGTCGGCGCCGTCTTCGATGTACAGGCGGCGGACCTTCTGGCCCTCAGCGCCGGTCTGGTGGGTGACCAGCTGCATGCCCAGGATTTCGCTGGCGCGTGCTTTCACGTCGTCGATGGTCTTGGCAACCTTCACGCCGCCGCCCTTGCCACGGCCACCGGCGTGGATCTGGGCCTTGACCACCCACACGGGGCCGCCGAGCTTCTGGGCTGCTTCCACGGCTTCTTGCACCGTGAATGCGGGAATGCCACGCGGAACGGGCACACCAAAATTGCGCAAGATTTCCTTGCCTTGGTATTCGTGAATCTTCATGAGGTCTCTCTCAGGGAAGGGTGGTAGTTACCCGTTTACCATGAACAGATGTCTGGCCGCGG
Source organism: Acidovorax sp. K2F (assembly GCF_025246485.1). Classification (NCBI taxonomy): domain Bacteria; kingdom Pseudomonadati; phylum Pseudomonadota; class Betaproteobacteria; order Burkholderiales; family Comamonadaceae; genus Acidovorax; species Acidovorax sp. K2F. The sequence goes on from NZ_JAOBSQ010000059.1 coordinate 178,045, forward strand.
GCTTGGGACATGGCAACCCGCGACTGTATCATGCTGCAACGCACCATCCTTGTGCCTGACTTACACCCTGGGTGGGCCTGGCGGCCTTCCCGCCCCCACTTCTATCCGGCAGACGCTGCCACCTTTTTTGCAGGAGCACCCCTATGTCCAAAGTCTTTATTGATGGCGAAGCCGGTACCACGGGCCTGCAGATCCGCGAGCGCCTGCAGGCCATGCCGCAGATCGAACTGGTCAGCATTGCGCCTGAGCTGCGCAAGGACCCGGCCGCCAAGCGCGACCTGATCGCGGGGGTGGATCTGGTGGTGCTGTGCCTGCACGACGACGCTGCGCGCGACACCGTGGCGATGGTGGACGAGATCGAGCGCAGCTCGGGCCGCAAGGTCAAGGTGATCGATGCCAGCACGGCGCACCGCACGGCCGATGGTTGGGTGTACGGGTTTCCGGAACTCGCGCCAGCGCAGACACAAGCGGTGCGCGACGCCGCCCGCGTCTCCAACCCCGGCTGCTACTCCACGGGCGCGATTGCCATGCTGCGCCCGCTGGTCGATGCAGGCCTGATCCCGGCGGACTACCCCCTGAGCCTGCCCTCGGTCTCGGGCTACTCCGGCGGCGGCCGCACCATGATCGAAGCCTACGAGGCGGGCACCGCAGCGCCGTATGAGGCCTATGCGCTGGGCCTGTCGCACAAGCACATCCCCGAAATCTTGCGCTACACCGGGCTCACACGCCGCCCGGTGTTCATCCCTGCGGTGGGCAACTTCCGCCAGGGCATGCTGGTGCAGTTGCCGCTGCACCTGGACCTGCTGCCAGGAGCCCCCAAGGCCAGCGACCTGCACGACGTGCTGGCCAGCCACTACAGCCGCACCAACACGCCAGAACAATGGGTCAGCGTGCTGCCCCCCACCGACGATTTGAAGCTGGCCGCCGACACGCTGACCGACACCAACAAGCTGGAGCTGCGCGTGTTTGCCAACGAGCAGTACCGGCAGGCCGTGGTCATCGCGCGCCTGGACAACCTGGGCAAGGGCGCCAGTGGCGCTGCAGTGCAGAACCTGCAATTGATGCTGGGCGTGTAAACACCTCAGAGCGCATCAGGAAGCGGGACCGATGCCCCGCTTGTTGGCGTTGCGGTCAGCCCTCGTCAGACGCATCGGCGCCCAGCACCGCGCGCCGCGCCACATCGCCTGAGAACCCCCGCACCAGCAAAAACCGCATCTGCTTGGCGCGGGTTTGCGGATCTGCGGCGGGCTCGCCAAACTTGCGGCGCCACACCTCGCGGGCACGCTCCAGTTCGCTGCCCTGCAGCTGGGCCACTGCTTGCTGCACAGCCTCTGCGCCCAGCCCCTTGGACTGCAGCTCCTGCCGGATGCGCGATGCACCCAGACGCACTGCGCGCCGGTGCAACACCGACTCCACCACCCTGGCTTCGCTGATGAAGTCCTTGGCCTGCAGGTCGTCCAGCACAGCCTCCAGGTCTTCGCCCTCTTGCACATGCGGCGCGAGCTTGCGCTGCAGCTCGGCGCGCGAATGCTCCCGCTGGCTCAGTAGCCGCAGCGCACGGCCCTTGAGCGAGAGCGCAGTGAATCCCATGACTGACCAAATGCTATATTTTCAATAGCTACAGACGCATATGATATGAGCGCCTGCAGGCTATTTAGCTTCAAAAACCGGAAATCACTCGTCTGCAGCCGCTGCTGGGGCCTGCAGTGCGCCAGGCAGCAGCGCAATGCCCAGGCCTTCACGCACCTTGTTCTCAATCTCGCGGGCCAGGTCGGGGTTCTCGCGCAAAAACTCACGCGCGTTGTCACGGCCCTGGCCGATCTTTTCGCCGTTGTAGGCGTACCAGGCACCGCTCTTTTCCACGATCTTGGCCGTCACGCCCATGTCGATGATCTCGCCCTCGCGGCTGATGCCTTCACCGAACAGGATGTCGAACTCGGCCGTCTTGAAGGGCGGGCTCACCTTGTTCTTGACCACCTTGACCTTGGTCTCGTTGCCGATGGCTTCGTCGCCCTTCTTGATCGTGCCGGTGCGGCGGATGTCGAGGCGCACCGAGGCGTAGAACTTGAGCGCATTGCCGCCGGTCGTCGTTTCGGGCGAGCCGAACATCACGCCGATCTTCATGCGGATCTGGTTGATGAAGATGACCATGCAGTTGGTCTTCTTGATCGTGGCGGTGAGCTTGCGCAGCGCCTGGCTCATCAGGCGGGCTTGCAGACCGGGCAGGGCGTCGCCCATCTCGCCTTCGATTTCGGCCTTGGGCGTGAGCGCAGCCACCGAGTCCACCACGATCAGGTCCACGGCGCCGGAGCGCACCAGGCTGTCCACGATTTCCAGCGCCTGCTCGCCGGTGTCAGGCTGGCTGATTAGCAGGTCGGACAGCTGCACACCCAGCTTCTGGGCGTACTGCACATCCAGGGCGTGCTCTGCGTCGACAAACGCGCAGGTGCCGCCTTGCTTTTGCATTTCGGCAATCACCTGCAGCGTGAGCGTGGTCTTGCCCGACGATTCCGGGCCATAGATTTCGACCACACGGCCACGGGGCAGGCCGCCCACGCCCAGCGCAATGTCCAGGCCCAGCGAGCCGGTGGAGACGACCTGGATGTCCTCGATCACCTCGCCTTCACCGAGGCGCATGATCGTGCCCTTGCCGAATTGCTTCTCGATCTGGGCGAGCGCGGCGGCCAGAGCCTTGGCCTTTTCCGTGTTCACGGGCAATGCGGGGTTAGTGCCTTTGACTGCGACGTCCATGAGAAACTCCTTGAAAAACAACAGGTTGGATGCTTGCATTGCTCTGCGGTTAATCACAGGCTGGATGCTTGAACAGTAGTTTATGCGAGCAATGAAATCCAGATAAAGCGATTTTTAGTCAGTTTGCCTGACAATATCGAATGCCCGATTTTTCTCCAGCCGCCCCCCTTGCCACGCCCGCCCCGGTGCCTGACGACCGCTGGCGCCAGACCCACCTGGGCCGCCTGATGGGCAGCGCCCTGCGCCGCTTCGACGCGCGGGTACTGCAGCTCATGGCGCGCAATGTGGAGGTGCCGCTGGCGCTGTCCAACCTGGCGGCACGCGACCAGGTGACGGCTGCACACGTGCACATCACCCGGCACCTGGCCTTGCAGGGCGACCGGTTGACCGATCTGGCCCAACGCGCGGGCATGACCAAGCAGGCCATGGCCAACCTGGTGGACCAGTGCGAGGCATGGGGGCTGGTCACGCGCGAGGCCGACCCGCTGGATGCGCGGGCGCGCCGCGTGTGCTTCACGCCCACCGGCCTGGCGTGGCTGCAAGCGTTCCGGGATGCCGTGGCGCAGGCCGAGGCGGAGTTCCGCGACGAAGTGGGCCATGACGTGGCCACCGTGGTGGCCATTGGGCTGGAGGCCTATGCGGGCGGCGATACGGGTGCCTGAGCCCCCATCGGCTCGGCGCACGCCAGCAGCCATTCCCTGAAGCACTGCAGCGCGTGCAGCTGCGTGCGGCCTTCGGGGTAGCAGAACCAGTAGCCCACATCACTCCGGTAACCGCCGCGCAGGTCGGCGTCGGGCAGGGGCTCGCGCACCAGGCCTGCCGTGATTTCATCCTGCACCAGACAGCGCGGCACCAGCGCCAGGCCCATGCCTGCCATCACGGCGCGGATCATGGTCTGGAACTGGTCGAACTGTGGCCCGGCCAGCGGGTCGACGAGGCCCTCCACCCCGTGCGTCTCGCTCCAGCGCAACCACGCCTCGGGCACGGTCACGTGGCGCAGCAGCGTGTAGCGGGCCACATCGCGCGGGGTGTGGATGGGCCAGTCGGCCACCTTGGTGCGGGGGGCGATCAGCGCCACCTCGTTGCCCGTGATGTGATGGGCGTGCGCGCCGGGCCAGTGGCCGTCGCCGAACAGGATGGCGCAGTCCAGCTCGGGGCGGGTGAAGTCGTAGCTGTGCACATAGGGCACAAAGTGCAGCGTGATTTGCGGGTGCTGCTGCTGGAACTGCGGCAGGCGTGGGATGAGCCATTTGGCCGCAAACGTGGGCAGGCTGGACAGGTGCAGCGCCCCCCCACCGTCATCGCTGGTGATCAGCTCCAGCGTGGCGGCCTCCAGCTGCGCCAGCACGCCACGCACCGCCTTTTCGTAGCGCTCGCCGGCGGGGGTGAGCGCCAGGCGCTTGCGGCTGCGTTCGAACAGCGGCACGCCCACCCAGGTCTCCAGTTCCTTGACCTGTTTGCTGACCGCGCTCTGGGTGAGGTGCAGGGCCTCCGCCGCGCGGGACACCCCGCCGAACCGCGTCACCGTGGAAAAAGCCCGCAGCAGGTGAACGGGTGGCGAGAGGCGGCGAAGGGATGACATAGTAAGTAATCAAATCATTCCAAATAGGAATGTTATCAGGCATATCCATTGCTTGGTAGAGCGCATTGAATCCTTTAACCTCAATGCAACCCATAGGAGAAATGCCCATGCAACGCCGTCACCTGCTCTCAGCGCTGGCCGCCGTAACTTTCGCTCCCGGAATGTCTTTGGCACAAGAGGGCAAGCCCCTGCGCATCATCGTTCCGTTCCCGCCCGGGGGCGCCACGGACATCACGGCCCGCAGCCTGCAAGAGTCGCTGGCGCGCATCCTCAAGCAGCCCGTGGTGCTGGAAAACCGGGGCGGCGCAGGCGGCTCCATCGGCATGGCCGAAGTCGCCCGCGCGCCCGCAGACGGCCTCACCCTGGGCGTTGCCACGCTGTCCACCCATGGCGTGAACCCCGCCGTGTACACCAAGCTGCCCTACCACCCGACCAAGGACTTCATCGGCGTGACCGAGATCGTCAAGGCCCCGGGCGTCATCGTGATCAACCCGGCCGTGGTGCCCGTCAAGGACTTTGCGGAGCTGGTGAAGTACCTCAAGGCCAACCCCGGCAAGGTGTCCTACGCCACCCCCGGCAACGGCACCATCGGCCACATGTGGGGCGAGCTGTTCAAGAGCAGCACCGGCACCTCCATGGTGCACATCCCCTACCGTGGTGCAGGCCCGGCCATCAACGACGTGCTGGCGGGCCAGGTGGCGGTGTACTTTGACCAGGTGGCTTCGTCGCTCCCGCACGTCAAATCGGGCAAGCTCAAGGCGCTGGCGGTGTCGTGGCCCGAGCGGCTGGATGTGTTGCCCGATGTGCCCACCTACGCAGAACTGGGCTACAAGCAGGCCAACGAGCCTTCATGGTTTGGCCTGGTGGCCCCTGCGGGCACGCCCCCGGCGGCGGCAGAGCGCATCCAGCAAGCCGTCGCCCAGGCCCTGAAGGAGCCCGCCGTGCGCGAACGCCTGGCGGGACAGGGCCTCTACCCCTCGGGCACCACACCCAAGGAATTCACGGCCCAGATCGCCAGCGAGATCGACAAGATGAAGCGCGTGGCGGCCTACGCCAAGGTGGTGCTCGACTGACCTGATTTCCCCGGGCCCTGGGCCCGGGGACGGCCACAGCTGGGATGGTGAGACAACGCAGGCAAGCCTGCTTCCCGGGCCTGCTCAAGGCCTCAGGGATAACCATAGTCACATCCCGGTCTGGGCGGCTAGGCCAGCCGCCCTCCTTTGCGCACACTCTGCCTATGCATGCAGCCTTGAAACTGATCCACCACCGCTTCCAGCAAGCCCAGCCCGGCGTCACCGGCTCGCCGGGACTTGCCACACAACCTGCCACCGCCACCGTCACTGCGGTGCCCGGCAGCACACCACTGGTGCTCGACTCCCCCCACAGCGGCACCCGGTACCCCGACGACTTTGGTTCCGCCCTCAACCTCGCCACGCTGCGCCGGGCCGAAGACACGCACGTCGAAAAGATCTACGCCTTTGCCCCCGCGCTCGGCGTGGCCTGGGTCGAGGCCCACTTCCCCCGCATCTACCTGGACGCCAACCGCGATACGACCGAGCTGGACACCAGCCTGCTCGATGGCGACTGGCCCGACCCCATCTCCACCGACCCCAAGGTGCTCAGCAAGGTGCGCCTGGGCAAGGGGCTGATCTGGAAGTTCACCGACCAGGGCGAACCCATCTACCAGCGCCAGCTCACTGTGGCCGAGGTGCGTGCGCGCATCGACCGCTGCTGGCGCCCGTACCACGCCGCCGTGGCCCAGGCCATTGACGCCGCCCATGCGCGCCACGGCTACAGCATCCACCTCAACTGCCACTCCATGCCCGCCGTGGCCGGGCGCTTTGCCACCGAGTTTCCGGGGCTGGAGCACGCCGACTTTGTGGTGGGCGACCGCGATGGCACCACGGCCAGCCCGGCGTTGTCGGCACTGATCTGCGAGCACCTGCGCGCGTGCGGCTACAGCGTCGAATACAACCACCCCTACAAGGGCGTGGAGCTGGTGCGCCGCTACGGCCACCCGGCGCAGCACCGCCACAGCATCCAGGTCGAGATCAACCGCAAGCTCTACATGGACGAGCAGACGCTCGCCCAGATGCCCGAGGGCATGGCGCGGCTGCAGGCCGACCTGCAAGCCCTGGTGCACAAGCTGCTGGCGCACGACCCGCGCTAAGCACCCGGCGCGGGCCCGGCGGGCTCAGGCCACCAGCGTGGAGACCCCTTCGTAGAGCAGGCCCATGCTGTCCGCCGTGGCGATGTTGCTGTGGGCCAGGCCCGCGCGCGAACCATCGAGTGCGACCACCGACATGGCCTGAAAGCCCGCGTCCTGGCCGTTGTGCAGCAACCAGCCCGTGCCGTGCGCCGCATGCACCAGCCAACCCAGGCCGTAGCGGCCTGCGGGGGCGTGCCCCAGGTCCTGCAGGCCCTTCACGTAGCTGCGCGGCAAGGGGGTGGCTTCGCCGCGCAATGCCCGCAGATGCCATTGCAGCCACCGTGCGTCCTCCTCCACCGTCAGGCTCACGGCGCCTGCCGGGTCCAGGACCTCCAGCCACACACGTTCCGGCGCCTCGGCCAGCGGCAGGGGCTGCAGCCGCCCGTCCAGGATTTCATGCCCGGCGGGCTGCTGGCTGCCCGCACGCATCGGCTCTCCCACAAAGAGCGAAAGGCCCAGTGGCTGGGCCACGCGCTGGCGCAGCAGATCCGCCCACCCCAAGCCCGTGGCCGCGCGCAGCATGCGGGCCGCCAGCGCATAGCCTGCATTGGAGTAGGCAAAGCCCGGGTCCGCGCCCGTCCCGCGAACGGGCGGCTGGCGCAGCAGCCATTGCAGGAAGAACGCCTCCGCCTCCGCAGGTTGCTGCCAGCGCGCCAGCACCTCGGGGCCCACTGCATTCACGAACAGGTCCACGTCTTCGATGGCTGAAAAACCCATCACCCCGGCGCGATGGTCCAGCAGGTCGCGCAGCGTGATCTGCTGGTAGGCGGGCAAGGCGCTCTGCGCCAGCTCGGGCAGCGTCTGGGCCAGCGTGCTGTCCCAGCGCAGCAGGCCCTGGTCCACCACACTCGCGGCCGCGCATGCCGTCATGGCCTTGGTGTTGGAGCCGATGGCCATCAGGTCGCCGGAGGCCAGGGGCGCATTGCCACCCAGGCGGCGCAGCCCCGCGGCGGCTGTGCGGACCTGGCGCGGGTCCGCCCACCCGGCGGCAGCGCCCACCACACCCTGCTTCACCAGCCCTTGGGCCAGAGTCTGCACCCGCTTGTGGGCTTCGCGGGGGCCGTCGTCGTCGCCCCCACCGCAGGCGGTAAGCACAATGCCCAGCGTGGACAGACCTGCGGCGGCCAGCCAGTGGCGGCGCGAGAGGAGGAGGGCGCTGCGCGCCGTGGAAGGGGTAACAAGGTGGGTAGGGTTCATGGCATCTCGTGAAGTGAAGAAGATGCCGGGATTGTTGAAACGCGAACCTTGGGCGAACCCAAAGATCTGCGCTGGGCGTGGAGCTGCCGGGTGCGGATTGTCAGCCCGCCACCGGCCAGCGCAGCGTGAAGCCTACGCCCCGTCCGTACAGCCCCGGCCCCAGGCGGACCTGCCCGCCCAGGTGGCCGATGGCCTGCTGCGCAATGGTGAGCCCCAGGCCCGATCCGCTGCTGCGCGCGCGTGGCGAGCGCCAGAAACGCTCGAACACCCGGTCCTGCTCACCGGCCGCTATGCCCGGGCCGTCGTCGGCAATCCAGACCACCACGTCGCCGCCCTCCTGCCGCACCCGCAACTGCACCTCGCGCCCCGCGCCCGGGCCGCAGCCGTGCTTGAGCGCGTTGTCCAGCACATTGCCCAGGGCGGACCAGAGCAGCTGTCGGTCAAACGGCAGCTCCAGGGTGTCCGGGCCGTCAAGCGACAGCTCCACGCCCAGGCCCTCGGCCCAGCCCGCGCGCTCTGCCAGGCAGTCCTGCAGCAGCGCCATCAGGTCCTGGGGCGCGGTGGGGTGCTGCGCGGGGGCTTCCTCCAGTGCCGCCAGCGTGAGCAGCTGTTCGCTCAGGTGCGCGGCGCGCTGCACAGCGCGCGTCAGCGCCTCGCTGGCCTGCGCGCGTGCGGGGCCTTCGGGGGCTTGCGCCAGCACATGGGCCTGGGTGGCGATGACGGCCATGGGCGTGCGCAGTTCGTGGGCCGCGTCGTGCACCAGGGCCTTTTCGCGCGCCAGGTGGGCCCGCAGGCGGGCCAGCAGCTGGTCGAACGACTGGGCCAGGCCGTGCAGCTCGCGCTGGGGCGGAAGGTGCTGCAGCGGCCGCAGGTCGTTGGCTGAGCGCGCGGCGATCTGGGCATCCAGCCGCGCCAGCGGGCGCAGCCCCGTGCGCACAGCCAGCCACAGCGGCAGGCCCACCAGCGGCAGCGCCAGCAGCACCGAGGCCGCTAGGTCTTCGCCCATGAAGCCCAGCAGCCGAGCATCGGCCAGGCGGGGCTCGGCCACCACCACGCGCCAGGGGCCCGTGCTTTCCCACGCCACCCAATGGGGTGTGCCGGCCACGTCCATCGCGGCATGGCCCGCATCGCCTGCCAGCACCACCGCGCGCACACCGGCCGTGCTGCTATGCAGAAGCTGGCCTGTGCGGTCCTGCAGCTGCAGCAGCACCGAGGTGCCCTGCAGCAGGTCCACATCGGCGCGCATGGCGTTGAGGGTGTGGGCCATGCCGTGCACCAGCGCGCGGGCCTCGGCGGGTTGCTCCAGCGTGGCCAGCGCCCCTGCCAGCCCCTGCGCGAGCTGGCGCACGCCGGGGTTGGTGTCCATGGCGCGGTAGTGGGTGATGGCCGCCTGGCCCAGCAGCACCAGCCACACCAGCGCCATGGCCGCGAGCAGCGCCAGCAGGGTGCGGCGCATGAGGCTCGGGCCCCACCAGCCGCGTGGGGGCGCGGGGGTTTCGGTAGGTGGTGTCATGGCTGCAGCCGGTAGCCCACGCCACGCACCGTGACCACGCGCTCTGCGCCGATCTTCTTGCGCAGGTTGGAGACATGCACCTCCAGTGTGGCGGCGTCCAGCGCGTCGCCCAGGGGTTCGAGCCGCTGGGCAAGCACGTTCTTGGCCACCACCTTGCCGGGTTCGCGCGCCAGCTCCACCAGCAGCCGGAACTCGCGCGGTGACAGCGCCAGGGGCTCGTCGCCCACCCAGGCCTCGTGCCGCCGGGGCGCCACGCGCAGCGCGCCCAGCGTCCACTCCTCGCTGGCCTGGCGCGCACTGCGCCGCAACACGGCGTGCAAGCGCGACAGCAGCTCGGGCACATCGAAGGGCTTGAGCACGTAGTCGTCGGCACCGCCGTCCAGGCCGTCAAGCCGGTCCTGCAAGGCGGTGCGGGCTGTGATCACGATCACCGGCAGGCTGAGGCCCGCGCGGCGCCAGCGACGCAGCAACGCCATGCCCTGGCCGTCGGGCAGGGTCAGGTCCAGCAGCACGGCGGCGACCTCGTTGGCGTCGGGCAGGGGCGGCGTGGCGGCCACGCTGCGCAGCCATTGCACAGTGAATCCGCCCTGCTGCAGGGCTTGCAGCAGGGCCTGGCCCAGGTCCAGGTCGTCTTCGATGAGCAGGATGTGCATGGCCGCCATTTTCCGTGTCCCAAGCTTGCAGCCAGCCAAAGGCGCCGGGCAGGGAGCTGGCGCCTAAAATCCTCGCACAGGCAGACAATGACGACACAGGCCCGCCCACGGGCCGCACCACCCAAGGAGACAGTCCGCATGCGCATCCTCATTGCCGAAGACGACCAGGTGCTGGCCGATGGCCTGCTGCGCACGCTGCGTGCCTCGGGCGCCGTGGTGGACCATGTCGCCAGCGGCAGCGAGGCCGACGCGGCGCTGATGACCAACAACGAGTTCGACCTGCTCATCCTGGACCTGGGCCTGCCCAAGATGCATGGGCTGGAGGTGCTGAAAAAGCTGCGCGGCCGGGGCTCCGCCCTGCCAGTGCTCATCCTCACCGCCGCAGACAGCGTGGAAGAACGCGTGAAGGGCCTGGACTTTGGCGCCGACGATTACATGGCCAAGCCCTTCAGCCTGCAAGAGCTCGAAGCCCGCGTGCGGGCCCTCACGCGCCGGGGCATGGGCGGCACCAGCAGCGCCATCAAGCACGGCCCGCTGGTGTACGACCAGGCCGGCCGCGTGGCCACCATCGACGGCAAGATGATCGAGCTGTCGGCCCGCGAGCTGGGCCTGCTGGAGGTGCTGCTGCAGCGCGCCGGCCGCCTGGTGAGCAAGGAGCAGCTGGTGGAGCGCCTGTGCGAGTGGGGCGAGGAGGTGAGCAACAACGCCATCGAGGTCTACATCCACCGCCTGCGCAAGAAGATCGAGGGCGGGCCCATCCGCATCGCCACCGTGCGCGGCCTGGGCTACTGCCTTGAGAAGATCCCCAGTTAACTATCAAAACGATAGCTGCTCGTGCATATGAATCTAGCGCTATCGGGTGTTTTGGCTTCTGAACTGCCACGGCGGCCGCTGTGAAGATCTTCCAGCGCGAGCAGCGCTCCCTGTTCGGCGAAATCCTGGACTGGATGCTCACGCCGCTGCTGCTGCTGTGGCCTGTGAGCCTGGCGCTGACCTGGCTGGTGGCGCAGGGCCTGGCCAACAAGCCGTTTGACCGGGCGCTGGAGTACAACGCCCACGCCCTCGCCCAACTGGTGAGCGTGGTGGGCGACAAGGCCCAGTTCAACCTGCCCCAGCCCGCCAGCGAGATCCTGCGCGCCGACGACTCCGACATCGTGTACTACCAGGTCATCGGCCCGGGCGGCGAGTTCCTCTCGGGCGAGCGCGAACTGCCCGAGCCCCCGAGCGACGAGGTGCCCCTGTCGGGCGAGGTGCGGCTGCGCGATGCCGAGATGCGCGGCATCGACATCCGCGTGGCCTACATCTGGGTGCGCCTGCCGCTGAAAGACACGCCGGTGGCGCTGGTCCAGGTCGCCGAGACGCGCGAAAAACGCAGCGTGCTGGCCACCGAAATCATCAAGGGCGTGATGCTGCCGCAGTTCGTCATCCTGCCGCTGGCCGTGCTGCTGGTCTGGCTGGCGCTGGCGCGCGGCATCCAGCCGCTCAACCAGCTGGAGCAGCGCATCCGCGCGCGCAACCCCGACGACCTCTCGCCGCTGGACGACCGCACCGTACCGCTCGAAGTGGCGCCGCTGGTGTCGTCCGTCAACGACCTGCTCACGCGGCTGAACGATTCGCTGGCCACGCAAAAGCGCTTTCTGGCCGATGCAGCCCACCAGCTCAAGACCCCGCTGGCGGGCCTGCGCATGCAAGCCGACCTGGCCCAGCGCGAAGGCACCAGCACCGAAGAGCTCAAGCGCTCGCTGCAGCAGATCGGGCGCTCCAGCATCCGCGCCACTCACACCGTCAACCAACTGCTGGCGCTGGCGCGGGCCGAGGGCAGCGGCGTGGGCATTGCCCGCCAGCCCTGCGACCTGGCGCGCCTGGTGATCGAGGTGGTGCGCGACTCGGTGCCCCGTGCGCTCGACAAGCACATCGACCTGGGCTACGACGGCGCCGAGCCTGGATCGCCGGGCGTGCTGATCGACGGCAACCCCACGCTGCTCAAGGAGCTGGTGCGCAACCTGGTGGACAACGCCATCAACTACACCCCCTCCACGCCCGACAAGCCCGGCGTGGTCACTGCCCGCGTGCTGGCCGACACCTTCGGCCATGTGCTGCTGCTGCAGGTCGAGGACTCCGGCCCCGGCGTGCCCGAGGCCGAGCGCGAGCTGGTGTTCCAGCCGTTCTACCGCGCCCTGGGCAGCGAGGCCGACGGCTCCGGCCTGGGCCTGCCCATCGTGCTCGAGATTGCCAGCAAGCACGATGCCGAGGTCACGCTCGAAGACGCACGCCCTGGCCAGACTCCGCCCGGCGCACGCTTCAGCGTGCGTTTTGCGGCGCGGGACGTGGTGGCGGGCAGCTGACACCGTGGCGGGCCCTGCCGCTGGCGTGGCAGAGGACAAGGCCACCACGCCGCAGGGTTGATGCGCCGGCAACCCGCCACAGCACCGGGCATCCGGCATCATGCGGCCTCGTAGCCTGGCCCGATCTTTTTGCACGGACGCAGCCCCCGCCATGACCTCACCGCCCCGCCGCTTTGCCAACACGCACCCTGACGTGGTGATCGGCAACTTCCCCTGGTACGAAATGGTCTGGCGCTCGCTGCGCGGCGATTTCAAGCCGCGCAGCGAGCCTGCGGGCGGCTACGGGGCCTTTGCCCGGCAGTGGACGCAGCCCGTGGACCCCGCGCGCCTGGCACAGCGCCAGCAGGTGCCCGTGATCACCTGGCTGGGCCATGTCTCCATGCTGCTGCAGGTGGCGGGCCTCAACGTGCTGATCGACCCCACGCTGTGCGATTTTGCGGGCCCCCTGGGCCGCTTTGGTGCCCCGCGCCGTGTGCCTGCGCCCCTGGCGCCCGAGGACCTGCCGCCCATTGACGTGGTGCTGATCTCGCACAACCACTACGACCACCTGTGCTACGGCACCTTGCGCCGCCTGCGCGAAGCGGGCCAGTCGCCCCGCTTCGTGGTACCGCTGGGGCTGGCCGACTGGTTCACACAGCGGGGCATGGGCCCGGTCACCGCGCTGAACTGGTGGGAGCACGCCGACATCGCCCCCGGCGTGCGCGTGGTGTTCACGCCGTCGCAGCACTGGAGCCGCCGCACCCCGTGGGATACGAATGCCTCGCTGTGGGGTGGGTACCTGCTGGAATGGTCGCGCCCGCAGGCGGCTGCGCCCTGGCGCTTTCTGTTCCCGGGCGACACGGGCTACAGCGACGACTTCAAGGCCATCCGCCAGCGCCTGGGGCCGGTGGACTTTCTCGCATTGCCCATCGGCGCCTATCTGCCCCGCGACTTCATGAAGCCCATGCACGTGAACCCCGAGGACGCCGTGCAGCTCATGCTGGACGTGGAAGCCAGGCAGGCCATGGGTGTGCACTGGGGCACGTTCATGCTGACGCAGGAGGCCTTCGACCACCCGCCGTGCGACCTGGCCGCCGCGCTCGCGCAGCGTGGCCTGCCGCTGGACCGCGTCTGGCTCATGCGGCAGGGCGAGACGCGCGCCATACCGCTGCCATAGCGCTGCACCGGGGTTGGCGCAGCAACCGTGCTCACGCCACGCGCTGCACCGACATCAGGGCCATGTACAAAAAGCCCCGGCCCGTGGGCACGCGGTACACGCCCTGGGCGCCCAGCACCTGCGCGGCCACGCCCGACAGCTCCCAGCCATCGGTGGCATCGCCCTTCCACAGCGGCACCGTGAGGTGCAGGAAGCCTTGGGTTTCGCCCCACTCCCGCACCGCAGCGATGCGCGACACCACCGGGGCCTCGTTGTGGAAATTGGCCCAGGCCCACAGCCAGGTGCCGCTGGCCTCCGACACGGAGCCGATGAACTCGATGTCGGCCACCAGACGGAGCGCACCGCCGTCTGAAAAGGTCAAGGTGCCTGCCGCCTGGTCGTAGTCCCAGCGTTCAAAGTGCGAGATGCCGTGGTCCTGCTCCAGCGCGCGCTGCTTGTCCCGCAGCGCACGGTGCCCCTGTGTCACCGCATCGATCCAGGCGGCTTCGGCATCACCGTCCAAGGCCTCCACGCTGCTTGCCATGGCGTCCTGGTAGCAGTGGTGGCACAGGATCTGGAGGTCCAGGCAGTCCGCGTTGTGTTCGTTCCACTCGCCGCCTGTCTTGAGCAGCTCGGTATGGCAGCTGGCACACCAGGCGTCCGGGTAAGGGGTGTCTGGCGACGGCGCATCGCAAAACCAGCGCTGCACCGGGTGGCGGCACAGGTGGCCGCACACGTAGGTGGGCGCGGCCTCTCCGTGCTCGCCGCACTGGATGGATGTCTGCTCTTCGTTCATGGTGAAGGTGCTCAGCCGCAGGTGCGCAGCGTCTTGCCCGCCATGGCCGTGCGCAGCACATCCAGCTGTGCCCGCAGCGAGTCGTTCACGGCGGACAGGCGCAGCGTGAAGCCGGGGGATTCGGCGCGCTCCTGGATCACGCGCGCCGTGCGCACGCCTTTGTTGCCAAGGTTGGCCAGCTCGCGCTCGGCCGCCTCTTTCGACGCAAAGCGGCCCAGCGACAAGCCCAGTTCGAGCGTGCCCCCGGCGCGGTCGTGGTCCACCTTGCGGGCGCGCAGCTCGGCACGTTTGCGGTCCAGTGTTTCCACGTCGTCAAAGCGCCCCATGTAGACCATCCAGCGGCCCGGCACGGGCGTGGGCTCCAGCGTCCAGCTGCCTGAGGGCAAGCCAGCAGCCGCCGTGCGCAGCACTTCGGCCTGACGGTCGTCGAACACGCCGGCCTGCAGGCACTCCGCAGAGTCTGCGGGGGCCGGGGCAGCCGGTGTGGAGGGGGGTGTGGGGGAGTCGTTGGCGGCGGTGGCCTGGGATGGGGAAGTAGAGGTGGGGGCGGGGGGCGCAGCAGAGGAGGTCTTGCTGGGGTTGACCTTCAGGATCTGCAGCGTCTCGGGCCGGATCTGCTGGTTCATGCGCTGGGGCTCGGACTGCTCTTGCGGCGCATAGCCAAACTGGCGCAGCAGCCCTTGAGACCACGCGTAGTAGCCCGCGTTGGCCAGCAGCAGCACAATCACGGCAAGACGGAGCATGGGGCGCGGCCTTTCAAGAACACTCGTATCGGAAGAGGAAACTGTCTCACACCGGTGGCACCGCCGCCGGCCGGACGCTGATTTCAGAACTGGTGATGGCCTGCATGCCACCGGCCGTGTGCACCAGCAGCGCGCCATCATCGCCCACGCCATGCGCGGTGCCGGTGTGGCCGTCGCTCAACGTCACCGCGCGGCCCTGCAGCACATCACGTGCCGCAAAGCGGGGCTGCATGGGCGCAAACCCATAGCCCGCAAACGACTGCAGCATGGCCACTAGCGGCGGCACGATGCGCAGCAGGGCGGTGGGTGCGTCCAGGCCCGGCTCCACCTCCTGCAGGCTGCCGGGGGGCATGCTCATGCCCTCGGGGCTGCGCGGCAGCACGTTGATGCCAATGCCCACCACCACATAGCGCGCGGTGCTGGTGCTGGCCTGCGAAGCCACAGCCTGGGGTGCCACAAAACTGGCCGTCTCCACCAGGATGCCACCCAGCTTGCGGTCGCCCGCAGCGCCACCCAGCCACAGGTCGTTGGGCCACTTGAGCCCCACACGCGCAGGCTGCCCCGCCCCCAGCGCGGGCAGCACGGGCTGCAGGCTTTCGGCCACGCTCACCCCCACGGCGAGCGACAGACCGGACCAGTCCTGAGGGGCCAGCGGCAGTCCCAAGGACATCATGAGAGAAGCCCCCACATCGCTTTGCCACACCCGCCCCAGCCGCCCGCGCCCGGCAGTCTGCTGCTCGGCCACCAGCAAGGTGGGCTCGCACTGGCCGTTGCGCGCACGGCGCATCAATTCGGTGTTGGTGGAGTCGATGGTGGGCAGCACCTCGACGGTAAAGCCCGGTAACAGCGGTGACACCGCTTCCCAGACGGCCTCGGCAGGCCAGCGGATGGGTGCATTCATCGCCGGGCCTTTTTGGCGGCCTTGGCGGAAGGTTTGGACGGCGGCAGCGGCACGGGAGGTGCCCAGCCGCGCTTGGGCGCCAGCAGCGTGCCCCGGCAGTTGGGGCTGCCACACCAGCAGGGGTATTCGGCCTTGAGCTTCGGGGTGTAGCGCTCTTCAATGATCAGGCCGTAGTCGTAGTTCAGCTCTTCGCCCGCCTGGATGTTGCGCAGCGCGGTGATGAAAATGCGGCCGTCCCGCTCGTCGGCATAACAGTTGGGGTTACAGCTGTGGTTGATCCAGCGCGACGAATTGCCACCGAACTTTGCGTCGATCACATGGTCTTCATCCACATGGAAGTAGAACGTGTGGTTGGGCTGCAAGGGGTCGTGCGGGTGCCGGTCCTGCGCCTCCTGCCAGCCAATCACTTCACCCGTGTATTCGACAAGGACTTCGCCCTCTGCAATATCCTGCACGGCAAAAACGCCCTTGCCGTGCACGCCCGAACGCCGGGTCTGGATGCGACGGCCCTGCGCGGGGGTCGGGGTTGCAGGCGGTGCGGTGCGGGGCATGGCAAAAACTCTGTTAACTTGAATATGCACACATGCGCGTGCGCGTGTACGCGTGAGGCAACGAATTGTAGAAGCGACCGGCCGGATGCCGGACAGCCAGACTGGCGAGAAACCAAAAAATGACCAAGACCCTGGTAATTGCAGAGAAACCCTCGGTGGCGCAAGACATCGTGCGCGCGCTGACCCCCGTGGCGGGCAAGTTCGAGAAGCACGAAGACCACTTCGAGAACGACCGCTATGTAGTCACCAGCGCCGTGGGCCACCTGGTGGAGATCCAGGCCCCCGAGCAGTTTGACGTGAAGCGCGGCAAGTGGAGCTTTGCGCACCTGCCTGTGATCCCGCCGTACTTTGACCTGAAGCCCGTGGACAAGACCAAGAGCCGCCTGAACGCGGTGGTCAAGCAGGCCAAGCGCAAGGACGTGACACAGCTCATCAACGCCTGCGACGCGGGCCGCGAGGGAGAGCTGATCTTCCGCCTGATCGAGCAGTACGCCGGGGGCAGCAAGCCCGATGGCAAAGGTCTCGGCAAACCGGTCAAGCGCCTGTGGCTGCAGTCCATGACGCCCCAGGCCATCCGCGACGGCTTTGATGCGCTGCGCACCGAGCAGCAGATGGCGGGCCTGGCCAGCGCGGCCCGCAGCCGCTCCGAGGCCGACTGGCTGGTGGGCATCAATGGCACGCGGGCCATGACGGCGTTCAACTCGCGCGATGGTGGGTTCTTCTTGACCACCGTGGGCCGGGTGCAGACGCCCACGCTGTCGCTGGTGGTGGAGCGCGAGGAAAAGATCCGCAAGTTCATCAGCCGCGACTATTGGGAAATCCACGCCACCTTTGGCGCGGAAGCCGGCGAGTACCCCGCCAAGTGGTTCGACCCCAAGTGGAAGAAGGGCGAGGATGTGGAAATGCGCGCGGACCGCGTGTGGTCCGCCGCCGAGGCACAGTCAATAGCCAACGCCGTGCGCGGCAAGCAGGCCACGGTCACCGAAGAAAGCAAGCCCACCACACAGGCATCGCCCCTGCTGTTCGACCTGACCAGCCTGCAGCGCGAGGCCAACGGCAAGTTCGGCTTTTCGGCCAAGACCACGCTGGCCCTGGCGCAAAGCCTGTACGAGCGCCACAAGGCCCTGACCTACCCACGTACCGACTCGCGCGCGCTACCGGAAGACTATTTGCCGGTGGCCAAGCAGACCTTCGAGATGCTGGCCGACAGCGGCATGCGGCATCTGGCGCCCCACGCGCTCACGGCGCTGAACAACAACTACGTGCGCCCGTCCAAGCGCATCTTCGACAACAGCAAGGTCAGCGATCACTTTGCCATCATCCCCACGCTGCAGGCACCGAGCGGCCTGAGCGAAGCCGAGCAAAAGCTGTACGACCTGGTCGTGCGCCGCTTCATGGCGGTGTTCTTCCCCAGCGCTGAATACACGGTGACCACGCGCATCAGCACCGTGGCCCCGCACAGCTTCAAGACCGAAGGCAAGGTGCTGGTCAAGCCGGGCTGGTTGGCCATCTACGGCAAGGAAGCCGCCGACGAAGTGGAAGGCGGCAAGGATGGCGACAAGGGCCAGAACCTGGTGCCGGTGAAGCCCGGCGAGAGCGTCAACACCCTGGCCGCCGACCCCAAGGGCCTCAAGACCAAGCCCCCCGCCCGCTACTCCGAAGCCACGCTGCTGGGCGCCATGGAAAGCGCGGGCAAGCAGATCGACGACGACGAACTGCGCGAAGCCATGCAGGAAAAAGGCCTGGGCACGCCTGCCACGCGCGCGGCCATCATCGAAGGCCTGCTGACCGAAAAGTACATGCTGCGCGAAGGCCGCGAGATTATCCCCACGGCCAAGGCCTTCCAGCTCATGACGCTGCTGCGCGGGCTGGAGGTGGAAGAACTCTGCCGTGCCGACCTGACCGGCGAGTGGGAGTACAAGCTCTCGCAAATGGAAAAGGGCCAACTGAGCCGCGAAGCCTTCATGGCCGAGATCGCCGCCATGACCGAGCGCATGGTCAAGAAGGCCAAGGAATACGACCGCGACACCATCCCCGGCGACTACGCCACGCTCGAATCGCCCTGCCCCAACTGCGGCGGTGTGGTGAAGGAAAACTACCGCCGCTTTGCCTGTGTGGGCAAGGCGGGCGCGGAGCCTTGTGGATTCAGCTTCGGCAAATCACCCGCAGGCCGCACGTTCGAGACGGCAGAGGCCAACGCCCTGCTGCGGGACAAGAAGATCGGCCCGCTGGAGGGCTTCCGCTCCAAGGCGGGCTGGCCCTTCACGTCCGAGATCGTCATCAAGTACGACGACGAGGCGCACAACTACAAGCTCGAATTCGACTTTGGTGACGACAAGAAGGGCGAAGAGTCCGGCGAGATCGTGGAGTTTGAAGACGCCGCGCTCGGCCCCTGCCCCATCTGCGGATCGGAAGTGCATGAACACGGCAGCAACTATGTGTGCAGCAAGGCCGTGCCTACCGCGGCGCAGCCGACGCCCAGCTGCACCTTCAAGAGCGGCAAGATCATCCTGCAGCAGCCCGTAGAGCGCGAGCAGATGCACAAGCTGCTGGAGACCGGCAAGACCGACCTGCTCGACAAGTTCGTGAGCATGCGCACGCGCCGCAACTTCAAGGCCCACCTGGCGTGGGACAAGGAGGCGGGCAAGGTCAACTTTGAATTCGCGCCCAGCAAGTTCCCACCCCGTCCAGGCGTCGCTTCAAAAACAATAGCAACCAAGACAAAAGCCACTAGCGCTGCCGCCAAAAAAGCCCCTGCAAAGAAGGCCGCAGCCAAAACAACGGCTGCCAAAGCCCCGCGCAAGGCCGCTGCAGGCAAGGCCCCCAGCGCAGCCCTGGCCGCCGTGATCGGCACCGAGCCGGTGGCGCGCCCCGAGGCCGTGAAGAAGATGTGGGAATACATCAAGGCCCACAACCTGCAAGACCCCAAGGACAAGCGCACCATCGTCGCTGACGACAAGCTGCGCGCCGTGTTCGGCAAGGACAGCGCGGGCATGTTTGAGCTGGCGGGCATCCTGGGCAACCACCTGGGCGGCGAATGATGAAGCCGCTGCACACGGAACACACCGCATCGCCCGCACGGTGCGCCCAAGACACTTGGCGCACCGCGCTGGTGGCCTTGGTGATCGCGGGGGCACTGGGGGGTTGCACCACCACAGGCTCCGCGCGCTCCAGTGACCCGGCCAGCCAGCAGCAGCCCCAGGGCGCGAGCGGCGTGACCGTGTTTGGCGATATCGACGTGAACGTGACGCGGGAGCGCACCCGCTGACTGCAAGCTGCCACCGCGCGCAGCCCGTCTTGAACCAGCACGGGGCCGGGCGGATGATGGAACGTGAGCCGCAAGGGAGAGATTGATGGTCGAACCCGCACTGTCGTTGCAGATTGCCACCACGGTGCACCACCGCATCCACACTGTCACGGTGCGCATGGATTCGGTGGGCTGGGTGGTCTCTGGCACCAAGCACCTGGTCACACCGGGCGGGGCGCACCGCTATCCCAGCGGGCGGGTGTTTGTGCTGCCGCGTGGCGCGCAGTGGGAGGTGGTCAACGACCCCGCCCCACAAGGCCGCTATGTGGCGCGACTGCTGTGTTTTGCACCCGAACTGGTGGAGCAGTTTCACCGCCAGTTTGGCCAGTTTGCGGCCGTGCCTGCGGTGCAGGGCTGTGCGGGCCTGGCGGCCGATGCGGCATTTGAAGACAGTTACCGGCGTGCCCTCGCCGCGCTGGAGAGCGATGCCAGCTCGCAGGCGCTGCGCGAACACCGCGCGCTCGAGGTGCTGCTGATGCTGGCCGAGGCAGGCATCGTCTTCGCCCCGCCCGGCGAGCTGGGCTGGGCCGACCGGGTGCGCCGTCTGGTGGGCCCCAGCCCGCAGGCTGACTGGACGGTGGAGCGTATCGCCGCTGCCTTTGCCACCAGCGCCAGCACCCTGCAGCGCCGCCTGGCACAAGAGGGCGAAACCGTAAGCCAGTGCCTGCGCGATGTGCGGCTGGAGACGGGGCTGGTTCTGCTGCAAAGCTCCACGCTGCAAGTGTCCGAAATCGCAGCGCGCTGCGGCTACGAGTCGCACAGCCGCTTCAGCGCGGCCTTCCGCGAGCGTTTTGGCTTTCCGCCCTCGCAACTGAGGCCCTGATTACTTCGGCTGACGCACAGCGCACAGCCTTTGATGCCGCCGGGCCAGTGCGAAGGCGTGGCACACCGCACCATCAAGTCCTTGTTTCACACCGCTACTGCAAGGAGCTTTTTGGATGAGCCACCCACTTTCACGCCCCCGCCGCGCTTTTACCTCCATCGCGGCGCTTGTCACCATCGGCCTGGCATTGGCTGCCCATGCCCAGGCGTTCACGCTCAGCAGCCCCGACTTTGCGGCGGATGGCACCTTGCCCCAGCGTTTCGAGTTCAAGGGATTCGGCTGCGCAGGTGAGAACCAGTCGCCCGCGCTGCGCTGGAACGGTGCGCCTGCAGGCACGCAGAGCTTTGCCGTCACCGCGTATGACCCTGACGCCCCCACAGGCTCGGGCTGGTGGCACTGGTCGGTGGTGAACATCCCCGCCAGCGTCACCGAGCTGCAGCCCGACGCCGGTGCTGCCGGCGGCGCCAAGCTGCCCGCAGGCGCCAGCCATGTGCGCATCGACTACGGCGTGGCCGCCTGGGGCGGGGCGTGCCCGCCCGAGGGGGATCCGCCGCACCGCTACATCTTCGCGGTGCACGCACTCAAGGTGCCACGCCTGGACCTGCCTGCCGACGCCACCGCTGCGCTGGCGGGCTACATGATCAACGCCAACAGCCTGGGCAAGGCCACACTCACCGCGCGCTACGGGCGCCCTGCGGCCCAAGGCAGGCAGCAGTGACGATGTGGGGTGGGGCACTGTGATGTTTTAAGCTTGGTGGTCATCCACCCCACTGCAGGCCCACCCCATGCGCAGCCCCCGCGAACGAGCCCTCTGGTCCCTTCTGGCCGCACTGCTGCTGGCCGCCGCAGCAGCGGCGTGGTGGACCGCCGACCAGTGGCTGCCCCAGGCCGGACCCTGGACCGAACAGGCCTGGAAAAAGATCACCCGCCCCGGGCCCGAATCCCTGCCACCCGACAAGCGCCCCACTACCGCGCAGGCCCGCCCGGCGAAGGCGGGCGCGTCCCAGCCCGTGGCGCCGCAGCCGCGCAAATGCGTGCGGGACGGCCGCACTACCTACACCGACCAGCCCTGCCCCCAGGGCAGCCAGGAGCTGTCGGTGGACGGGGCAGTCACGTCGCTACCGCCTGCGCAGTAAGCGGCTGGCGGCCAGCTGTTGATGGCGTGCAGGCCTGTGGTGGGCATGTCGTTTTTTTCCTAGCCGGCGAGGGGGCTGCACAGATTCAATCGGTGCATTGATTCACTACCCCAGGCCTCTCTCTTTCTTTGGGGGCCTCATGCACCGATGCACCACCACCAACCCCTGCGCGTTTTTCTTGTTCTGCTGGCCGCCCTGGGTCTGGCCATCCCCTGGTACTTCAACACCCTGTACTTTCTGGGCGGTGGCAGCGTGATGCCCGATGTTTTCTGGCGCGATGCCTTTGCCAATGCGCTCACCACCGGCATCACCTGCGATGTGTACCTGGCCGCCGTGGCGTTCTCAGCCTGGGTGGCGGCCGACCGCCGCCTGGGCGCGTGGCGCTGGGCCTGCATCGCGGCCTGCTTTGGTATCGGGCTCGCGTTTGTGATGCCGCTGTACCTGGCTCAACGCCTGCGCAGAGACGCTGATCCCTCCGGCGGCTGACCCAGCTGCGCCTGTGCGCCCACCTGCAGGGGCCAGTGTTCGGTGACCGGGCTGCCGCTGCCCTGCACGAGGGCCTGTAGCGGGTGGCCCGCCAGCCTGCGCACATCACGCGCCATGTGCGACTGGTCGTAGTAGCCCTGGTCCACCGCCAGTTCCACCACCGGGCCGCCGGGCGCGGCCAGTGCGTTGCCCAGCGTGCTGTTCAGCCGTGCAATCACCTGAAACTGCTTGGGCGACATGCCCCAATGCGCCACAAAGCGCCGCTCAAACTGCCGCTGGCTCAGGCCCAGACGCTGGCCTGCGTCTTTTGCATCGTCGCTGGCCGCGTGTAGCAAAGCCAGCGCCTGTTGCCGCCGCGCCTCGCAGGGCGATGGCGGCGCAACCCACTGGCGGATGAAGTCGCACAGCACCTGCAGCCGCGCACCATCGTCCGCGGCTGCCCGCACCGCGTGTTCCACCTCCGCCCACCCAGGGCCCACCAAGTCTGCCAGCGGCCGCACCGTGTTCACCACTCCACGCGCACTGGCAAACAGCGCCGCCGCTGCCGAAGGCTGCAGCACCAGCCCCACGGCCTGCACCGGCCCGCTGTGTTCATACACCGTGGCCGTGGTGCTGGCGCTCATCCAGGCTGACTGCGGCACGGGCGCGCCCCGGCACACCACCTGCCCGGCCAGCCGCACCACCAGCATGCTCGACACCATGGCCGGGAAATGCGATTGCGCCAGCGCCGCCGGGGCATTGACCACCACGGCAGCCATCAGCCAAGGCTGCAAATCGGAGGGGACGGGCACCAAGCGCTGCATACCCACATTCTGCATATCGACGTGGCGCAGGTGGCGGCTTTCGGGGTGGGTGGTCAGCCAGTCAGCCGTCGTACTCGACGTTCTCCAGCCACCCGTGCGACATGCAGCTGCCGCAGTGCCCGACTATCCTTGTTGCTTTCGTATCCCCACCCACCACTCACCCGTGCCAAGCACCATGCAGCAAGAGCAAGCCCCCACCCGGTCCGTCCACCTCGCAGGCGCCACCAACTTCCGCGACCTCGGCGGCTACACCGGCCACGGTGGCCGCCCGGTGAAATGGCGCCGCATCTTCCGCTCTGACCACCTGGCGGGCCTGACGCCCGAGGACCAGGCCCTGCTGGCAGACCTGGGCGTGGCCCGCGCGGTGGACTTTCGCGGCCAGGCCGAAAGCGCCGCGTATGCCTACGCACTGCCCGGCGTGGCCTACCACCCGTTGCACATCGAACCCACCGTGGTGCAGCGCGCGCTGGAGCTGCAGCGCACCGGCCGCCAGCTCACCGCCCAAGACGCCGTGGGCCTGATGCAGGACACCTACCGGGGTTTTGTGCACGACAACGCCCCACGTTTTGCCGAGCTGTTCCGCCTGCTGCTCGCCAGCGATGCACCCACCGTGTTCCATTGCACCGCTGGCAAAGACCGCACCGGCTTTGCCGCCGCCCTCATCCTGCTGACCCTGGGCGTGCCGCGCGATGTGGTCATGCACGACTACCTGCTCACCAACGCGCTCTACCAGCGCCCACCGGGCATGGGCAGCCACGCGCCGGAAGAAGTGCTGCGCGTGCTGTGGCGTGTTCAGGAAGAGTTTCTGGATGCCGCCCTGCACATGGTGAACAACGACTTTGGCGGGCTGCAGGCGTATCTGGTGGACGTGCTGGGTATTGACGCTGCCGCACAGAAAGAATTGGCAGAGTTGTATCTGCAGGCAGAGTAGGGCTCGTGCAAGTCGCAGACAGGCAAGCGGCCACCAATATCTGCACACAAGCGGTTTCCGATGTCACGTTTTGCGGCTGTGCGGCTGTGCGGCGCTCCTAGAATTCGGCCGCCCCAAACGCCTGAACGAGCCCTGACAGGTGTGTTTGTGCGGCTTTGCCACCAAACGAATGTCATACATCTACGACAACCCAGAGTCCTTGGCCAAGCAACCTCTCGTGGGCACGCACCACTGCGTTGCACTTGTTAAGCACTACGCCAGAGCTCCAGCCTCATCGCTCTGGAGAGAAGGGGCCTCTGTGAAAGGCAATATGCTGCTCAAAAAGGGCACTGCCATCGCAACCTTCGTCAACGGAAAGTACCCAAACCAGGGCACTGGCAACCATGCGGCGTTGTATGTGTCTCAGGATGCATCGGGAATCACGGTCGTCGATCAATGGTCCGGCAGCGGCACGATCCGCTTGCGTCGGTTGATGTTTCTCGGAAAGGACAAGACCGGGAAATATGTTGACCCCAGCAACAATGGCGACGCGTTCTCGGTGGTGGAGTAATCGGTATGACGAATAAATTTGGCCTAAGTCTTTCACTGATTGTTTTGAGCGCGAGCGGCGCTGCCATCGCGCA